>JAPLED010000095.1 GCA_026391475.1 Bacteroidia bacterium | reverse complement strand
GATCCGTTTGGAAATGCCACAAGGTTCTATCCATGGAAAGATGCCAATAATGATGATAAAACAAAACAAAGGCTGGATGCTGCTTTTGAGCTTATAACCAAGATCGGCGCCGGGTATTATTGTTTCCATGATACAGATATTGTTGGAGATGGTTCTGTTTTTGAAATTGAAAAACGTCTTGAAAAGATTGTTCCCGTTATGAAGAAGATGCAGGAACAAACAGGAGTTAAACTGCTTTGGGGCACTGCAAATCTCTTTTCAAACCCAAGATATATGAATGGCGCTGCCACAAATCCTGATTTTACCGTTGTGGCTAATGCAGGTGTCCAGCTCAGGAATGCGATTGCTGCAACTGTTGCTCTGGGAGGAGAGAACTATGTATTCTGGGGCGGAAGGGAAGGTTATATGAGTCTCCACAATACCGACATGAAGAGAGAACTGGAACATATGGGGATGATGCTTTCAATGGCCCGTGACTATGGCAGAAATATCGGATTCAAGGGGACATTCCTTGTTGAACCGAAACCGATGGAACCATCAAAACATCAGTACGATTTTGATGTAGCCACAATAATAGGATTCTTGCGTCAGCATGGTCTGGATAAAGATTTTAAGCTGAATATTGAAGTCAATCATGCCACTCTTGCAGGTCATACTTTCCAGCATGAGCTGCAGGTTGCTGCTGATGCAGGGCTGCTTGGCAGCATAGATGCCAATAAAGGGGATTACCAGAATGGTTGGGATACAGATGAGTTTCCTACAAATATCTATGAGATCACCGAAGCCATGATGGTTATTCTTCAGGCAGGAGGATTTTCAACTGGAGGTATCAATTTCGACGCTAAAATCAGACGTAACTCCACTGACATCGAAGATATTTTCATAGCTCACGTGAGCGGAATGGATACTTTTGCCAGGGCTCTTGTCATTGCTGACAAAGTACTGAAAGATAGCGACTACCTTAAGATGAGAAAGAAAAGATATGAATCGTTTGATAAAGGAGCCGGTAAAGATTTTGAAAAGGGAAAACTTACTCTGGAGAAACTGAGAGAAATTGCTTCTGAGATAGGTGGACCTGAAACCAGAAGTGGCAAACAGGAGCTTTATGAGCAACTAATCAATATGTATTTAGCCTGACAATTAAATAAATCTGTGTCTGTGCTTCTCTGGTAACTCTGTGTAAGTTCTTTTTTTTATTACACTTTTAAAATCACTGGATTCACAGAGAGCCACAGAGATTGTTAAAGAAAATTATTAAGATAAAATTAAAAAGTTGAGGTAATTACTTCAAAAACCGGAGGATTGGCAATAGTCTTCTTCACCTTGCATAACTCGGCAACATTGATTACTGAAGCTTTGTACTTTTCAGGGAAATCGGCTGGTAATTTAATGTCAAGAGTTATGTTTACCGGCAGACCTGTTTTCTTGTTATATTCAGTTTTTTGAATAATTCTGATATTATCAGTTGAGATTTTACGATTGTCGCAGAATGATTTAACATAGATCCCTGCACATGTTCCAATAGATGCCAGGAACAGATCAAAAGGTGCAGGTGCTGTATTCCCTCCTCCATTGTCTAAAGGCTGGTCAGTTCTGATACTATGGCCATGGGTATGTGCAGTTACCACTTTTCCCCCGTCGAATGTTATTTCCATGATATTAAATTTGTTAGATAATAAATTATATTACTTCAACAACTGAATTGGAGAAATGTTTTAAACCCGGTCCCGGCTCCGCATTCAAGAGCAGTCATCTCCTTTTTTAAGGGGATTAGTTTTTTTTATCTCATTTGCAATAGCCTCAGAGCGATCCCAATGCATCGGGTTCTTGTCCCATTCGGCTGCTTTTATATCGAATTCATTCATAAAGTATTTATTTTCTTCTTTCCAGCATTAATTCCAGATCTTCTTTTAATGCTGATAAGTCTTCTTCGTGTTCTACTTCCTGGGATAAAATCTGCAGTATAATGTTATAGGTTACCGGATCGCCGGTCCTGGTAATATCAAGCATATCGCTGTAAACACGAATTGCACACTGTTCGCCCTTAATATTCTGGTTTAATATCTCTTCAACATACGGATCATTAGGTTTGTCGTATCCGCAATTTGTCAGTTTAAACCATTCTTCAGGCGATAAGACAGGAGTTCCTCCAAGCTGAATGATTCTGGTTGAGAGTAATTCTGCATGACTCAATTCCTCAGTTGCGTGTAGGGTAAGTTCAGCTATTACAGCATCTTTCATCGGGCCTTTAACCACTTTAGCTCCGATCCAGTACTGGTAATATGCAAGCCATTCATCGGATAAGGCTTTGTTTAAGAGGTTGATTAATTTATCAACATCCATTTTAACGATTTCTCTTCCTTTTTGTCCCATAATGATTTTTTAATTTTGATTTAGAAACAATTAAATCTTAATATATATCAAATCAGCATAATATATGTATTGGTACTTCTGTAGTAAACTATGAATTTAGAATAAACCAATGGGAATAAAACCTCTTCCGCTAGGTATCCAGTCAGCATAAATCAATTTTTTTGATCCATAAGGAGTTTCAATTTCTGTATCAATATCGATAATGTCCTGTCGGTACCAGGTAAAATATTTTTTGAGCTCTGACATTACAAATTATTATGGGTCAAAATTATCAATAATTTGTTTATAAATTGCAAGAACTAACTATTAGAGACAGGACAAGCCCTGATTGGTATAAGCAATTGAAACATTAAATGAAAGCCAACATGAAAAAAATATTTACTGCATCAGTATTAATAATATCCTCCATTTTTCTGAACGGACAAGTACTTAATAAAAAATCAGAACCCTTTAATTCTGTTTCGGATAAGATCTTTTCTTATTCTCCAAATTCTATTATAATTGAAGGCTACCTGGGAGAAAAAATAAATTTAGTAATAGGGCAAAGGGTTAAAGCCCAGGATGTTAATCATCTGGTAGAACCGTTTCGCTACAAGAACGAAACACGTCTCTGGCAGAGTGAGTTCTGGGGTAAATGGATACAATCGGCAATTGCAGCCTATGACTATAACCGTGATCCGGAAATTCTCATTATTATAAAAAAAGCAGTTAGTGACCTGCTTGCCACCCAGATGCCCTCAGGGTATATAGGTAACTATTCAGATAGTGCCCAGCTTCAGCAGTGGGATATCTGGGGCAGAAAATATACTATGCTCGGATTGCTGGCATATTATGATCTGACAGGAGATAAGGAAGCATTAAAAGCATCGCGCAGGTTAGCAGACCATTTACTAAGCCAGGTTGGTCCCGGAAAGACAAATATTGTAAAAACCGGCAATTATCGCGGAATGCCTAGCAGCTCAATTCTTGAACCGATGGTTTATCTATACCGTCGGACAGGAGATAAAAAGTATCTCGATTTTGCAAAATATATAGTTGAACAATGGGAAACACCTGACGGGCCAAAACTTATCAGCAGTGCATTGGCAGGTATTCCGGTATCTGAAAGATTTCCACACCCTTCAACCTGGTGGTCGTACGAAAATGGTCAGAAGGCTTACGAGATGATGTCGTGTTATGATGGTTTGCTTGAATTATATCGCATAACAGGAGAACCAGGATATCTGAAAGCTGTGGAGATGGCAGTCAGCGATATAATTGAAAGTGAAATAAATATTGCCGGTTCAGGAACTGCTTTTGAATGCTTTTACAAAGGTGCAAAGTATCAGACTGAACCAACCTACCATACAATGGAGACATGTGTAACAATGACATGGATGAAATTGTGCTTTAGTCTTTTAAGATTAACAGGAAATCCGATGTATGCTGATCAGATAGAAAAATCGACGTATAATGCTCTTATGGCTTCAGTAAAGTACGACGGATCGCAGATTGCCAAGTATAGTCCATTGGGTGGCGTCCGTCATGCTGGTGAAGAACAGTGCGGGATGCATATCAATTGCTGCAATGCCAACGGACCCAGGGCTTTCATGATGCTGCCACAGTTCGCTGTGATGGGGGCACAGAATGAGATTTTCATTAATATGTACGGACAAAATGAATCCGTTATACCAATCAGCCAGAAGAATAAAGTGGTCATAGATCAGATTTCTGACTATCCGGTATCTGATAAAATTGAGATAAATATTAATCCTGATAAACCTGAAAGTTTTACAATTGCTTTTCGGATCCCTTCATGGAGTGAAACCACGATTATTACTGTTAATGGTATTGAGGAGCCTGGAACAACTGCCGGAACATATAAAAAAATTACACGTGTCTGGAATAATGCAGATAAGGTAGTACTGAGGATGGATCTTAAGGGACGACTTGTAACATTGAATGGTCAGCAGGCAATTGTAAGGGGCCCTGTGGTTTTGGCCCGCGATGCAAGGTTTGGTGATGGATTTATTTATGAATCGGCAGTTGTGAAAGAAAAAAATGGCCGGGTAGATTTGCTTCCATCCCTGAAAAATCCTGCCAATGTCTGGATGTCATTTACTGCACCGCTGGTTCTTGGTACCGATCTTGAAGGAGAGTACCGTAATCCGAAACAGGTTAATTTTTGTGACTTTGCTTCTGCAGGCAATACATGGGGTGAGGATTCGCGGTACAAGGTGTGGATCCCGCAAACACTGAATGTTATGAAAACGGATTATAAGTCGTATTAATGAATTTTATAGTGATCCTCAAGGATTTTCCTGAACCATTTCCCGGGTAAAATATACTTTAATACTACAGCCAGTTTCTGTTCAAATGATGCAATGATATATCTCTGACGTGGATTTTTGCAATCCACGATTTTAACAATCTTTCTGGCAAGAACTACCGGTTCCCAACCATTGGATTCATCTTTTTCAATAACTGGCAGAGTCTTAGTAAATTGTTCATGATAAGGCTCATTGATATCTGTTGGTGCCAGATAATTCCTACGGTTGGCAGAGTTATTAGTGTGAAAATCACCAGGATTGATCAGTACAACTTTGATATTAAACTGTTTAACCTCCATTCTCAGAGCTTCACTAAAACCCTCAATAGCAAATTTACCTGCAGAATAGAATGCCTGGAAAGGTAAACCCATAAGTCCACCAATAGAACTGAAATTAATAATTGTTCCGCCACCCTGTTTCCGCATGACAGGTAATATTTCCCTTGTAAGATGGACCATCCCCATGAAATTTGTATCCATCTGAAGTTCAATGTTTTCAAGAGGTGAGGTTTCAATTGGTCCACCCGTATGCATCCCGGCGTTATTTATCAGTATATCAATCCTGCCTTCTTTTTGAAGTACAGTCTGAACAGCTTGTCTGATCGAATCAATATTTGTAAGGTCCAGTTTAATGCTATTTACTAACGAGCTTACTTCTGTATCTCTGCGAACTGTTCCATAAACAGTTTGTCCTTTAGCTGCAAGAAGTTCTGATGTTTGTTTTCCAAAACCTGATGAGATTCCTGTTATAAGAATTATTTTTTTCATTTAATAAAAAATTTATTGGTTTCACAGAGGTCTACAGAGAATTCTCAGAGAGTCACAAAGGGAAAACTCTCAGTGTAACTCTGTGCTTCTTCGTGTCATTCTTTGTAAAAAAAAATTCCCAAAGTAATTTTAACCTAAAATACCCAGCGACTTTGCTGCTTTGGTTATTTTTTCAATTGATGTTTCTACTTGTTCTTTAGTATGGGTAGCCATAAGAGAATATCTGATAAGGCAATCCTCTTTTGGAACAGCAGGTGATACCACAGGATTCACAAAAACACCATCTGCAAGCAGTATCTGGGTTAGTTGTAAAGATTTAATGTCATCGCGGATGAAAAGAGGAATGATAGGTGTTTCAGATTTTCCTGTGTCGAAGCCTGCTGATTTAAAACCTTTAAGAGCTAAAGCGGTTATGTCCCACAAATGCTTAATCCTTTCAGGTTCATTTTCCATTATTTCAATTGAAGCAAGAACAGTAGCAGCGGAGGCAGGAGTCATGCTGGCGCTGAAAATCAGGGATCTTGAATTATGTTTTATGAAATTGATCACCTCTTTATCAGAAGCAATAAAGCCTCCAAGGGATGCGAATGATTTTGAAAAAGTGCCCATTATGAGATCGACTTTATCAGTCAGACCAAAATGCGAAGCAGTACCTGATCCATTCTTCCCAAGAACACCAAGGGAATGAGCATCGTCAACCATCACTGAAGCCTTATATTTTTCAGCAAGTCTGACTAATTCAGGTAAATTAATAATGTCACCTTCCATCGAAAAAATACCATCAACAACTATAAGTTTGATGCGGTCTTTATGGCATACCTTCAATTTACTTTCAAGTGCATCCATATCGTTATGGGCAAACTTAAGCACTTTCGAAAAAGAAAGTCTGCTGCCTTCGATTATCGAGGCATGATCAAGTTCATCGAGAAGGAGATAGTCGTGGCGCCCGGTAAGTATTGATACTACTCCGAGGTTTACTTGGAATCCGGTACTGTAGCAAAGAGCAGCATCTTTATTCACCAGACGTGCTAATTTGTTTTCCAGTTTGGTATGGATGTCGAGAGTTCCGTTCAGAAACCTTGAACCGGCACAACCGGTACCATACTTGTCAATTGCGGCTTTTGCAGCCTCCTTAACTTTCGGATGATTGGTAAGTCCAAGGTAGCTGTTCGATCCGAACATCAAAACCTTTTTACCGTTAATAAGTACTTCCGTATCCTGTTCAGATTCTATTTCCCTGAAATAGGGATAGATACCAGCCTGCATGGCTTTCTGCGGGGCATCATAACTTGAAAGTTTGTCTTTTAAAATTCCCACTATTTAATCTAAAAGTTAATAAAATTGAATTCAAATGTAGGAAAAAAAGAATAAAAAAGGAGAAAAACCACTTTTTTGAGCTAATATTTTTTAAAAAACGCTCATATATCTGTATAATATATACTTTCGGTTTGGTGTTCTGATCTGAGTTATTAGGCGCTCTAAGTACTTTGGCACTTACTGATGATAAATAAATTTTAAAAATTATTTTTTATTTGGAAAGTATGGAGATGAAATTTACTTTTATGCCCGAAATCAAATTTGAAAATTTAATGGACGACGACCCGGCGAATTTATTAATCTAAAACCTGGTATAGAAGGGTAGCCGGTCTCACTGGTCTCTTCCTCCTGTATCAGAAACAGCAAGGAGGTGACTATGACTTCACTTACAACATTTTATTTAAGCGGAATAATCGGTAAAGAAGCATTTGGAGCCGATGGCGATGCTATTGGAATAATTAAAGACTTACTTGTTAACGCAATGCCTTCGGGACAAAATGATCCGAACCAGCAACTTGTAACCGGCGTCAGGCTCAGGATACGCAAGGAAACCAGGTTCTATTCCTTTAATAGCTTCAGGGTTGTAAAGACACGGGAAATAATTAATGTAACCTGTTCTGGTCTGACTGAGCTAAGTTCAGAGGAAGTAAATAACGGATTGCTGCTGGTGGAAAATATTCTCGACAAGCAAATCGTGGATATGAATGGACGCAAGCTTGTAAGGGTTAATGATGTGAGGCTTGCCACACTGCCTGCCGGAACATTCGCTATAGCCGTTGATATCGGGATTGAGGGACTGTTGCGCAGGATAGGAATCTCTTTACCGATAAAAAGATTTCTCTCTCTTTTTACAATAAATTTACCTGCAAAATTTATCCTTTGGGATGATGTTCAGGCTATTGATCATTCAAATCTTAATATCAGACTTTCAAAGAGTTATGCCAAACTTCATACTCTTCACCCATCAGATATTGCTGATATACTTGAAGACCTGGGTAAAAAATCCAGTATGTCGGTTTTCTCTTCACTTGATGAAGAAAAAGCAGCTGATGTTCTTGAGGAACTTGAAACACATACACAGGTACATATTGTTGAAAACCTGCCGTTAAATAAAGCTGCAGATGTTCTTGAAAAGATGCCTGCTGACGAGGTAGCCGATATTCTTGATGAACTTGAAGACGAAAAAGCAGAATTACTTCTTAAGGAAATGGATACCGAATCATCACAGGAAATCAGGGATCTGCTTGAATACCCCGATAATTCGGTCGGAAGCCTCATGACAACCGATATATTATCTTTTAAACCCGGAATTACAGTTGAGGAGGTAATTGATGAACTCCGTATCAAAAAACCGGAAGCTGCCGAGTTATACAACCTATTTGTGACAGAGACAAATGATGAATTGATAGGCACTTTCAACCTGCGTGATCTTGTTGTTGCCCAACCCAATACGCTGGTCAGCCAGATAATGAAGTTGGAACCTGTATTTCTTTACGATAATCAGAAAGTTGATGATATAGCAGAATTAATTTCAAAATATAATCTTCTGGCAGTTCCGGTTGTTGACCTCAATAACCAGCTCCAGGGAATGGTTGTTGTTGACGATGTCATTGAGGACCTGATAAATAAGAGAAGAACTAAAAAAAGGTAAAGAATTGGTAGTATGTTCAGGACAAAGCTAAGGGCATCAAGGTTTCTTAAACAACTGGCAATATTTTTTGCCATCCTTGGACCGGGAATAATTACGGGGAGTGTTGATAATGATGCCGGGGGTATTACGACCTATTCGGTGGCTGGTGCCATGTACGGGTACGGTTTGATCTGGACACTAATACCTTCATTCATTGTTTTACTGGTTATCCAGGAGATGAATGCCCGTATGGGTATCGTTACAGGTAAAGGACTTTCCGATCTGATACGCGAAAATGCCGGTATGAAGATCACTTTTTTCATTTTTATAGGATTACTATTTTCAAATATTGGCAATACAACAACAGAATTTGCAGGTGTCGCAGGAAGCATGGAGATATTTGGTATAAGCAAGTATATTTCAGTACCTGTAGTAGCTTTAATGGTCTGGTTCCTGGTTGTGAAGGGAACATATAAGATTGCAGAACGTATCTTTTTGATATTCAGTGTTTCGTTGCTTACATATGTAGTATCTGCATTAATGAGTGAACCACACTGGGAAGAAATCGGATCTTCAATAATCCATCCACAACTTGAAATGAACACACAGAGCCTTGCGATGGTAATTGCTCTTGTTGGGACAACTATTGCTCCATGGATGCAGTTCTATATGCAATCATCTGTGATTGAGAAGGGTCTGAAAATGAAGAATTATAAATACACTATTATTGATATTACTGTTGGTTGTGTAGTGACAGTTGTTGTTGCTTTCTTTATTATGGTAGCTTGCGGTTCAACATTACACCCGAATGGTATTCAGATAAATGAGGCCAAAGATGCTGCACTTGCTCTGAAACCATTGGCAGGTAAGCTGGCATCATATGTTTTTGCTTTCGGTCTTTTAGTGGCATCGGTATTCTCAGCCACCATATTGCCTTTAGCTACTGCATTCTATGTTTCTGAAGCATTTGGTTTCGAGGCAGGTATTGATAAAAAATGGGATGAAGCAAAGGAGTTTTATACTCTCTATACAGGGATACTGGTTGTTTCAGCCATTATCATTCTTATTCCCAATGCCCCACTTATTCAGATTTCGATCTGGTCGCAGGTTATAAACGGTATACTGCTGCCTGTAGTACTCTTGAGTATGATCCTTTTGATAAATAATAAAAAGATAATGGGTATCTATGTGAACAAACCGCTTCAGAACATCATCGGCTGGACCGCTGTTGTTGTTCTTATGGCATTATCATTAACTCTGATTATTTTACCAATAATAAACAGGTAGAGAAAAGTTAAGAGGATACTATTCTCATCCAAGATTATTAATTACAGGAAAAACTTTCTTTCAGTTGATCTTCAGTGTTTTTGAACAGACCTGCCTCTTGACTGGATCATAATTATAATTGACTTAGATTCAATATTTGTCTATATTTGAAGTAAAGAATAATGCAACTCTGAAAGTTGCAGGTACATTTTATTTGCAATATAAGGAACTAAAACTTTTTACTTTTCTGAAATGAAAAAAGTGAGAATATTTGCCGGAATTATTCTGATAGTTTTTATTTCTCTGTTACTATTTGCAGGAAATGAAAAGAATCTGAACAAAGAACCCGTTTTCTCAGCCAGATCCGGTACAGCGATCTTAATGACAGGAGCAGC
>JAPLED010000013.1 GCA_026391475.1 Bacteroidia bacterium | reverse complement strand
TAAGGAAGATATGGAGAAGCAATTTGCATAACAGTCTCATTAACACTTGCATTTCCCGATTGGGTTTTCATCAGGAACTCACGGACAAGCTTTTTATTACTTGAAAAGATATAGACAGAAAGAGGTTTCGGATGCTGTTTTATAATGTCATATACCTCATCGAATTCTTCAAAGTCAATCACCGGAAGAACCGGACCAAATATCTCCTCCTTCATTATAGGATCGCCGGGTTTCACATCCTTTATTATTGTAGGTGCAACATACCTTGTTTCGGAATCGGTTGTTCCTCCCGTAACTATCTGACCGTTCTTCATAAGTCCGGAAAGCCTATGAACATTTTCGGAACTTATTACTCTCGCAAAATCATTACTTTTCTCAGGATTGTCACCATAAAATAATCTGATCTCCTTTGAAATAAGCTCAAGGAATTTATCTTTTACCTTTTTATCAATCAACAGATAATCGGGACTAACACAGGTTTGTCCGCAATTAATGAGTTTCCCCCAGGCGATCCTTTTTGCAGCGTAATCAAGTCTGGCATCTGCCGCTACGATGCATGGATTTTTTCCTCCAAGTTCAAGAGAAACAGGGGTGAGATTCCCGGCTGCTTTTTGCATTACATATTTACCCACCTTCGGACTTCCTGTGAAAAAGATATAGTCAAATTTCTGATCCAGAAGGTAGTCACTTATTGAATGATCGCCATCTATCATCGCTACAAGTTCATGAGGAAACTCGCTTAGTATCTTTCCCATTACCGCAGCAATATTAGGTACCTGCCTCGAAACCTTTAGTATTACGCAATTGCCTGCAGCAATGGCACCTACCACTGGCATAAAAGCAAGCTGGAACGGGAAGTTCCATGGTGATAGCACCAGTACCTGTCCATAGGGTTGAGGAGCTATATAACTGTTTGAAAGAAAATGTACTATAGGAGTCCTTACCTTCCTTGGCCTTGCCCAACTTCTCAGTTTGCTAATAGAATAGTTCAGTTCTTTTAAAACAAACCTCGACTCCGTGGCAATAACCTCAAACTCAGGTTTGTGAAAATCTTTCCATAATGCATCCACAATCTCCTGTTCGTGCAGGATGATCAGCGAGCGCAATTTTTTCAGAGTTTCAAGCCTGTACTCTGTATCAAATGTTTTACCTGTGGCAAAAAATTTTTGTTGCGCCTCAATTATTAAACGGATCTCTTCTTTTTCCATTCGTCTTCAAGAAGAATTAATTGTTTTGAAATATCTTTAACATGTGCTCCTTCCTTTTCAGGAATCTTGCTCATACAATATTCAGCCATAGCTGTAATTGTCAGGCTTGGGTTTACCCCAATATTACCTTGTATAACAGACCCGTCGGTGATATAGAAATCGGGATACCCATGTACTTTCAGGTCTTTATCAACCACTCCGGTTTCAGTCGAATCCGACATAGGGCAACCCCCAAGGATATGAGCTGTTGTGGGCCGGTTGAAAAACACTTCAAGCAGAATATTCTGCGGTACACCTGAAACTTTTTTTGCATAACGCTCCATAACTTCCTGCCCTACCGGGATAAATGCCGGTACTTTTTTATTTCCGCTGTTATCGATCTTCATATTACCACCAAAAATGCTGTTTTTCCAAACCATCTTCATGGCATTATCTACTGTTTGCATAACCAGGAATATTACCATCCGGGTTGACCAGTTGAAATTAAAGACTGTTTTCAGGAATAGCCATGGATGAGTTATAGTTTTCATAAACAGCATCCATGTTCTTTTTATTGATGTGCCAGCTCCCCCGACAGAAAGTCCGAAAAACCATTTCATGACATTTGAATTATCGGGATACTTAACAATTTCAACATGAGTATGCGGATCAGGACTGAAGACTGATGTTATAGCCAGCCCGTTATTCAGCTTTTCGGAAGCTCCGGAAACAGCGCAAAGCGTTTCGGCATTGGTTCTTAATTCATAGCCGAGCTTCTCTGACAGTGATAGAAGAGATGAATACTTATACTTCTGTTTGAGCAGTAACTCAAGTGTTCCAAGCGTACCTGCCGCAACTACGATCCCCTTTGTTTTGAACACCCTCTTTCTTCGATTGAAAAAAGAGGTTACAGAGCTTGTTTCAACATAATATAAGTTGTCTTTGAATAAGATCTTCTCTGCTTTTGTTTCTGGAAGGATCTCCACTCCCATTTTTTCTGCAAACCATAAATAATTACGGTCGAGAGTGTTCTTTGCATTTTCCCTGCATCCTACCATGCATCCGCCGCATTCAATACATCCTTTACGAAGTGGCCCTAATCCGTTAAAATATGGATCTGTCTCCTCTTCGGTTCCATCAATATTTACTCCTACATGTACCGTTTCAAATGTATGATGAGCATTCATATCTCTGGAAACTTCCTCAAGCAGCCGGTCTTCGATATTCAACTTAGAATATTTTTTTCTTCCCAGCATGAAAGAAGCTTTGTCATAAAAAGGGTCGAGGATTTTTTTCCAGTCACCGAAACGATGCCAGGAGAGATTGTTAAAAAATCCATCAGGGGGAATATATAATGTATTGGCATAAACAAGGCTTCCCCCGCCAACACCTGTGCCGCTGAGGATACTTGCAGTCGAATAGAATGAGAGTTTCTGAAATCCAAAGAATTTTAATGCCGGTACCCAGAGATATTTTGGCAAGTTCCAGTTTGTTTTTGGAAAATCTCCGGGATTAAAGCGTTTCCCCTGTTCAAGTGTAAGAATAGAATAACCTTTCTCAACAAGGCGAAGGCTGGCAACGCTGCCGCCGAATCCCGATCCGATTACTATATAGTCGTATATCATTAACAGAGGATTGATTAGGAGGGTCCGACTGTAAATATATAAAGTCTATTGAAGAATTCGGCAAAATGTGAAAAAGAATATAGTCCTTGATCCCTACTGTTTGTCCTGGGGTCTTAACGGCCTTCGGTCTTGTCTCTTAGTCGGATCGCTGAAGACAACGGCGCACGGAGGACAAAGCATTAAGACACCTGAAGATATTGTTGACTTGTCCTGAAATAAGTATTAACTTTGGATATTAATTGGCTATCATCAATATCAATTATGGATGCGTTAAACATCAAAAGAAAAAAGCATACTTTATAACTTCACCGGCTGACTGGTGCATGTTATGAAAAACAGATATAAAAAAATAACAGAAGAGATTTTAGAACTCGCCGGGGTGAAAATTAACGGCAGTAATCCCGGGGATATCCGGATTCACAATGATGAATTTTACAGAAGAGCAATTACAGAAGGTGAATTAGGTATCGGTGAATCCTATATGGACTGCTGGTGGGATGCTGAAAGACTTGATGAATTTATTTGCAAAATTTTAAGAGCTCAACTCAACGAGAAAATACAACGAAAGTTTTCGATTCTTCTCAGACTTTTTACAGCACGACTTTTCAATCTGCAATCAAAACGGAGAGCATTCTTTGTTGGAGAAAAGCATTATGATCTGGGTAATGACCTCTTTCAGAATATGCTCGACAGACGAATGAACTACAGTTGTGCATATTGGAAGGATGCCGTCAGCCTGGATAAAGCCCAGGAAGACAAACTCGAATTAATTTGTCGCAAAATTTATCTCAAACCCGGAATGCGTGTGCTCGATATTGGCTGCGGCTGGGGCGCTTTTGGAAAATTTGCTGCAGAGAAATACAATGTTGAAGTTGTCGGAATTACTGTCTCAAAAGAACAGGTAGAGCTTGGAAGAAAATTATGCGGAGGTCTTCCGGTTGAGATCAGGCTGATGGATTACCGCGATATAAATGAAAAGTATGACAGGATAGTAAGCGTTGGAATGATTGAACACGTAGGTTACAAAAATTACAAAACATTTTTTGAAGTAGCGAATAAATGCCTGAAAGATGAAGGCTTATTTCTTCTTCATACCATCGGAAATATTAAATCCGAAAAAGCAAATGACCTGTGGACAGATAAATATATTTTCCCAAACGGGATGCTTCCTTCAGTGGCTCAACTTGGCAAAGCAATTGAAAATCTTTTCGTGATGGAAGACTGGCATAACTTCGGAACAGATTACGATAAGACTCTTATGGCGTGGTATAACAACTTTGTTATGAATTGGGACAAAATAAAGAATAAGTATTCCGAACGCTTTTTCAGAATGTGGAAATACTTTCTGCTCTCAGCTGCCGGCTCATTCAGATCAAGAAGACGTGATCAGTTATGGCAGATTATCCTGTCAAAAAATGGAATACCTGGAGGTTATCTGTCAGTCCGGTGATGGATTGGCAAACTACAATGACTCATGTATGGAGTGGATAAGTGATTTGCTTTTTAAGGAAACAGTTGCTCATACCATATTCATATACTGTGTGGTAATTGCTTTGGGTGTCTTCCTGGGGAAACTCAAAATATTAGGAGTATCACTGGGGATCACTTTTGTACTTTTTGCAGGGATAGTTTTAGGCCATTTTGGTTTTTCTGCAAACCACCAGGTAATTGAATTTGTAAAGGACTTTGGCCTGATATTATTTGTCTTTTCCATTGGTCTTCAGGTAGGCCCGGGCTTCTTTTCCTCATTTAAAAAAGGTGGACTTTCGTTGAATCTGATGGCACTGATAATAGTATTACTGGGAGGACTCACCACATTATTAATCCATTTTATAACAGGAATGTCGCTGCCAATGCTGGTTGGGGTAATGTCTGGAGCAGTTACCAATACACCAGGACTGGGAGCTGCTCAGCAGGCACTTTACCAGGTTTCCGGTAGTACTCCCGGAGCCAATATTCCGGAAATTGGTCTTGGTTATGCAGTTGCCTATCCGTTTGGAGTTCTGGGAATAATTCTCACAATGTTTGCAATAAAGAAGACACTCGGTATAAATGTTCAGAAAGAATTGACCTTGTTCAACCAGGATCAGTACCCAACGGAAAATTTACCGGAAAAAATCAACATTCTGGTTAGTAACAGGAAAATTTTCAACAAAACCATTCCTGAAATTGCAAAACAGATAAAGCATGATATTGTCATTTCGCGTGTCTTACGCAATGGAGAACTATTACTTGCATCTTCAGATACTATTATTTATGAGAATGACATAATCCTGATTGTCACACAAAAAGGGTCAATCAATGAAGTTGTCAGACAAATTGGTGTACCGAGTGAAATGGATCTGACTGCAAAATCA
>JAPLED010000027.1 GCA_026391475.1 Bacteroidia bacterium | reverse complement strand
TTTTTGACTGATCTGAAGAGATTAATCATTGATCCAAAAGCTTCTTCATTACCTTATCTGTGCATTAAGTTCTTTCTCAAATGCCTTAATGAGATTATTCATAACCTTGTCGATATTCTTATCGGTCAATGTTTTAAGGTCATCACGCAGAATAAAACTGACAGCATACGATTTTTTATTTTTACCAAGATTATCACTTTCATAAACATCGAACAAGCTGACGTCATGAAGTAGGTTTTTTTCTGTCCGGAATGCTATCTCCCTGACCTGCCCGAACTTTATTCCCCTGTCGAGCAGCAAAGCCAGATCACGCCGTATCGAAGGATATTTTGGAAGCTCGCGGAAGGAGATGGTATGTGTCTTAATCAGTTTCAGAAGGAAATCCCATTCAATATGACCATAATAAACATCCTGCCCGATATCAAATTTCATGAGATAATTTTTCGAAATACGCCCTGCTTCTGCAACGACTTTATTATTAAACAGATATGACAAAGACTCTGCAAAATATTTCTTATCGCTTTCGCCTGTTGATAAACTTTCCGGTTTAACTCCCAGTCTTGAAAGGATCATCTCAACTGAAGATTTTATGTTGAAGAAATCGGTAGGATTGGTTTTGCAGTTCCAGCTCTGACGGCCGGTATTCCCGGTAAGAAAAAGATCAAGAGAGGCTTTTTCAATAAAATTATTTGCTTTCGGGTATTATTGTTTCGGTTTATGGTAAAAATAGCAATGCCCGAATTCGTAAAATTTCAGATCAGAATTTTGCCTGTTGATGTTCCAGCTTATTGAACTGAGGCCTCCGTAAAGAAGAGACTGCCTCATGGCATTCAGATCGGAACTCAGGGGATTGGCAAGCATTACAAGCTCATCTTTGTTAAAATCGCTGCTCTGCTCATACCATGCTGCAGGATTAAGAGAGTTACACATTATTTCTGCGAAGCCATTGGCCGAAAGCAGGTCAGATATTATGTTGACAATCTTTTCCTTATCAGGCTTTTCCGGATAGGATAGAGTTGAATTCACATGGTTACTCACCCCGACATTATTGTATCCGTAGATCCTGAGTATCTCCTCAATGACATCGGCTTCTTTTTTAACGTCAACACGATATGATGGAATATCAAGTGTAAGGTTATCACCGTTTTCATCCTTTATCCCTATATCCAAAAGATTAAGAATTCTTTTTACAACAGGCCGGTCAATACTCTTTCCTATAAGCCTGTTGATATTGTTATAATTAACTTCAACCAGTGCATTTTTGATCTGATTTGGGTAGACATCAACTATGTCCGATGAAATTTTTCCACCAGCAATCTCTTTAATAAGCATTATTGCTCTCTTCAAAGCCCAGGTGGTAATATCCGGATCAGTCCCTCTTTCAAACCGGAACGAAGCATCAGTTTTCAGTCCATGTCTTTTTGAAGTCTTACGTATTGCAACAGGATTAAAATATGCGCTTTCCAGGAAAATGTTTTTCGTTGAGGCAGTCACTCCGGATTTTATTCCACCGAAAACTCCTGCAATACACATACCCTCCTTTGAATTACAAATCATAAGATCTCTTGAGGAAAGGCTTCTTTCAGCTTCATCGAGAGTTATGAACTTGCTTTTATCAGGAAGGTTTTTAATAATGATTTTCTTACCTTCAATTTTGTCAGCATCGAAAGCATGCAACGGTTGTCCGATTTCGTGCTGCACAAAATTGGTGATATCAACTACATTATTAATTGGGTTAAGACCCACTGCCCTGAGTTTGTTCTTTAGCCATTCAGGTGATTCTCCTATTGTTACTCCGCTGATTGTGATACCGGTGTATCGAGGGCAATCAATGGTGTTTTCAATGATTACCTCATAGGTATTATCGTGATTATCAGGTTTAAATCCTGTTACTGAAGGCATGATAGCTTTTCCATTCATATCTGCATTCAGATTCTGGTAAGCTGCAAGGTCCCTTGCAACTCCGAAATGCGAGCCGCTGTCGATCCTGTTGGGAGTCAGTCCTATCTCAAAAACAAAATCCCTTGTAATTTTAAAATAGCTGCTTGCGGCTGTTCCCGGTTTTGCATCTTTATCCAGAATCATAATGCCTTCATGAGAATTACCAAGGCCAAGTTCATCTTCAGCACAAATCATTCCTTCGGATAATTCTCCGCGTATCTTCGATTTTTTTATCTCTAAACTCTCATCTCCTTTGAAAACAACCGTACCGACAGTCGCTACCGGAACTTTCTGACCTGCTGCAACATTCGGGGCTCCGCATACGATCTGAAGAGGTTGTGAAGCGCCAATATCCACAGTGGTTACAGAGAGCTTATCGGCATCAGGATGCTTTTTGCAGGTGAGTACCTCACCGATGACGACACCATCCAGTCCTCCCTTAACAGATACCCATTCATCCATTCCTTCTATCTCAAGTCCGATACCTGTAAGTATCTCTGCCACCCTTGCAGGTTCAAGATCAATTTTTAAATAATCTTTAATCCAGTTATATGAGATCTTCATTTCTTGGTTTAGCTTAAAATATTATCAGTAAGACTGCAAAAGTAAGAATTTTAAAAAACTAATGAACTTACTGCAGATAAAATGAAAGTTATCAACTTTGCAGAAGGTGAAACCAGGTTATTGAGGAATTTAATATAAATACAGATTTTGGACTAAAGTCCGCAAACGTCTCATTATCAATAACCCCGGACTTAAGTCCGGGGTTATTCAACGACCTGGAAGATTGGGTTTTCCGCATGCCGCTGAAGCTTCAGCGGAGGCGCAAGCACTTAATTGTTTTTTATGAATCATTCCTGATGCTCATTTTTTATTTTAAACAACAGCATCGAAAAAGTAGTTTTTAGTGGAGCCCTTTAATTAAAAGTTGCATTTTGTTTAAACAAATTTTATATTTGATAAAATATATTCTGAGAAAATTAAACGTAATTTAATCCCCTATGAAAAATTTATTTAGAATTTCAGGAGTAATCCTGGTAATTTTATCAATCTTTTTAATTCACTCCTGTAAGAAAGATAAGTCTACACCACCTATTATTTCAACAACAGATGTCACTGCAATTTCTTATACAACTGCTACTTCAGGAGGAGCTGTGACAAACGAGGGAGGAGCACCTGTAACCGCCAGAGGTGTATGTTGGAATACATCTGCTGACCCAACCATTAAAAACAGTGTGACAACTGAAAATGGAGGATTAGGTACTTTTACAAGTAACATTACCCTACTTACTCCAAATACAATGTATTATGTAAGGGCCTTCGCAATGAATAGTACTGGAATAGGTTATGGAAATCAAGTGAAATTTACTACCAGCCAGGTTGCAGTTCCGGTTTTGACAACCACAGCAATTAGCTCTATTACGCAAACAACTGCAATCTCCGGAGGAAATATTACAACTGATAATGGTGGATCTGTGACAGCAAGAGGTGTATGCTGGAGCACAATACAAAATCCAACAATTTCAGATAGTAAAACTTCTGATGTAAGTGGAACAGGGAGTTTTACAAGTACCATAACAGGATTGATTGGAAACACAACCTATTATGTTCGAGCATATGCAACAAATAGTGTAGGCTCTGCATATGGTAACCAGGTTAGTTTTAAAACAAGTCCATTAATGTCTGTCCTGACAACGGCAACAACATCTTCCATAACATCAACTACAGCCTCTGGTGGCGGAAATATAACAAACGATGGTGGGACAACTATTACTGCACGTGGAGTCTGTTGGGGCACAGTAACAAACCCGACAACAGCAAATAATAAAACCACTGATGGAACAGGAACCGGAACATTTACGAGTTCAATAACCGGATTAACTGCAAACACTACATATTATATCAGAGCTTATGCGACTAACAGCGTAGGAACTAATTATGGTAATGAATTAAGTTTTATAACTCTTGCAACAATACCAACACTTACCACAACAGCAGTGACCGCCATAACTGAAACAACAGCAACAGGTGGCGGTAATATTACTTCCGATGGTGGGGCAACTATTACTGCACGTGGAGTCTGTTGGGGCACAGTAACAAACCCGACAACAGCAAATAATAAAACCACTGATGGAACAGGAACCGGAACATTTACGAGTTCAATAACCGGATTGACTGCAAACACTACTTATTATGTCCGAGCTTATACAACAAATAGTATCGGCACTGTATATGGCAATCAGGTTAGTTTTACAACAAGTCCATTAATGCCTACTCTCTCAACTGATGCAATCTCATCAATTACTGCAACCTCTTGTAATAGTGGAGGAACCATAAGTAGCGATGGAGGAGCTTCAATAACAGCTAAAGGTGTATGCTGGGGCACAAGCGATAATCCAACTGTTGCCCTTTCCACAAAAACTATGGATGGAACAGGAACCGGAACATTTTTAAGTAATATAACAGGATTAACAGCAAATACAACTTATCATGTCAGGGCATATGCTACCAATAGTGCAGGGACCAGTTACGGAGGAGATAGAACATTTACAACATTAATTAGTGGCGGAAGTACAACAGTAACCGACATAGACGGAAATGGTTACAATACAGTAACCATAGGCACGCAGGTATGGATGGCAGAGAACCTGAAAACTATCAAATATAACGATGGCACAGCTATCCCATTAGTAACAGATGGAGCAGCATGGGCAGCATTATCCACACCTGGCTATTGCTGGTACAATAATGATGCAGCTACCTATAAAGCTACTTATGGAGCTCTGTACAACTGGTTTACAGTCAACACCGGTAAACTTTGCCCCACTGGCTGGCATGTACCAAGCGATACCGAATGGACAACACTGACAACCTATTTGGGAGGCACAAGTGTAGCCGGTGGCAAGTTGAAAGAATCCGGCACAGCCCATTGGGACAGCCCCAACACCGGCGCTACGAATGAAACGGGCTTTACAGCCCTTCCGGGTGGCTTCCGTAGTTACTCTAATCCAGGTGGATTCGGCGACATTGGCAAAAACGGCTCCTATTGGAGTTCTACCGATTTTACCATAAACGGTATGAGCAGTGCCTGGTACCAGTATATGTACTACAGTTACAGCTGGGCATACAGGTACTACAGCTACTATAGGCGAGAAGGCTTTCCTGTTCGCTGTGTGAAAGATTAAGGTGCGCCCAGACGCACACGAAACGACCGGGAACAATTAGCCCCGGTTAATATAAGTGAGTTTGCTGTAATCAAGATGGTGGGCTTTTCACAGATATCTTTTTATTTAAGTTGCATGCAAAGTGTTGGTGGCAATTATAAGCACTGCTATAGTTATTTATAGTTATTTGAATGAAAACCATCTATATAAATATAATTCTAACCTTATGTGCTTTAGTACTTATGGTTATACCTTTATTTGGAGAGATTCGTAAAAAGAATAAAACAAAAAACTTTTTTAAAAATATTACAAACTTAGGATGGTTTTTTATAATCATACTCTTAATAACTCTTGGATTTGGAATTTTTAAGGAATATATAAATAAAAATGAGGAAAATGATAAAGAAATTAGGTTACAGAATCCTATACCAGAGACCTTAGGTATAACATTCTCATCATCTATAGAACTGTCTAAAAAAGAGATAGTTCAAATCGGAAATAGAATAAAATCTACATCTTCTATTCGAGACAACTTATTGCCTTTTGATTCAGATCAGACTATTGATGGTTTTGAAAAAATAAACAGCTTTAAAAATATAATGTTTCAACTCAATATTTCTTTCCATAACGATGGAAAGATTATGACAATAATATTTAATAGAGTCCCTTTAAATATTTTTGGATACAACACCATAAATTCGACTGATTCATTTATGTTATCATTTCAAGATGACAAATCTGTATTGATGCTTGATGGCTTTCTTCTTGAAACTGACAATATAACAACAAATTACAAGTCACCATCTTTACTTGACTTTGAAAATTCAAAAGTTTTAATTTCTTATGAGTTTTTCTTTCCAGAATTAATGCATTATGGAAGTTTACCTCCTTTTTATAGGTACAAATCAAAAAATCCTAACTATTTACTTTTAAATTTCATATTTTTAAGCTTAACACAAAAAAATTATACCATAAATATCACCAATTTAAAACGGATTGAACCACACAAATTTGAAGGAAATTGGACAGTTGAGAAAAAATAAATTTTATCCAAATATATTCATTTACAATTGCAATATCTAAGAATAAACCTATAGCCAATAAATAAGACTTCGTGTGGTCGCTTTTCGCGACTTAACACAAAGCTTTGTTGCACAGCCTGCCCCACTGGATGCGGGGAAATCCTTTCCCAACATGCATTAGAGAGAACGGGATTGTTATAGGGATTCAATTAATCAGGTGTATTTTTGAAGATTACCGGCAATAGAAAAAACTACACTTCATAAATAAATTCCTGATTGACTTTGATTTAGTAAACTAATTAGTTAACTTTGCGAAATGATTAGAAAGATCATCACATATGGAGATAATTTTGTGAAGTTTTACAAATCACTGGATATTAAAACTCAGGAAAAAATCGAATATGTCCTTGACCTGGTGAGATTTGAAAAACAAGTTCCAATTAAGTTTTTTAAATTTCTTGATGATACAAATGGCATTTTTGAGGTGCGTGTTATATCAACTTTTAAAAATATTCGTATCCTTTGCTTTTTTGACAAGGGAGAATTAGTTGTTTTAACAAATTGCTTTCTTAAAAAAACACAAAAGACACCAAGGAAAGAGATTAGAATTGCTGAAAGATTGAAAAATGAGTATATGACTGAAAAATACGGAGGACTATAAAATGAAAAACATAACTGATTTTGAGGATTTATTAAAAGAAAAATATGGGGAAAAAGGATCTCCAAAAAGAGATAGGTTTGATGCTGATTCTCTTGCATTTAGAATAGGTGTGATGTTAAAGGAAGCAAGAAAGGAAGCGAATATTACTCAAGAACAATTGGCTGAGAAGACAGGAACAAAAAAAAGCTACATTTCCCGAATTGAAAAAGGACAGAGTGATATTCAAATTTCAACTTATTATAAACTGATTGAATTAGGACTTGGGAAACATTTGAATATATCAATTGGATAATAAAAAGCTAAACAGAGAGACAAGTTCGTAAAACCATTAAACTGGGGCACTCTGGGCCGGAGGTTATTTTCAGAAAGTATAAATAATAATACAATACCTGTTCCCGTTAAATCATAAAACCACCAAGGCCACAGGTTTTTCCGGAGTGTCCCGAATTTATCTATATTTGTAATTCAAACACATTATTTATGATTTTAGAAAAAGAAGATAAGCTGATTCTTTTAACAAATGATGATGGTTTATATGCTGCCGGATTAAAGACACTTCTTGAAGTAATGGAGGAGCTTGGAAAGGTAGTTCTGATATCTACAATTGAGAGCATGTCGGGAATGTCGCAGGCATTGACTGTTAAGACTCCCATACGTGTTAAACTACTCGAAGAGAATGACAAACACAGGATCTATGCCTGTAACGGAACTCCGACTGATAGTGTTAAGCTTGCTATCAATCAGTTAATGGAGAGGCCCCCTGACTGGGTTGTTTCCGGAATAAATCATGGTTCTAATGCTTCTGTAAGTGTTCTTTATTCAGGTACAATGGCAGCAGCAATTGAGGGGTGTCTTTACGGGATCAGCTCTGTTGGTTTTTCGCTTAATAATTTTTCTCCCACAGCCGATTTTTCTATCTGTAAAAAATATATCCGCATTGTTATGAAGAAGCTGGCATCAGAACCGCTACCCCCGGGTATCTGCCTGAACGTTAATTTTCCGGCAGCTAAAAAGAATGAAATAAAAGGGATAAAAATTTGCCGGCAGTCAAAAGGGAACTGGAAAGAGGAGTTTGAAAAAAGGAAGGATCCTATGGGCAAATCATACTACTGGCTGACAGGTATTTTCTTGAATCACGAGCCTGAAGCAATCGATACGGATGAATGGGCTATCTCAAATAATTTTGTATCTGTGGTGCCCGTTACTGTTGATATGACTGCGCATTGGTATATTGATAAACTTAAAGTACGTTTCAAAAAGTGAGGTACTTCATTATTGCGGGAGAACAATCGGGCGACCTTCATGGCTCAAATCTGGTCAGAGGACTTCTTGAAGCTGACAAAAGTGCAGAGATATTCTGCTGGGGTGGCGATCTGATGGAATCGGCCGGTGCAACCCTCCTTGTACATTACAGGAAACTGGCCTTTATGGGCTTCATTGCGGTTATTAAAAACCTGGGAGCCATATTCAAAAACCTCTCCCTTTGCAAACAGCAAATAACTGATTATAAACCTGATGTTGTAATTTTTATTGACTACCCGGGATTCAACTTCCGGATCGCAGAATTTGCAAAAAATGCCGGATTCAAAACATTCTGGTACATCTCTCCTAAACTCTGGGCATGGAATGAAGGCAGAGTTGAAAAGATTAAAAAATATATCGACCGGATGTACATCATTTTCCCGTTCGAGGCAGACTTTTATAAAAAGCATGATATTATTGTCGAATATATGGGAAATCCTCTTGTTGATGAGACTGAAAAAAAAATCTCTTCATTTCCCGCCAGAGATGAAATTTTCAAATATCTGGGGATTGAGAATAAACCGTTAATAGCATTACTTGCCGGAAGCCGCAGGCATGAAATTGAACTTATCCTTCCTGAAATGATCAGGGTGGTCCGTCATTTCCCCGGGTACCAGTTTGTTCTGGCCGGAGTGAAAAACATTCCTGATGAACTTTATCATAAAATCATTGGTAATGAGCCGATAAAGCTCATCAAGGAAAGAACTTACGAGATATTGTATGCTGCCCGGGCTGCTCTCGTTACA
Source organism: Bacteroidia bacterium (assembly GCA_026391475.1). GTDB lineage: Bacteria > Bacteroidota > Bacteroidia > Bacteroidales > VadinHA17 > LD21. The sequence goes on along the minus strand of JAPLED010000027.1, from coordinate 266 downwards.
TCCGGAACTGCAACTCTTGAGGCGGCTCTGACAGGCACTCCGCAGGTTGTCTGCTATAAAGGTGATTTCTTTTCAATGCTGATTGCATGGATGGTGATTAAAGTGAAATATATCTCCCTGGTCAATCTGATTATGGACTTTGAGGTTATTAAAGAGCTTGTACAATATGACCTTAAAGAGAAGAATCTTTTAACAGAACTTAAAGCTATTCTGCCCGGCGGAGCAAAAAGAGAAAAAATATTATCCGATTATGAAGTACTGAAAGA
>JAPLED010000082.1 GCA_026391475.1 Bacteroidia bacterium | reverse complement strand
CCCCAGTTTGTCTTTTTAGCAATTGATGATGATGTTGTACCCCAGTAATTTTCCTTCTGAAACGATGGAACCTCTGAAGTGAAAACGCTTAAACCGTATCTCAGGCCGATTCCTGCCCAATATTTACCCAGAGACTTATCAGGTTTGAGCAGATTAAAATCGACACCTGTACGGACAAACATGCCTTTATTCAGATAATTGTAATTGTATTGCGAATACTTGTAATTAAGGTAGCCTGCCCCGAAAACAGCGGATACCTTTTCATTAATATCAGCAGCAATATATCCTTCGGTGTTAAGAATGTTTTTTTCTGAAAAATAAATAGCAGGACCGGAAACTTCCAATCCAACCTTTATCTTAAGAGGTATAAGGATAGTGTCCTGTGCACGAACCTGCCCCAAACTGCTGAAAAGTATAAGCAGGAGACTAATAAAATATGCGTATGTTCTCCTCATTAATAGTTGTAATAGTGTTTTTTCTGATATATATGGAATCAATGGCATTTGTTGTATAGGTAAGTGAATCGGAAATAAGGTTATGATAAAAAGTATAACCACATTCCTTAGAAACAAGGTGGGGATAGCTGCTATACCTGAACTCCAGGGTATCGGTTATCCCATTTATTTTGATGATATATACGCAATTGGCTGTTGAAGCATTCAGCGGAAGCAGAGCAACTTGTACATTTTTGGTCTTGTCATATAGTTTATTTGTCTCCATATTCAGGCCGTAAACAGTCAGACTGTCGGGAGCACGGAGGTTGCCCGTTTCATTCAGATAGAGTGTTGCTTTCAAAAACGATTCTGTTTCCTCAAAGCATGATTCCGGAGTACAGGATAGCAAAAACAGGATAAGTCCTGATAATATGATAGTAAGGTTTCGCGGAATAAATTTTTTCATCACTCTTTTGAGAGCCTCAAAATTACAAAAAATAATAGTGTGATCCTGAATATCAGTTTTGAATTACGAATACGAATTACGAATTATCTTCACTATTCACTTTTACATTTTCAAATTTTCAAATTTTGCATTTCCAATTATCTTCTAATTCGTAATTTCTAATTCCTGATTGATTTGCATTTTGCATTAAAAAAAAAGCCCCCCTTGCGGAGGGCTTTGATTTAAAAACTATCGAGATATTTTATCTGTTAATTAGCAACAACAAGTGCCATCTCAGCAGGAGTATCAATACCTCCGGTTGCGTTAGTAATTGTTGGGCATGTTAAAGCGTTATATAATAATGAACCCGTCGCCATTAAAGAAGAAAGCGTTTGACTACCGGTTGCGGCAGAGGCATCATCAATATCTAGTGATAATGTCTGAGTAATATTAGCAGCAGTAACAGTCATCTTAGCAACATATGCTTTCAATGTCAGAAAATCGTTTGATTTGATGATTGCTTCAGCCCACGGAGTAGTTGGAGTCTGAACTACAGGTGCAGTAAATAAACCACTAGTTTTGTTACCACTAATGGTAACGCTTACTGATGAACCCGGGTATAGAATATCAACATAAGAATTGAAGAACATTGTTGTTAACAGAACGTTACCTGTAACGGTCAGTGTTCTCATGAAGTTAGTTGAAGTTGTCAATGAAGCCAATTTTGGGTTGCCTGTAACAACAAGAACTGAACCGGTTCCAAGAGTCCCACCTACAAAATGTGTGTGAGCAAAGCTTACACCGGTCAAAAGGGCACACGAATTCAATGTGAGTGAATTGATAATACCTGAAGTAGCCAATGATGTTAATTTTGATTGACTATCTACAACAGCAGAAACCATAGGACCTGCCAATGTTAAACTTGTAACAGTGGCGTTGGTAGAACTGGTTACACTTGCAGTGGTCGTAATGTTAGTCATATCCGATTTACCGGTAATGCTGGCAACTTTCAGAGTAGTGTAAGCACTAATGTTAAATGGTGTTGTAAGTGGAGTATTAAGTGCACCCATCGTAAGAGTTTCAACAGCTGCTAATGCAGGAGCTAAAACACCACCGTGTTTAGCCAAAGTAACCGTCTTCGCTGTAGTAGAAGTTAATTGACCGGTAACATATTTTGGCAAAGAAAGTGTCTGAGGACCGGTAACGGTAACAGCAACAGGTAACTGCAGAAGTAGTAATCCCAATAGCATTTCCAGCACCTGCAGAAGTCAGATTTGGAAGGCTGATAGAAGTAGCAACTGCTGCATTTATGGTGATAGGACCAGCTGCTGTAGCAGCTCCAATACTAACAGAAGTAGCTAAAGGTGCATTGAAGACCAAGCCGGCAGTATAGCTACCACGCAATGCAACTGTAGTTGCTGTAGCTGCGTCAAAAGTGGTTATATTACCTGCGACGTTAACTGTAGTAGCAAGTGGCCAGTTAGGAGTACCTGCATTAAGTGTACCTGTTACGGAAACAAGTGGGAAGTTGACAGTGGTTGTTCCTGATCTGACAGCTCCGGAAGTAGTAGAAGCAACGTGGTCCGTTAAAACCATGGTACCACCTACAGATGACAATAAAGGTAAAGCATAAGGACCATCAAAGTCCAATTTGAAGTTTCCTGTCACACTTGTAAGTGCGGAGATATTCAAAATAGATTGAGTTACTCCTCCTGTTGCACCTGTTGCAGTAAAATTACCAACAACTGAAGTCAATTTAGATAAATCAATATTTGTTCCTGATGTGGCGGCTGTTATTGTAACTTGATCGACACCAGTAGTTGTTCCTCCGATAACAGCATTTACATTTTTCAAAATGAGGTTCATTGCGGCCAATTTTGTAATCGCTGATGTATTAACCGTCAATGTTCCGTTTATCATGCCTAACTGAGCGATTTTGGGCGTCCAGAAATCAACCTCAGCATCAGAAGTAATACTAACATTACCAACGTACATTGAGGTGTTTGCAAGTATCTTAACGATGTCAGCTTGAGCAGCAGTCAGCGCAGTTTGCAACTGAGCTACTACAAGTGCAGCAGCATCCGATGTCACTTTACCTGCCGCAACATTTGTGGCAAGTGTGTTAAGAGAAGTTTGAAGAGTAGCCACATTAGCAGTAAGAGCTGTTAAATTAGTTCCTAAAGTAGCTATAGAAGCTGTTGGATTTGGTAAAGCAGCTACAGCGGCAGTCAGCGCAGTCAACTGAGTCTGCATGGTAGTTATACCTGCACTTAAAGTTGCAACACCTGCTACCTGTGCTTTAAGAGCATCCATTTTTGCATTCAGATCTTTAAAATCATCCGCATACTTATTACAGGAGGTAATAATCAGGGCGAATGCTATTACGCCCAATAATAGTTTCTTCATTTTTTAATTTTTTTTAATTAATAACTAGGTTTAATGATTACAAATATAATAATTGTCTCCAATTAATTCGGTAAAGATATAATTTTATTTTAATAAAAATCATTTTTTTATCAACTGTCTCCAATTACTTCGGTAAAGTTATAATTTTATAAATAGAAACCATTTTTTTTATTAATAATTCTTAAAATCCGCAAAAAATATTAACAAAAGTTATCAAAACATTGTGTATAAGCATTTTACGCAATGTTTTAACAACTGAAATTTTCACTTGTTTTAGTGATATAATAAGAACTAAGCAGGAATTTTAAATTTTTCGGCATGAAAGTACAAAAAATATCAACTAATGTGAGTCCTTTTGAAGGAATCCGGCTGCTTTTGCAAGAGCACGTTGTATTCCTGCAGGATTTTTTCCGCCGGCAGTGGCAAGAAAAGGTTGCCCTCCGCCACCTCCGTTAATTTCGCCCGCAATCTCCTTAATAATAGTTGCTGCGTTAATATTCCTCTCTTTCACAAGATTGTCGCTGACCATAACCAGGATATTGGCTTTTCCCAGGGATTCCGATCCGATAACAAGAACAGTATTATCTGAAGAATTCCGGATCTGGCAGGCAATATTTTTAAGAACATCAGGTGAATCGGTCTCAATCTTACCCGAAACAAATCTTATATTATTTATTGTAACAGCCTTTTCTAACAGCTCTTTCATCGCGATAGTTGCTGATTGTGCCTGAAATTTCTCAATAGTCTTTTTCAGTGACGAGTTTTCAGCAATAAGTCTCTCAACACTTTCTATAATATTTCCAGTGCTCTTTATAAGGGTAGCTATCTCATCAACTGTATTTAATCTCTTATTAATGTATTCCTCAGCTTTTGAGGCAGTTACGGCTTCAATTCTTCTTATTCCGGCTGCTATGGCTCCTTCTGAAACTATTTTCACAATACCAATAGTACCGGTAGCTTCAACATGTGTCCCCCCACACAGCTCTATTGATTTCCCAAATTCAACAACTCTTACCGTGTCGCCGTATTTTTCTCCAAACAGTGCCATAGCTCCCATCGATTGAGCCTTTTCCATGGATACCCCATTAGTTACTTTACTGATGTGATTATCTCTTACCATACTATTTACCAGTTCTTCCACCTTCGATAGTTCTCCTTTGCTCAATTTGCTGAAATGGCTGAAGTCGAAACGGAGATGATCAGGAGTGACAAGAGAGCCTTTCTGTTCCACATGGTTCCCGAGAACGGAACGTAAAGCAAAATGAATCAGATGAGTAGCAGTATGGTTGTTTGCTGTCATTAAACGTTTTTCCAGATCCACGGAAGCAGTAAAAACAGCAGATGGATCAGAAGGCAATTTCTTCGTAATATGAATTACAAGATTGTTTTCTTTAACAGTATCAGTGATTGCAATTTTTTCGTTTCCCGCGATTATCTGGCCGGTATCACCGGTCTGACCGCCAGATTCTGCGTAAAAGGGAGTTTTGTTAAATACCAGTTGGCAGCTCTCTTTACCCTTGACCTTAATAGTACGATATTTTGTTATGAGAACTTCATCTTCAGTTTTTTCATAACCGGTGAATTCAGTACCTTCAATATCCTTAATAATAGTCCAATCGGTTGGTTCCACTGAAGCATCCTCACGCGAACGTTCCTTCTGATTCTTCATTTCAACTTCAAATCCTTTAAAATCGAGATGCATATCGTTCTCTTTAAGAATGAGTTGCGTAAGATCAACAGGAAAACCAAAAGTATCGTACATCTCAAAGGCTACTTTCCCGGGTAGTACATTCTTATGTTCTTTTCTGAGATCAGCGATCATTCTTTCAATCATTTTCAACCCTTTTCCAAGAGTTTTGAGGAAGGCAGTCTCTTCTTCAAATATGATTTTCGCGATCTGCTCTTTACCAGACTGAAGTTCAGGGTACTGGTTGCCCATAGTCCGGGCAAGAACAGGAACAAGCTGATATATAAACGGTTCTTCAATACCCAGGTTATTATAACCATATCTTACTGCACGGCGGAGAATTCTTCTTATAACATAACCTGCCTTGTTATTTGAAGGAAGCTGACCGTCGGCTATCGAAAAAGAAACAGCTCTCAGGTGATCAGCAACAACCCGCATTGCAATATCCCATTTTTCGTTTACCCCGTAATTTTTACCGGTAATTGCAGAAATCTCCTTTATAACAGGCTGAAAAATATCAGTATCGTAATTTGATTTTTTACCCTGTACAACCATGCAGAGTCTCTCAAATCCCATTCCTGTATCTACATGTTTTGAAGGAAGTTGTTCGAGTACTCCGTCGGAACGGCGGTTATATTGAATAAATACAAGATTCCAGATCTCAATTACATACGGATGACCCTTATTCACCAGTTCATGTCCCGGTATTTTTTTTCTCTCTTCGTCATCCCTTATGTCAACATGGATCTCTGAGCATGGACCACATGGACCGGTTTCGCCCATCTCCCAGAAGTTATCCTTTTTTGATCCTTCCAGTATCCTTCCTTCCGGCTTTGAAAAGCATTTTTCCCAGTATCCGAACGCTTCATTATCGCGCGGTACATTATCTTCTCTGTTTCCTTCAAAAATTGTTGCATATAACCTGTCTTCAGGTATTCCAAGCCTTTTAACAAGCAGTTCCCATCCCCATTCAATAGCCTCTTTTTTAAAATAATCACCGAACGACCAGTTACCAAGCATTTCAAACATTGTATGATGGTAGGTGTCATGTCCAACCTCCTCAAGATCATTATGTTTGCCGGATACCCTGAGGCATTTCTGAGAGTTGGCAACCCTTCTGCTTACAGGTTGCCGGTTCCCGAGGAATATATCTTTAAACTGGTTCATTCCTGCATTGGTAAACATAAGTGTGGGGTCATTTTTAACTACCATTGGTGCGGAGGGCACGATAGTATGACCTTTTAACCGGAAAAATTCAAAAAACAACTGCCTGAGTTCCTGTGCATTCATTTTAATTACCATTGTGTTATGTAAATATACCTGAATTTTGGTTTGTAAAATTAATTTATTTGGTTTAGATTTGTCGGTTACCAAAATAAAAATTCAAAAATCACTGCCCTTTGTTACGAAACCGTAAATATGTGTTTGATTTGTCTGATCTGCAATACAAGCTGGTAAAACTTCACTGGAAGGTAAAGCTTTTACGTTTCTTTTTGTGGTTTTCCGTTTCTATTATAATAGCAGTACTTTATGGTACTGTATTTGAGAACATCATTGTATCACCTAAAGAGAAGATGCTTAGTCAGCAGGTTGAAAATATGAAGCTTCAGTATTCTCTTATCGGCAGAGAGTTAGATAATTCAATAATCTCCCTTAACAGTTTCAGGCTCTCTGATGACAGACGCTACCGTCCGATACTCGAAATGGATAGTATTCCTGAATCGTATAGAATGGCAGGTTATGGAGGTATTGACAGATTCCGCGATATGACAGGATATATGAATTCAGATCTTTTTATTTCAACCCGGTCTAAAATAGAAAAGATAAAAAATATGGCAAATGTCCAGAACGAATCCTTTAAAACAGTTGCAGAACGATCTGCTGAGTGGAAAAGGGAAATGGATCACCTGCCGATAATAAGTCCTGTTGATGTAAAATTCCGTCTGGGTGATGGATTCAGATTACGGATAATTCATCCTGTACTTGGCACATCCCGTAAGCATAATGGGCAGGATTTTCCTGTTCCCTATGGTACAGAAGTGTATGCAACAGGCGACGGTAAAGTTATTGAATCAGGTTGGAACTCAGGCGGATTCGGGAATTGCATTGTAATAGATCATGGTTATGGGCTTCAGACTACTTATGGTCATCTTAGTAATATTAAAGTTGCTATGGGTATGAATGTAAAAAGAGGTGATCTTATTGGACTTAGCGGAAGCACAGGGTTATCCTCCGGACCTCATCTTCATTATCAGATTGACAAATTCGGGCAACATATGAATCCTGTTAATTTCTTTAATAACGATATTAGTGTTGAGGAATACAATGAAATGATTCAGACGCTTGAGTCAGAATCAAAATTCAGATAGACCCCCTTATTGCTTAATTCCATCCTTCCCGTACTTCTTAATAAAATGCTGAGTTTCATTTTTTTTAAGAATTGATTATCTTTGCAAGATCATGCCACATATAAAATATAAATTTAATCCCGATTCTCTGAGTTTTGACAAAATCAGGTTCGGCGTCAAAGCATTTTCACTTAGGTTTTTAGCTTTCTTTATAGGGTCAGTCATTATTGCTTTATTATATTGGATCATTTTTGCTTCCTTCTTCGATTCTCCCAAGGAGAAAGCGCTTAAGCGTGAGGTTGAGCAAATGACTATTCAGTACGACCTGATTCATAGGGAGATGGCAAATATTGAAAATGTACTTGTGGGTCTTCAGAAAACTGATGATAATCTTTACCGAACCATTTTTGAAGCAGAACCTGTCCCGGCTACACTGAGAGAAGGAGGTGCAGGAGGAGTGAACAGATATGATGCACTGGAGGGTTATAGCAACTCAAACCTTGTAATTGAAACAGCCAAAAGACTCGACATAATCAGGGAAAAGATTTATGTTCAATCAAAATCATTCGATGACCTGATTGCTCTTGCAAGGGGAAAAGAGGATATACTGCGATGTATCCCTGCCATACTTCCAGTTTCCAACAAAGATCTTACCCGGGCAGTATCAGGCTACGGTTTAAGAATACATCCTTTTTATAAAATCACAAAATTCCATTATGGAATGGATTTTACTGCTCCCTCTGGTACTGATGTTTACGCAACAGGTGATGGTGTAGTCGTTGCTGTACAATTAGCACAAAGGGGACTTGGTAATCATATCATTATCGATCATGGCTTTGGTTATACAAGTATATATGCACATCTCGAAAACTTCAACGTGAGCCTGGGACAAAAAGTACAGCGGGGAGATGTAATAGGTTATGTTGGAAGCACAGGCATGTCGTTGGCTCCTCATCTTCATTACGAGATAAAAATCAACGGTGTAAATGTCGATCCGGTAAACTATTATTTTAATGACCTTACTGCTGAAGAATATGAAAGGATAATCGAAATTGCATCAAAAACAGGCCAGTCATTCGATTAGGTTTTTTTTAACATTATTATGAAGAGACCAGTTAATTTGAAAATTTGAAAATTTGAAAATTTGTTTTTTGCATTTTTGACTTTTGAATTTTTCACTTTCGACTTTACACTTTACACTTTACACTTTTGATTATGCCATACAAAGAAAAAAAAGTCGAAAAGCTCTATTATTCTATAGGGGAAGTAGCTGAAATGCTGGAAGTACCAGTCTCAACAGTCCGTTTCTGGGAGAATGAATTCGATATTCTGAAGCCCATGAAGAATAAAAAGGGAAACAGGCTTTTTACTCCGGCAGATATTAAAAACCTGAGGATAATCCATCACCTGGTAAAAGAGGAAGGAATGACACTTTCAGGTGCAAAGAAGAAACTATCTGAAAAGTGGGATGAGACGGATTATAAGTTTGAGATAAATGAGTCGCTGCAGAAGATAAAAACTCTTCTTCTCGATATCAGGGATAATATTTAAAAATGATAATTAAGAAATAATTATTAACCACCCCGTCATGACCCTACGGGTATGACACCCCTCCTTTTTAAAGGAGGGGAAAGTTCTGATATTCAATATTATAACTTTCTCCTCCTCTTCAGAGGAGGAGTACCCTGACCGAAGCGTCAGGGGGAGGTGGTGGGGTTTTTTAGTACCAAATTGTATCGGGAAAAGTATTGTTTATGAAATTAAAAGATATTTGTTCTTATCTTGATTCAGCGGTACCATTATCATTCCAGGAAGGTTATGACAATTCGGGGCTACAGGTTGGTTTTCCGGAGAAGGAGGTATCTTCGGCATTGATAACTCTTGATGTTACTGAGGAGGTCATTGATGAGGCGGTCTCAGGAAAATGCGATGTTATTGTTTCACACCATCCGCTGATATTCAACGGGATAAAGAAGCTTACCGGCAGAACATTTACAGAAAGGATCCTGTATAAAGCTGTTAAACATGATATAGCCATCTATTCATCTCATACTAATCTTGATGTTTTCAGCAACGGAGTAAGCAGAAAAATGGCAGAAAAGCTCAAGCTTCTCAATATAAAAGTATTGTCACCGGTAAAAAACAGTTTGGTAAAACTTGTTACATACATTCCTGAATCTCATCTTGAAAAAGTGAGGGAAGCGATCTTTAAAGCAGGAGCAGGAGTGATGGGCAATTATGACCAGTGTGGATTTACAATTTCGGGAACAGGTAGTTTCAGGGGAAACGAAAACACCAAACCTTTTGTTGGTGAAAAAGGAAAGATCCATTTTGAAAAAGAGATAAGGTTTGAAACAGTACTATTTTCTCATTTGAAAGAAAAAGTGATAAAGGTACTTCTTGAGGTTCATCCTTACGAAGAGGTCGCCTATGATATTTATGCTCTTGAAAATAATAATGTTGAGATTGGGTTAGGATGTATTGGAGAATTTAATGATGCAATGTGGGAAGACGATTTTTTGAAACTTGTTTCTTCAGTTTTTGATGCAAAGGGGGTCAGATACACGAAGCCAATAGGGAAACCGGTGAGAAAGGTTGCTCTTTGTGGCGGCTCTGGAGCTTCACTGCTTAATGTGGCTATATCTTCCGGAGCCGATGCTTTTATAACTGCCGAAATTAAATATCATAATTTTTTTGATGCCGATAATAAGATTCTGCTTATTGATACCGGGCATTTTGAAAGCGAAAAATTCTCAACAGAAATTTTATACGACCTGATTGTTAAAAAATTCCCTAAATTTGCAGTCCGGTTTTCAGAAACAAATACGAATCCGATAAATTATTTGTAAAAATGGAAAAAGCAAAATTACATGAGTCTGAAATTTCTGTAGAAGAGAGACTAAGAGCATTATTTGGTCTGCAGTTAGTTGATTCAGAGATAGATAAGATTAAAACACTAAGAGGAGAGCTACCTCTTGAAGTACAGGATCTGGAAGATGAAATAGCAGGGCTTGAGACAAGGTTAGGGAATCTCAAAGAAGAGGTTGTTAACCTGGAGAAATCGGTTTCAAAGAAGAATAATGAGATAACCGATGCCGAAGGTCTGATAAAAAAATACGAGGAACAGCAAAAAAATGTAAAAAACAACAGGGAATTTGATTCTCTTTCAAAAGAGATTGAATATCAGAATCTGGAAATTGAATTATTCAATAAAAAAATTAAGGAGTTCAACTTTCTGATTGGAGAAAAGAAGCTGGTTATTGCTGATTCAGAAGTTACACTTGCTGACCGTAAATCAGATCTTGAAAATAAAAAATCAGAGCTTGATGAAATCATTTCTGATACCCAGAAAGAGGAAGAGGGCCTCTATAAAAAATCTGAAAAGATTGAGAAAATAATTGAAGAAAGGTTACTGACAGCATACAAGAGGATCCGTTCCAATGCGCGAAATGGTCTGGCAGTGGTGCCTGTTCAGAGGGATGCATGTGGCGGTTGTTTTAATCAGATCCCGCCCCAGAGGCAGCTCGATATCAAATCAAGAAAGAAAATCATTGTCTGTGAATACTGCGGACGAATTCTTGTGGATGATGAAATAATAAAAGAAGGTCATTTGTAAACGACTTATGAAAAAAAAAGAAAGCTGACTCCAACAGGGTCAGCTTTCTTTTTTAACTAATTTTACATCAGCAATTCAGAATCCACTATTATGAACACTTCTGATTTTAAAAGACTGATCGCGGAGGGTATTCCCGGAGAACTGCCTGCCCCAAAACGTTATGATTTTAACCTGAATCATGCACCAAAGAGAAAAGATGTACTAAACAGTGCCGAAAAAAAACTTGCTGTAAAAAATGCCCTAAGATATTTTCCCGAAAAATTTCATTCTGTTCTGGCAAAAGAGTTTGTACAGGAACTGGCAGCATATGGAAGGATATACATGTACAGGTTCAGACCTGATTATGAGATAAAAGCCCGTCATCTTGATGATTTTCCACACCGGTCGCGCAGTGCAGCAGCAATCATGCTAATGATCTCAAATAACCTGGATCATGCTGTTGCCCAGCATCCTCATGAATTAATAACCTACGGTGGTAACGGAGCTGTATTTCAAAACTGGGCACAGTATCGCCTGACAATGAAGTATCTTTCTGGGATGACTGATGAACAGACTCTTGTAGTTTATTCAGGTCATCCGCTTGGTCTTTTTCCCTCACATAAGAATGCCCCAAGGTTAGTTGTGACCAATGGCATGGTAATCCCTAATTATTCCACCCAGGATCACTGGGAAAAGTTTAACGCACTTGGTGTTTCTCAGTACGGTCAGATGACAGCAGGTTCGTATATGTATATCGGACCGCAGGGTATTGTTCATGGAACAACAATTACTCTGCTTAATGCAGGTAGGATGATCAGCAAAACAGGCGAGGGGTTGACCGGCAAACTGTTTGTATCCTCCGGGCTGGGAGGAATGTCAGGAGCGCAACCTAAAGCTGCGGACATAGCAGGTATTATTTCGGTGATAGCTGAGGTGAATCCCAAGGCTATTCAAACCAGGCATTCCCAGGGTTGGGTAGATGAGGTCTTTTCTGATATGGATAAACTTATAAGGAGAGTAAAGCAGGCAACTGCAGCTAAAGAAGTGACTTCAATAGCCTATGAAGGCAATATAGTTGATGTTTGGGAGAAATTTGCAGATGAGAATATAAATGTTGATCTCGGCTCTGACCAGACTTCACTGCATAATCCCTGGGCAGGAGGATATTATCCGGCCGGTTTAAGTTTTGAGGAATCAAACCGGATGATGGCGGAAGATCCTGAAAAGTTCAGAGAAGCTGTACACAAGTCACTCAGACGCCAGGTTGAGGCAATAAACAGGCATGCAAAAAGGGGGACTTATTTTTTTGATTATGGTAATGCATTCCTTCTTGAGGCTTCACGGGCAGGAGCCGATGTGTTGAATCCCGAAGGGGAGTTCAGATATCCATCTTATGTTCAGGATATTATGGGGCCAATGTGTTTTGATTACGGTTTTGGTCCATTCAGATGGGTTTGCTGTTCAAATGATCCCGCCGATCTGGAGGTAACTGATACAATTGCAACGGAGACACTCGTAAAATTAATTGAAAAATCACCTGTTCAGATAAAGCAGCAGATGGCTGATAATATTCACTGGATAAAAGAAGCAGGTAAAAACAGGCTGGTAGTTGGCTCACAGGCAAGAATTTTATATGCCGATGCCGAAGGAAGAATGGCAATCGCCGATGCATTTAATAAAGCTGTTGCAGAAGGGAAAATATCTGCACCTGTTGTAATCGGAAGGGATCATCATGATGTGTCAGGCACCGATTCACCTTTCAGAGAGACATCAAATATCTATGACGGATCAAAATTCACAGCCGACATGGCTGTTCAGAATGTAATTGGAGATTCTTTCCGTGGAGCTACCTGGGTATCATTGCATAACGGGGGTGGAGTAGGATGGGGCGAGGTTATCAATGGCGGTTTCGGGATGGTACTCGATGGTACAGAGGATACCGGAAACAAACTCAGGATGATGCTTCTCTGGGATGTCAATAACGGTATTGCACGCCGCAGTTGGGCTCGTAACAAGGAGGCAATGTTTACATTGAAAAGAGAGATGGAGAGAACCCCCGGCCTTAAGGTCACAGTGCCATATATAGCAGACGATGAAATAATTGAGGAGGCTTTTAAAAAGGTATGAGGTTGGGGTTAAGGAAGTTCTTTAATTTGAAAGAAGAACAACTGCTATTGCGATTATCCCCTCTTCTCTTCCTGTGAATCCGAGCTTTTCAGTGGTTGTAGCTTTTATTGTAACGTTGTCTGGTTCTGTTTTAACCACAGATGATATAATTGTTCTCATTTCGGGAATGAAGGAAGATATTTTTGGTTTCTCGAGGCATACAGTACTATCGATATTGACTACACTGAATCCTTTTTCCTGTACCAGATTAAAGGTCTTTTTAAGAAGTATTTTGCTGTCGATGTTTTTATATTCCGCACTGGTGTCGGGGAAATAAAATCCGATATCCCTTAATCCGGCGGCACCAAGAAGGGCATCGCATATTGCATGCAGAAGAACATCACCATCGGAGTGAGCCACGCACCCTTTTTCAGAAGGTATTCTGACACCCCCGAGCCATAAATTCAGTCCTTTTTCAAACTGGTGAAAATCAATACCCTGACCTATTCTGATATTCATCCCCGTGATATGCCGGTGTTTCTTGAAGCATTAAAATCGAAAGCGAGAGAAAATCGCAAGGTATGTGCAAGAGCATTGTTTTGTCTCAGTGGCATCAGATATGAGAAATCAAGTGTAAATCCTTTCAACCTGAACCCTGCACCTGCAGTGAAGTATTTACGGTTACCTTTGGTTTCATACTCATGGAAATAACCGCCTCTCAAGGCAAACTGGTTATTGTACCAGTATTCTGCACCGAATGAATAGGTTATTTCATGGAGTTCTTCCTTAAACCCACCCGGGGCATCATAGAATGACTGTAAGATTGCAACCGGGACAGAAACATTAGGATCCTTCCCGGCTTTAATTTCAGTTAAGGCAGAACGGATTGTATCTCCTCTTTCATTGATATCTCCAATATTAAAATATATAGGAGTTGTCGGAACAAGATGTTTATTGATGTCGATTGTAGCTGTAATTTTATTGTAGGAGTCCAGATCAATAGTAACTGCTGTTCCAAGGCGCATATTCATGGGAATAAAATCAGATGTCTGTGAATGAGGTTTATAACTCATTTTTGATCCTATGTTCGAGAAATTGAGTCCAAAACCAAGTTGGGCATCTTTGCTGAAAAGAGTGATATCCTTCTGGTAATACCCTGAAATGTCAGCAGCAAACGAGGTTCCGGGTTTTGTTTCATCTCCACCTGAAGAGTATCCGCTGGTGAGGTTTGAATAGATGAATCTGAATGCGATTCCACCGGAAAAATTATCGGTAAATAACCTTGAATAGGCAGCATCGAGTGCAAATTCATTCGGATTGATGTCACGTAACGCATCTCCGAATTCATTGGTTAACGGAACTTTTCCAAGCGAAGAATAAAGGAGACCCGCGCTTAAAACCTGTTTTTCGTCGAGTCTTTTGTATCCGGTAAGGTATGCAATATTGATATCGGGTACAAGATTCCTGAGCCAGGGAGAATATGAAATTCCGACTCCACTTTTGCCATCGATAAATGCAAATTTCGCAGGATTCCAATGCATGCTGTAGACGTCAGGTGATGTAGCAACACCTGCGTCGCCCATCCCTCCGGCTCTCGAATCGGGAGCTATCGTCAGGAACGGAACCACGGTTTGTATTGCATTAAGCTCTCCGGTACTCTGTTGTGAAAAAAGTTCCGGATTACCCGCAAGGGCTGCTAAAAAAATCAATACTGCAACTGCCTTTTTCACCATAATTATAATTGTTTTTAATGGTATGATGTAGCTCGCCCCGACCTGTCGGGGCTCGGTTCTTCATGTTGATTTTTATCATTCTACGATTCTGCAAATATAAAACAAAAATTTACCCCTTATATTGTGTAACTGTCATAAAATGATCATACGGCCCGAAGTCCTTGCTGTTTCCCCACTTTCAGTCGTAACAATAACTGAATAAAGATAGATGCCTCTGCCGACTCGCTTTCCTCTGTCATCATTTCCATCCCAGATTACAGGAGGAAGAGAATAGCCGGTTGATGTAACTTTAGTTTTTATGATTTTTATTATCCTGCCATTCAGACTAAAAATATTTATAATGACATTTAATTCAGCTGCAGGTCTGTTGTGCTCGGCACTGATCCTGGTCTCGCTGAGGAATGGATTCGGATAGTTAATCAGATTTTTAAGTACGAATTTTTCCCCTGTTTCAACCAGGAATATTATCGACTTTTCTGAGGAGTTATTATAATTATCCCATGCTTTTACGGTAAGAGTATGACTGCCTCCGCTTAATTCTGACAGGTCATATATAATCCTTCCCTTCTTATAATTATCAAAATCATTTTCAAAATAGTTATTGAGGACAAAAGAGCTGTTGGGATCATTATCAAGAAATCCTGTCAGATCATGTCCAATACCTGATCCGGTTGTATTAATGCCGCCCTTATCTTCAATGATTGCTAGTAACTTAGGATTGTTATCAGTTATGCCTCCATTTCTGAAGAGGGTGTCATTCATAAATAGGTTAATATCAGGACCAGAAGTGTCAGGAAGAGCTGTATCAGAGAATCCTCCTACAACTATATCGGAGAAATTCCCGTTCATGTCTTCATTCTCATTATTGGCATAATAGCTGATCTTTCCGGTTCCGAACGAATAATCAATATCCCTGGGGACAATGAAAGTAAACCTGAATCTGCCGTCTTTTGCCATTGTCTTGCCACTGAAAAGAACATTGTTCCTGAGATTGAATTCCATAATCTGGCCACCATCATTTGCAAGAGTTTTTATTTTACTTGCTTTATCGTACACCAGCGGGGAGACCACTCCATTAAAATTGTTTATAAGGTTTCCGTTCTGATCTTCAATGTGTCCGGCAACTGTTACAAGAGACAGAGCCTTAAGGCTGTCTGAATTATCCGAAACCGAAACATTATTTATGGAATCTGTAATTACCTTTCCATGCCATGGCCAGGCAAGTTTTAAGGCCGGATCGCCGAGTAATGTAAAGTTCCTTTTGTTCGGGCCACTTCCTGAATTATTTTTGGCTATCCTGATAATGTCACCTAAACGCATGGTGTTACCGGATTCGTCGCGATCAAATGCGGAATTGAATATGTTTTTGTTAAGGGAATAATTTGGAGCAGAATAAACAACCCGGGTAGTTGACATTAATGCAATACCGCCTCCATTACTGTTCAGAAGCACCATCTCGCCGGCTGAAGGCTTCCCTGTCATCTCCTTTGTTATTACATTAATTTCAATATCATCGAACCGGCTGAATTCACATGTTGCTGTGATAAAAAGCGGAAGTTTACCATAGTTTTTCCAGGAGTTAATATCTTCCATTTTAAGCACCCTCTCGGCGGCAAGGCCACTCTCGTTGCCATGACCAGTATAGTTGAAAATGAGGCATCCTGAATTTATGCGATCGTTGATTGCTTTAGTAACATCCGGATAAGATTGTCCGTTTACAGTGGTTGTTTGTCTGAAAGCATCCAGATAAATCTTTTCGATATTGAAAGAAGGAACACTATCGTTAATAAGAGAAGCAAGTCCTTCAGCATCAGACATATGTGTATTTTCGTCTTCATCATCTGCAGTTAGTGCGATTACATTTCTCCATTCGCCCATGTTAGCAGGATCGAGGTATCTGATGATCTTCGAAAGGATAATACCTGCCTGTGCGGTATCGGAAACAGGCAATCTGCCAATACCGATATCTTCGGTACCATCTGCTTCTCCTTCACCATCTTCGAGCAATCCGTAGAAATCGTCTGATGTAAAAGAAGAGACAATCACATTTGAATTTTGTGACTGGTAGGTGGGAATGAAATTTGGATTATTCGGAGGGAGTGTTTTATTCTCATAAGAACCGTCGCCAAAAAGAAGCAGATACTTAAGAGGATGGCTGCTGCCTTGCTGTTTCAGATACTTCATCCTGACAAAATTTCTGATAGCTGCAATATCCGGAATACCACCCGAAAATTCGTTATATACCTGTTCGAGTGTGACAACCTGCGAAAGGAGACCGCTGTTATTAAGATGAATATTTGCCAGTTTTTCAGCATATGTTCTGAACAAAGAGTGTGTAATAATAATCATATCAGCTGGTTCAGAAGAATGAAGATCCTGGTTTGGTACTGCAACTGGTTTAATGGCTGGTGTCAATACGTTACCCGATGTAAATGCAATAAAAGTTTTAAGGGTATCAGTAGCTGTTTTGAACGTAATATTGTCTCCGGTTCTCGTATACTGAATCTGTTTTGCATTCATAGGGTCAGAAATATCCCAGATTATGGCATCATTAATAAGGCTCTTTATTGAGAACCCGGTTATCCTTCCTTGTGCAATTGACCTTGAATCACTATATTTCATAGCAGGGCCTGTGTATGAATTTGATTTTCTTCCCTGCAGTTTTACCCAATCAATCCATCCTTTTGCGCCGGCTTCACCGTTATCATAAAACCTTATTTCAAATACAGGGGATGTCGATGCCGGAAATATTGAACCGGTGGAATCAACAATCTGGGCATAAGTGCCGGTAGTATTAAAAAGATTAACGCCCTGGACCTGAATACTTTTCCTGAGTGTTGCTCCTTCATAGAGTCTGAAAATGGTTGGAACAGATGCCCTGGCAGCAACCCTGATACTGTAATTTATTTTTTCTGAAGTCAAAAGATCAGTAAAACCAGGATTGATCTGAAGGTTCGCAATTCGCTGAAACCATTCTCTTCCTGATTTAATCAGGTTTTCATCTTCCTGTTCATGAACGAATAAAACGTCGGATTCTGATGAGTAGTAATTAGCTGGCTGAGAAGGTTCTCCGGCCGTTGCGACTCTTTTTCCCGGAGTTGAACCTGAAGTGATGAAATAAAATGCTGTGTCGGAATAATTGTGCCGGAGGAAGTCATACTCTTTGGAAGTTTCATTATAAATCCACCTGCTGGTGCCTTTTCCAAAGAACAAGAGATAATCACCTTCATTAAAGATGCCATCGCTTCCTTTATAAGTAAAAACTGATAATTCTTTAAGGTCATCAGGTTTGGGAGCATTATTGTAATACGATAACTGTCCGACATTGTTACAAAATATCCTTGGATTAGAGGGGTTCACCAATCCAAGCTGTCTGAGTTTTGAATAATCAATCCTGTAAATTCCGTCAGTAGTGACTGCAATCCTGAACCATTCACCTGAAGAGAGAACAGAAGAAAATGAATAACTATCTTTGCCTTTTTGTCCGCACAGGTTAACTGGTAAGAGCAAAAGGAAAAGTGTTAATATTTGAACTAATCTTTTCATCATTCCCGACAAAGATAGAAATGTGCTTTTTGTTTGCTGACTTATTTTTTTTTTTTTGAATGCTGATCAGGTTATAATAATAACGACATCATTCCGTTGATATTGCAGTAATTCATCATAATAAAATTGATTTTAAAGGTATGATGCAACTCGCATATTTTGGATTATATTACTCAAGAGTTTGTATTCGTAAAACATGCCCGGTTCATAATATATTGATGCAACTTAGTAAAATACTAATATTCATTTTTGTCATCCCTTCTTATTGTTTTGGACAGGAGACTGATTCGGGGCCGGGCTATAAGATGATAATAATGAGTAATCCGGCATTTTCGGGTAGCGAGGGAGACGGAGTATTGAGG
This sequence comes from Bacteroidia bacterium, assembly GCA_026391475.1. Taxonomy (GTDB): domain Bacteria; phylum Bacteroidota; class Bacteroidia; order Bacteroidales; family VadinHA17; genus LD21. Next base: position 108 of record JAPLED010000082.1, on the reverse strand, counting down.
TTGTCATATCTTAATTTTTATCCTGGTAACAATTATAACCTGCATTCTGTTTATTTTTCTTATGATTCATATTTTCCTGCTTTGCATGGTGGAGCAGGATTTTATCTC
>JAPLED010000014.1 GCA_026391475.1 Bacteroidia bacterium | reverse complement strand
TGGACCGGTATTAAATAATGCGTTAAGCGGACTGGATGAGGCTTTATGGGATATTAAAGGAAAACGGGCCAACATGCCGGTTTACCAGCTTCTCGGAGGAAAAGCAAGATTTGCTGTACCGTGTTATACCCATGCAAGCGGTAGGACAAATGATGAAGTGGTTGCATCTGTCCAAAGGTTTATGGAACAGGGCTTCCGGCATATACGTATTCAGCTTGGTGGCTATGGCGGAGTAGGAACCTTAGGTAATAAACCTGATTTTAAGGAGGTTGGTTTTGGCGGGGCTACCGATTCATTTATGGATCAGCGTGCTTATCTGAATTCAGTGCCGAAAATGTTCGAAGTGGTACGCAAAGTCTGCGGGGAAGATATTGAACTGTTGCATGATATACATGAACGTGTTCAGCCGATGGATGCAATAAACCTGATCAAAAAATTGGAAGAATATAACCCTTTTTTCATTGAGGATCCGTTTTCTCCAGAGAACATGGAATGGTTTAAACAGCTCCGGACAAGCACATCAGTTCCGATCGCCATGGGAGAGTTGTTTAATAATATCAATGAGTTCAAAATGCCGATGGTTAACCAATGGTTCGATTATATCAGGGTTCACGTTTCCCAGATAGGAGGTATTACACCGGCAATGAAAATTGCACGTCTCGGTGAGTGGTTCAATGTCAGAACAGCATGGCACGGACCCGGAGATGTCTCACCTGTTGGTCATGCGGCTAATTGTCATATGGATCTGGCAGTCTGGAATTTTGGTATCCAGGAATCTGTAAGCTTTTCTGAAAAACTGCAATCCGTTTTTTCAGGTTGTCCGACAATGAATAAAGGGTATATGTCAGTAAATGAAGTGCCTGGACTAGGAGTGGATATAAACGAAAAGGAGGCTGCAAAATATCCTGTCAATACAAAATCAAACTGGCAGGTGAGAACAAGCGACGGGACTATTATAAGACCATAATATAAAGAAAAGGATGAAAAAAATATATTACTTACTGTCCGGATTAACTATTGTCGCTATGCCACTTATGAAATTCCCGCAAACAGAAATCTCAAACGGATTAATCCGTGCTAAGATTTACCTTCCCGATTCCCGTAAGGGTTACTACCAGGGGACAAGGTTCGATTGGTCAGGAAACATGCCGAGCCTTGTTTATAACGGTCATGAATACTTTGGACAATGGTTCGCAAAATATAGTCCTGAAATTCATGATGCCATTATGGGTCCGGTGCAAGAGTTCACTCCGTTGGATTACCTCGAAACCAAGCCCGGAGGCAGCTTTCTGAAAATAGGAGTAGGTGTTCTTACCAAACCAGATGATAAGCCTTACACATTCAGCAGATTATACCCTGTTTTAAACCGTGGAAAATGGAAAGTGAATAAAAAACCTGACCAGGTTCAGTTTATTCATGAACTGAATGATAAAGACTATTCATATCAGTATAAAAAAACAGTGCAACTGATAAAAGATAAACCTGAACTGGTTCTCACTCACACTCTGAGAAACACAGGAAACCGGACTATTGAAACAAGTGTATACGATCATAATTTCTTTGTAATTGATAAACAACCAATCGGTCCGGGCTTTATAGTCAGATTACCATTCAACATTAGAGGGGAGGGCAGGGAAATAGGTGAACTGGCTGCAATTGATGGAAATAAAATCGTGTTCCTGAGGAATCTGAAAAACAATGAAACAGTTTTCTGCGGTGCCCTTGAAGGGTTTGGTGCAAGTGCAAATGACTATGATATAAGAATTGAAAATCAAACAACTGGAGCCGGAGTAAGGATAACCTGCGACCAGCCCCTTTTGAAACTTGTATTCTGGGCTTGTTCAACAACTTTGTGTCCTGAACCGTACATCAGGATAAAAGTTGATCCGGGACAGGTATTCAGCTGGAATATCTTTTACAATTTTTATACTTTAACTAAATGACTTCCGGTTACTTTCCATCCAGGATCTTTACCAGCTCAATTCCGTTGGGTTTACCCATGTTTCGGTAATATTTATTGAGTTAATGCTTTTCTGCTCACAGGAGGTTCTTTTCCTGAATGTATATCAAGAAGCCTTTTAAAAGTTTCCTTTGAAGCATTAATCAACTCGGGATATGGACGGTCAGTTACATCCAGGAATCCGATATTATAGTTCTCACCATCATTACGTCCTGTTGAAGGTTGGTCGATCCATTGAAACCAATGTGTACCTATCAGTGCAGGATGGGCGGCCGCATTTTCGACGTAATAACGATAAGCAACACCTCTTTCCTCCTGATTCCTGGTTTGTGCCAAACCCGGAGCAAGTCCACGGCCAGGTGTCCCAAAGTGAAATTCACCAATTATTATCGGAAGCCCGGTAAAGTCATATATTTTTTGCAGAGTATTTTGATTTGCTGAATATCCATAAATGTTAAGGCTGAATACATCAAAACCCTTTGATGCCTTAATGATATCGTCAGGAGCAGAACCACCAAAGCGTATTCCAAGGTTAAGGTGATTCGGATCATGTTTCCTGATAGCTGCATTGACAATACCGATAAATTTGGAATAGGTATCATAAACAAAAGCTTTGCGGCGTTCCGGAGTGTCTCCTTTGGCAAGGTATTTTTTCAGTTCAGTTTGCATTTGTGTTTCCTCACCAGTAAGGATAACGTTAACAAGCTCTGACTCTCTGTTGGGCCATGGCGGTTCGTTACCAATGAAATAGCCCAGCAGATAAGGATCGTCCTTTCGTGGAGCACATTGTCGTGCTGCAGATGCGTCAACATTCGAAGCATAATCCGGTGCATAAACATCTGGCATTCCCATGATTCCAGTCTCGATGCCCCATCCGTTAAGTGTTGCCACATAAGCTTTCCGATGACTGCCTCCCAAGGTAGCATCTGACCAGTTTCCAATAGTATTTAAACCCCAACTGTCCATTCGGCGAACAGTCATATCCATCCATTTTTGATACCAGTCTGAGCCAAACCGACGATAAAGATTCCATGTATAAAAAGAGTAATTTCCCCCTCTTCTGGCAGGTTGACTGGAAGTTCCGGAAGGTTGATTGGGAAGAGTTAGTTCAGCAGCAGGAGGTATCGAGGTAAATATATATTCTCGTCCCTGTATACGGGCAAATTCAGAACGGGGACCGATACCAGTACTACCTGATGAGAAAAACAAATGACCTTCAGGGTCAACAAACCACCACTTTCCATCAATGTTTTCTACGCGGAAAAACCCTGTTGCTTTAGCTTTGGTACCTAAGAAACCACCATATTTTGAAACATTGAAATTATCAGATTGCAATGACTTTTCCTCCTCATTCCAGGCAGTTTTAAGTTCCTCGAGCGTTTTTGCTTTACCGGGCCAGTCAGCAGGTATCCACTGCCCAAACTCATCAACTAATGGAGTTGGACCAAGAATAGTATCCTCTGCAGCCATGGTCAGGTGTACATTACGAATTTCAAGGGTTTGATTACCAATTGGTTGCCGCATTAATACACCCAGTGAATCTACATGGTTGATAGTTCCGACAGATCCACTGAAACCTATCCAGTAACCTGGCCTTGCTGTCTTGCCTATTGCAGCCATATCCATACCTTTTGTGTTTCTCTTTTGAAAATGGATCAGTGGAATGGATGCCCGTACCCAGGCACCTTGAAACGGTTGTATCGTTAGTCTGCGGGTTCCTGCAGAATCGTAAAGTCTGAGGTCGAAACGCTGGGTGGTCGATGAGTTCATTTCGAAAGTTAAAAATCCGAATGGGGACCAATCCGAAGGTAAATCGGGATTTAACTCATTAATTGCCCACTTCTTTTCCGACAAAGTTCCTTCGAAATTTACTATTACAGGCTTATTCTGAGCAGAGCAAGCTGTTAAAAGGGGAAAAATGGGAATGCTTAAATAAAATATGAGGTTTTTCATAAATTTAACTTTAATAGGTTCTTGGGTTATTAAGTTATTAAGTTATTGGGTTATTGGGTTATTGGGTTATATATTGTCTAAGATAATTGCGACTTTGAAGAAGAGCAGCTTTTCTGTTTTCCAGCGATCCTTCAAAGGATCTATCCTCAACTTCAATACAGGCTGATCCTTTGTAACCAACCTCATATAACGCTGAAAAGAATTTTCCCCATAGTATATCACCCAGACCCGGTAGTTTCGGAGTGTGAAACTGAAGAGGCGTGGAAAGTATACCAACATCATTGAGATTTTCCCATAATACCCTGGCGTCTTTAATATGTACATGGAATATACGGTCACTGAACTCATAAATCGGTTTTACATAATCCATCATCTGCCATAGAAGGTGGGAGGGATCGTAATTCAGTCCGAAATTTCGTGAAGGAATTGTTTCGAATATCTTTCGCCACAGAGCCGGAGAATGAGCAAGATTATTTCCGGACGGCCATTCATCCCTTGTAAAAAACATCGGACAATTTTCAATGCCGATTTTTACATTCCTTTCTTCTGCATATTTTATAATCGGCGGCCAGATCTCTCTGAACCTTTCAAAGTTGTCATCATCATGCTTTGCCGGGTCAGCGCCTATAAAAGTGTTCATGATACCGATATCCAGCCTGGCGGCAGCATCAATAACTTTCTTTATATGATCAACATAGAAATCAGACTTTTCTTTATCGGGATCTAAGGCATTGGGATAATAACCAAGTCCGGAAATAGCGATATTCTTTTCCTTCAGTTTGTTTTTGATCCTCTTTATCTCATTCTCATCAAGAGATGCAACATCGATATGAGTAACCCCGGCATATTTACGGTTGGCTTTACCAACCGGCCAGCACATTAATTCGACGCATGAAAAACCATTATCAGATGCAAATGTAATGACCTCATCAAATGATAGATCACCCAATATTGTACTTTGAAATCCCAGTCTGATCATAGTATATATTATTATAAATGATGTTTTGATTATTACTCATGCAATATAAATAAAAATGGTGTAACGGCATAACGGCTAAATGTCTCAACAGTGTAGCATTATAGCTCGTAGCTGGTGGCTCGTGGCTCGTAGCTTGTGGCTCGTGGTTAATTGCTTGGGTTCATAGCCCAGGAATTCACCGGGTTTTTCTACGAGCTATGAGCTACGAGCTATGAGCCTTTTCCCTGTGCCCTGCGTCCTGCGTCCTGTACCCTACTTAACCTCTGTATTAACACCGGTTTTGACTACGATATTCTTCCTCCATTCATACTTAACGCCATTTCCGAATGTAAGAAGAGCGTCGTATGCTCCGGGAGGGCAGGCATTCGTTAACGTAAGGCTTTCGTAACCAATTATTTCGAGGTTCTTTATTGGAGTAGGTTTGCCAGTCTGTTTACCGGCTGTGCCAGCAGGATATAAATGCATATCTTTTACCTCTTTGTTTCCCCCTGTATAGATAATTATCCCTGCATTAAGATTCGTTGCAATTTTATAATTGACATCAGGTTTCATCACAAAGTTCTCAAGCCACACCTTTTGTGTACGTCCTGAAATCCCGATTGAGATAAGTACATCATAAGTTCCCGGTTTTATTTTACCACTGTTTTCACTTATCGGTTCGTTTGGAGGAATTGGTCTGTTGTGTTTGTCTTTGACATAAAAAGTGAGAATACTTTTATTGAGGTTTTGTTCGGTGTTGCCTTTATACCTGTTGACTTTCGATTCGAAGTATGAAAGCCCTTTAAGAGATGCCGGAGATTCTTCAATCAATACCTGGTAATCGTATAATGTAACTGAAACAGATGTTTTTGTATTAGGTTTTATTATTATGTTACCTACCATAAAGCTCAGGGTCCCTGGTTTTCCTGAAAGTTTTAAAGTTAGTTTCAGGTTGTAGGTACCCGGCGCTGCTCCCAGCATCCTTACCTCTTTCCCGGCGCTCATAAGCTTAAAAGATTTTTGTGAAACCAGATCACCCAGGGTTCTGATATTTAAAGATAAAGGAGCTGTTTTATCGCCGGCACTCATTGGTGCATAACTTTGCTCCACCCATACCTGGTTCCAGCAATTTTCAGTCTTTACATTAATTCCGTTATCGAGTTTATAACTGTAGTTTGAGACGGGCTGAGCCTGTAAGGAAAGGATCGCAACAGTTTGAAGAGCCAATAGTAAAAATAAATTTTTCATGGCAGTAATTTTTTAATCAATTGGAAAGAACTAATCAAAGTTACA
>JAPLED010000073.1 GCA_026391475.1 Bacteroidia bacterium | reverse complement strand
CTTGTTGATGGACCGGTATATCCGACAATCTTCAATTCCCTGAAATATATTTATCTCTCAAAAAAAGATGAATATGCTGATTTCCAGACAAAAATGGCGGTCTATCATGATGACTTTGCCGATTATTCTACAAACGAATGTACAATGGACGGGACAGCCAGCCTCGTATATTATCTCTCTGCATTACAGTCTCAATCTGATAATCTTCATAATAATCCTGAAGTACAGTAACTCCGAATGACCGCAAATCATAGCCAAAGTTTAATGTCAAAAGACCAAAGAACTCACCAGATACAGGACATAGAATTCGAGGTAATATATTCAAGGCGAAGGACTCTTGGGATCAGTGTACTTCCAGATTCATCGGTGATAGTGAGGGTACCATATCTGACCTCCATTAAAACAATAAACAGGATTGTTCAGCAAAAAGCCGCCTGGATAATAAAACACAGAGACAGTTACAAGGAAAAAGAAAAGAGCAAACTTAATGGAATGTATGTTACCGGTGAGACTCATCTTTTCCGTGGAAATGAGTCTGTATTAAAGATTGAAAAATCCAGCAAAGCTTATGTCCGGTTTTATGAGGGTACGATTGAACTTGGACTGGATAAAACTGATGATGCCAGGGCTATAAAGTGGTTGTTGTATCAAGGATATAAGAATGAAGCCTTGATTGTTTTTCCTGATATGTTGAGTAATGCCGTTAAAAAATATGAAAATCAGATGTTTAGGCCAACAGGTCTTGTTATCCGTACTATGAAAAGACGCTGGGGAGGCTGTTCAAATAAAGGAATAATAACACTGAGCACAGAACTAATCAAACTGCCTGACATCTATATTGAATATGTAATTCTTCATGAGCTTTGCCACCTTAAACACCATAACCATGGCAGGGAATATTACAGATTACTATCTGAGGTATTTCCTGATTATAAGCAGGTTAGAAAAGAGTTGAGGAAGTACATCCAATAAGAGGGTGTCTCAAAAGTGTTTTCAACCACCCCGTCATGACCCTTCGGTCATGACACTCCTCCTTTAAAAAGGAGGGGAAAGTATTGATATATAATATTATAACTTTCTCCTCCTCTTCAGAGGAGGAGTACTCCTGACGGTACCGTCAGGGGGGAGGTGGTGCGCTTTTGTGACACCCTCCTACACTTCGTACTCCTGTCCCTTTGCAGGTATCTCAATATTTTTATAACCCTCGTTCATGAGTGAAGCAACATATTTTTTCTGTGTCTCGTACTCACCATGAACAATAAAAGTCTTCTCCAGGGCGCTCTTATCCTGGCAACCTAAAAAGCTAATCATTTCCTTATAATCGCCATGACCGCTGAAAGATTCGATTTTTTTCACTTCAGCTTTTACTTCATGAACAATTCCATAGATGGAAACCTCTTTATCACCTCTTCCTATTCTTGCTCCAAGGGTTGTTGGTGCACAATATCCTACAATAAGAATAGTGTTTTTCGGATCTGAAATATTATTTGCCAAATGATGTTTTACTCGTCCGGCTTCCATCATACCTGAAGCTGAAATAATTACACAAGGCTTCTTATGATCATTAAGTTTTTTTGAATCTTCAACCCGGGTGATATAAAACAGATTATCAAAACCAAATGGATCAGGATCAGTTTCCAAAACATGAAGGAAATTGTTATTATAACACTCAGGATGCATCCTGAAAACAGTTGTTGCGTTTACTGCAAGGGGGCTATCTACAAAAATATCAATTTTTGGTAACCTGCCCTGATTGAAAAAGTTATTAAGAGCAAAAACAACTTCCTGTGTACGGCCCACGCTGAAAGCAGGGATTATAAGTTTGCCACCTTTATTTACACATGTCTCTACAACTATTCTTAAAAGCTCTTCTTCAGCCACCTGAATATCATGATGCAATCTGTCGCCATAAGTTGATTCGGTAATAAGGATATCAGCCTGTGGAAAAGGCTGAGGAGTGGCGAGTATAGGGTCAACCGGTCTGCCGATATCTCCAGTGTAAGCTATTTTCTTAATCTGCCCGTTTTCGGTTATCTGAATATTAGCTACCCCGCTGCCAAGCATGTGGCCGGTATTAGTGAACTTAACCGTTATGTTTTCGTCAATCCTGAATTTCATCTCATTTGGAACTCCGATAAAAAGACTCATGCATGCAGTTGCATCGGTCTGGGTATAAATGGGAGTTACTAAAGGAAGTCCTTTTTTAACTCTCCTTTTATTAAATATAAGCGTATCGTGCTCCTGTATGAAAGCTGAGTCTAAAAGCATAATTGCACAAAGATCACGTGTCGCGTTTGAACATACTATTGATCCCCTGAAACCCAACTTATAAGCATAAGGTATCAGTCCGGCATGATCAATATGTGCATGTGTCAGGATTATATGATCTATGGTTGAGGGATCAAACATTAGGTCCCTGTTCATGCTGTCGGTTTCGAGTCCCTTACCCTGGAACATACCGCAATCGAGTAGTATCTTTTTTCCTGAATCTGTTGTAATGAGATGTTTACTTCCTGTAACCTCCCTTGCAGCTCCTATAAATTTTATTTTCATAGTTTTGTTTAAAAAATTTTATTTGTCATATTAACACTTCAGGATTTAAAGATAGCGAATTATTTGAGGAAGGCGATGGCTGATAGCTGGTAGCTGATAGCTGGTAGTTATATTTTTTTCAGCATTTCTATGAGCTATGAGCTATGAGCTATGAGCTCAGCAATTTTTTCAATTAACATTATTTCACAAAAAGACTAAGAATCATTACACCTATTAACCCGGTGATACCAATTGATGTTTCCATCACACTCCATGTTTTCAATGTATCTTTAATGCTCAGATTGAAGTATTCTTTAAAGAGCCAGAATCCACCATCATTCACATGTCCAACCATCAGACTTCCGGAACCAATTGCCAGAACCATCAACTCAGGGCTTACTCCTGCACCTGAGACCAATGGCAGAACTATTCCGGCCGTTGTTATGCCTGCAACGGTTGCAGAACCTACACAAAAGCGCAAAATTGTCGCAATAAGCCAACCAAGGAACAAAGGTGAAAGAGTGGATTGACTTAGCAATTCACCAATATATTTACTAACCCCGCTATCGACCAGAACTTGTTTCAATGCTCCTGCCCCGGCAATCAGGAGCATTATCATTGTGATACTGGTAACTGAATGAGCAAGGGAATTCATAATGTCAGTTATTTTTCTTCCTCTTGCCAGTCCTAGTGTATAAATAGCAAATAAAACAGATAGCAACATTGCAATAACCGGATTCCCGATATATCCCAGCACTTTTCTGACCACATTTTCCTCCGGCAACAGAAATCCGGCAACAGTTGAAATACTTATCACGATAACCGGTAACAGGGAAGAAAAAAAACTAACCCAAAAACCTGGCATCTCCTCGTCGGTTAAAGCTTTCTGGTTTACAAATTCCTTCAACGGTTTAGCCTCAATTTTACTAAGAACTTTTGACAGAATAGGTCCGGAAATTACTATTGCAGGTATTGCAACAATTATTCCGTAAACCATTGTTTTCCCAAGATCTGCATGGAACATTCCTGCAATAGCCGTAGGCGCCGGATGAGGAGGCAGATAGCCATGAGTGACAGAAAGTGCGGCCAGCATTGGTAAACCGACATACAGTAATGGAAGGCCGGTTGAAACTGCTACTGTAAAGACAAGCGGGATCATGATGAAAAAGCCAACATCATAGAACAAGGATACACCCACAATAAAACCTGTCAGCATTAAAGCCAATTGTATATGTTTTATACCGAAAGCTTTTACCAGTTTTGTTGTTATTCTCTGGGCTGCCCCGCTTTCTGATACCAGTTTACCAAGCATAGAGCCCAAACCAAGTACCAGTACAAGAAAACCCATTGTATTCCCAATTCCGTTTTCTATTGATATCACCGCTTTGTCGATAGTCATTCCTTCAGCCAGGGCAACTGCCAGAGATACAATGACAAATGATAAAAATGAATTGAATTTTACTACGAGGATCAGGAAAAGAAGAAGGCAGATTCCCAGGATAACAATGATTACCGGCATAATTTGGAATATATTAAGTTACAGGCTACTGGCTACTGGTTACTGGCTACTGGCTACAGGCTACTGGTTTTTACTTTTATCTTTTTACTTTCGTCTTTTGTCTTTAGTCTATTCCGTTTTCAACGGAAATTTAACTACTGCATTATCGCGGGAGGAGCGGTATATTGCAGTGAAAAGTTCCACGGTTCTGCGCCCGGCTTCACCGGTGACAGATGGTTCTGTGTTGTTACCGATTGCAGCAATAAAATCTTCAATCTGGTATTGAAAATACCGGACAGTAGGATCGCAGTTGTTAAAAGTTTCTGTATCCTGCCTTATCCATTCTTTTAGCAAATTCTCTTCGCCAGGAATGGTCCACAGATCATTTACAGGAGGTTCGGCAACACCCGTTCTGCCAGCAATGAACATTGCCCCTCCATCTGTCTGGACACCGGCTGATGCCCCGTTTTCTCCATGTACATGGACTTTCCCGTAAATTCCGGGCTTCTGAGAATTACTGACAAGGATATTCCCGATTGCACCGCTTTTAAACTTCACGATTGCAACTGCTGTATCGTCAACTTCTATGTAGGGATGATTCAGATTTCTCCAGATACCGTACACTTCGTCAACTTCACCCATATACCATAAAAGAATGTCGAGCTGATGCGGTGACTGATTAACAAGTACTCCACCACCTTCCGTCTTCCACGATCCTCTCCATGCGTCGGAATCATAGTAAGCTTTATCGCGCCAGCCCAACATTGTTACGGTTGCCAGAACCGGTTTCCCTATTTTGCCTTGCTCAATTGCATCCTTGACTCTTTTCACCGGTTCGTACCACCTACGCTGACTTATGACACCTAACCTGACATTGTTTTTTTTACATGTTGTAATGATGTCATCGCAATCCTTAAGATCAGAAGCCAATGGCTTTTCAACCAGCACATTAGCGCCTGCTTTTGCCGCTTCGACGGCAGGTTGCATATGAAAAGGATGGGCAGTACAGACAATTACCAGGTCAACATTGTTTTCAGTTACCATCCTTGAGATATCTGAATAAGCCTGCGTTTTGTAAACTGAGGCAAAATCTTCAACTGTTTTCTGCGTTCTACTCCACACTCCTGTCAGTCGTGCATTGGGTATACTTTGAATAGCTTTTGCATGGAGATGTGCCACTTTACTACAGCCGGCAATCGAAATATTATAAATCCTTTCAGCCATTTGATTAATATTATGGTACCAGAATAACTTTATTCAGCTCTTCCTCTTTTTTGTAAAGTTTGTTAAACCATCCAGCACCTTCTGAGAGCGGGGCCACCGCGGAAATCTGATCAACCACACTTATTTTTCCAGTTTCCAGCAGATTAAGAACAACTTCATATTCGCCTCTGATGGCACAACTGCCAAGTACTTTTAATTCCCGTGTAACAACTTTTTGAAGAGGAAAATTGACTTTAGGAGAAGCATTCCCTACTAAAACGGCCTTTCCACCTTTTCGGAGAACATCTATTGCGATATTTACTGACTCGTTTTTGCCGACTGCCTCAAATGAGATATCTGCTCCCCTGGTATTTGTAAGGACATTTATCTTTTCAGCAAGGTTTTCTTCAGTTGAAAGGAAAGTGTGATCTGCTCCGGCTTTTTCTGCCTGTTCAAGATGCTTTGTATTAATATCAATTGCAATAATCTTTGATGCACCCGACAACTTAAGAAGTTTCAGAATGAAAATCCCGATCATGCCGACACCAACCACAACACATTTATCACCTGTTTTAATGCCGGAAATATTTATTGAATGAAGAGCAACGGCAACAGCTTCCACCATTGCAGCCTGTTCAAATGTAACACTTTCAGGTATTTTGTAAAGGATATGCTGAGGAATAGCAATATATTCAGCGAAGGCTCCATCTCTTTTATATGTTCCGGGAGATACACCAAGTACCTCGCGGTTATCACTCAGATTATACATCCCTTCAAGAGTAAACCAGTCATCGAGTGGATAAACTGTCGAGTCAAAGGTTACTCTATCACCAGATTTCCACCCTTTTACATCAGCACCTGTTTTGATGATAACACCTGAAGCCTCATGTCCCATTATCATTGGCGGAATTCTTCGTCCGGTGCTTCCGTCGAGGCCATGAACATCTGATCCGCAGATACCACATGCCTTTACCCTAACGAGTACCTCATTACTCTGTATTTCGGGGTCCGGGACATCTTTGTAAACCAGTTTGTTATATTCTTCGAGGACGAGGGCTTTCATATGATCAGGAATAACATTTTATTTCAGAAGTGGTGAAGAGCAAATATAATAAAAACAGCAATCCCCGCGGCAGTCACGGGAATGAAGTTATAATCTCATTTAATAATTGAGGAATCAGAATCCCAAGTGTATTTCACTGACAGACTTAATCGCCCTGTCAGAGAAGAAGTCGCATACTGCAAATACTCTGTACAAACCGCCATCCTCATCAGGTTCTGATCGGATCAGTAAAAATTCCTGTTGATCATTTCTGTTAAACAGTTCAGAGTATGATACAGCACATCTGTAACCATCTTTACCCGCAAAACACATTATTCCCGATTGCAGATTCTCCCTGTTAATAGGATAAAATTTTTGAAGAAGATCTTTCAGGAGAATACCGGTAAAGGGTGTAATGCTGTGAATGCCTTTGCCCCTGCCATAAAATATTGTATTAAAAGTCTCATTATTAATGTTTTCAGGAAGCTTCTCTATTTCACCTGTAAGTTTCGAACCACTGAAAATCTTTATCTGAAGCGAATACATAGGAGATAAATCCTTTACTACAGCAAATGACCCGGGAAATGATTTAACAGTAATCTTTACCGGTGAAGAGATATTTCTTTCAGTCACAAGGTCGCTTGCTGCCACAATTTTGCTTTCGCCCTGAAGCGGCCATAGCTCCTTTGTTTTGGAAGGTACTATCCTCGACACATTAGTGGCTATTATGATCTTATGAAGGTCGTTTGGATAGTAAATTTCGCCCCAGCTGAAAACAACCTTTTCGCCTCTCTCATTTTCAAGTTTAACATAAAGATCAATAATAGGATTAAACTCAGCACTGTTTGTCTTTTTAAGTATCCTTTTATCAAGAATGTCAAAAAGCGAATAACCATCGTACCTGTAGGCACCGACAAATCTATCTCCACCGGCACTGTCAAGCAGGGTTTCTTTGACGATTACCGAATGTATCGGAAGTTCTGAAAAATCAACCTTTCCGGGATTTGCTATCTCTCCTTCAATAATCAATTCCTTTACCGGAAGAGAAAACGTTTCAGTATTATCATAAAAGTTATTGGTCATTTCTGATGTATCTGCCTTTTGATTATTCCACGATTACCACAATAATATCCATAACATTGGTCATAGTAGGGCCGGTAATGATATGCCCACTTGCTTTTTTAAAGAAATGATAGGAATCGAACTCCCTGAGGTATTTTGCAGGATCAATGTTTTTCGACAATGCGCCGGTGACGGTATCCGAATCAACAACAGCTCCGGTAGCATCTGTCGGACCATCAGTGCCATCGGTTCCTGCCGAAAGTAAAGTAATACCCGGATGGTTCTGAAGCAGGATTGCACACAATAACGCAAGATGCTGGTTTCTTCCACCGAGTCCCTTACCTGTCATTTTAACTGTTGTCTCTCCACCGAACAAAAGGCAGACCGGCTTAACCTCATTTTTGTCAACTTTAAATTTTAATGATGTTTCCACGATGTACTCTGCAACCGAGGAAGTGTCACCTTGCAGTTGATCGTCTATTATAAATGTATTAATATTAAACTCTGATGCTTTCTGTTTCGCTGCCTCAAGTGCCAGTCTGTTAGTACCAATTAAATGGTTATAGGTCTTCTCAAAATCAGGATCCGAAGGTTTTGGTGTTTCAGGTCTCTTTCCGGCTGCTCCTTCCTTCAAATATTTCAGAATTCCAACAGGCATAGATGCTGTTAAATCATATTTATCCAAAACATCCAGTGCCTGCTGGTAAGTTGTGGGGTCAGGAGCTGTTGGTCCGGACGCAATTACATCCAAGGGATCGCCGGGCACATCAGATAAAATCAGACTTACCAGTGTAGCCGGACAAATGGCCCTGGCAAGCTGGCCCCCCTTAACTATTGACAAATGTTTGCGCACTGCATTAATCTCTTTAATACAGGCTCCGCTATTAATCAGTAGATCATTAAGTTTAATCATCTCTTCAGGAGAAGAGCCTTCGGGAAAATCTGGAAGAAGTGCTGAGCCGCCACCAGATAGAAGGCATACTACAAGGTCATTCCTTTTGGCCATGCCAGCAATTTCCATTATTGCCCTGGTTGCTTTGAACCCGTTTGAATCCGGGACAGGATGGCCGGCTTCCGTAACCCTGATATATTTCAATTCAGAGAAATAGCCATATTTAACAACAATATGCCCTTCAGTAATCCGGCTGCCAAGAATTTTTTCAACCTCTGCTCCCATCATAGCGCTTGCTTTACCTGCACCGATAACATAAATATTTTCAATTGTTTCCAGGGAGAAGTTCAGATGGCCTATAACCAGGCAATTATCCTTCAACACCATCTCTTTGGGTATCAGTCTTTCAGGAAGAACACTATCGATTCCTGCCAGAAAAATCTGTTCAGCAATTGTTCTGCTATTCATTCTATTCGTTTTAAACCTAATAGCCGGGATTGATCATAAAACAGACCCATTATAAAACAATGAGTGAAGTAATCCAGACACAGGCAAAGACAACGATTCCCATTAAAATAGTCGAGGATGAATAGACTTTCAGTGTTGTACCTGGATCGATATCAGAAAAATTGGAGACAACCCAGAAGTAGGAATCATTGGCATGTGAAACAATCATTGAGCCTGCTCCCATCGAAAGCATAACAAGTAACCTGCCCCACTCTGAATCGAGACCAAGCATTGATAACATGGGTGCAACAAAGGATGCTGTTGTTATTATTGCCACAGTTGATGAGCCCTGTGCAGTTTTCATTATAGCCGCAATAAGGAATGGCACTACAAGTCCTATGCTTGTGCCGGCCAGTAACTTACCCAAAGCATCGCCGGTGCCAGTTGCTTTGATCACCATTCCAAACATGCCGCCAGCGGCAGTGACAATCAGTATTGGCCCGGCCTTTTCGATTGCTTCCGAAAAAACGGCATTCATCGATGCAATTGTTTTATCCTTAATTAATAACATAGCCAACACAACACCAATTGATAAAGCAAATATTGGTTCCCCTGGAAAAAAGAAAATTTTTGAAATCAGACTTTGTCCCCCTTTGTCTATAAGACTAAACAACGATCTGAATGTTATAAGTAACAGAGGAACAACGATAGGAAGAAATGAAAGGAATGCTGAAGGAAGATTATCATGTGTTATCTGTGTGTCAACCTCAACCTCTTTCGCAGATGGATAGTTTTTCCCCTTTGTCATCCACTTGCTCCAGTAATATGCAGCCAGTGCACCAGGGATTGCGAAGATTGTTCCAATAATTATAAGATACCCGATATTTACTTTAATCAGCCCTGCTGCAGCCAGTGCCCCGGGATGAGGTGGTATAAGACAATGAACCGAATATAACGAGGTTGCAAGCACTGTTGCCATAAATGGCATTGCCAGTTTTGATTTTGAACTGAATGACTTTGCCAGTCCGCTTAAAATTATGAATCCTGAATCGCAAAATATTGGTAATCCGGTAATAAACCCGGTGATACCAAGGGCAGGAGCACTCCTGTTTTCTCCTGTTTTTGAAAGAATATACCTGGCAATACTGAGTGTTCCACCTGTCTTATCCAGAGTAATACCAATAATTGCACCGAGGATTATCAGGAATCCTATGGAGGCCATCGTGTTGCCAAATCCTTCTTTAATAGTACTTACGATCGTGCTTGCAGGGAGGGTAGTAAATGCCAGAAAAAGTGAAACAATGAAGAGAGCAATAAATGCTTTTAATTTCAACCTTGAGGTAAGGATAATGATAGCGATTATGCTTATACAGACCAGAGTTGATGTCAGTAAAACGCTCATAGAGAAGGTTTAAGTAAAGAAGAGATATGCAACAAATATTGCAGTG
Source organism: Bacteroidia bacterium (assembly GCA_026391475.1). Taxonomy (GTDB): domain Bacteria; phylum Bacteroidota; class Bacteroidia; order Bacteroidales; family VadinHA17; genus LD21. The sequence continues at coordinate 6,502 of JAPLED010000073.1, read as the reverse complement.
GTAAAGCCGGCAAGATCAGCAAGCAAACCGCATCCTATCGAGTACCTTGTATTTTTTATACCTACTGAACCAAAATATACTGCAACAATATAGAATGTTGTATCGGTAGTTCCCTGCATGGTACATGCTAGTCGTCCGATAAACGAATCGGCTCCATAGGTAGTCATGGCATCAATCATAAGTCCGCGGGCGCCGCTTCCGGAAAGTGGTTTCATGAATGCAACAGGCAGCGCTGCTGTGAATTGGGTATCAATACCCAGCCAGGCAAAAAACATGGCAATGCCGGTGATAATAAAATCCATCGCTCCCGAGGCTCTGAAAATACCGATTGCCACCAGTACAGCAACCAGGAATGGAATGATTTTAATGGCGATATTAAATCCCTCTTTTGCTCCTTCAACAAAAGCATCATAAACATTTACCTTTTTTATAAATGCCAGGACGATAAAAAGTACAATAACCGACATGAGAATGAAATTTGCTGCAAAAGTGGAAATCGTAGAGATCTGCTCCTTTGGAAGTCCGCTGAAATAGATTATTATACCGATAATTATTGCCGTTAGTCCGCCAAGGTAAGCCAGGATTACTTTATCGAACAAATTTATTTTCTGAATTATAGCAACACTGACCATCCCTGTGAGGGAGGCAGTAAACGTTGAAATAAGTATTGGAATGAAAATATCAGCAGGGTTAACTGCGCCAAGCTGGGTACGGTAAACAATTATGCTGACAGGAATAATTGTGAGACCGGCAGCATTAAGAACCAGGAACATGATCTGGGCATTGGAGGCAGTCTCTTTATCCGGGTTAACCTCATGCATCTCTTTCATCGCTTTAAGTCCTACGGGAGTAGCTGCATTATCGAGCCCAAGCATATTAGCTGATATGTTCAGCATTATGGAACCATAAGCCGGATGACCTTTTGGCAGACCGGGAAAAAGTTTTTCAAAAAGTGGACCAATAAGTCTGCCAAGGATGGCCACTACTCCCCCTTTCTCTCCCACTTTCAGCAGCCCCATCCAGAGGGTGAGTGCCCCTGTTAATCCGAGTGATATTTCAAAACCGGTTTTGGCATTTAAAAAAACTGAATTAACCAGCTCATTGAATATCTGCATATTACCTGCGAAGATCAACTGACCGAGAGCAACAATGAATCCGATGAGGAAGAATGCGATCCAGATATAGTTAAGTGCCATGCCGATAGATTGAGTTGCTAAGATAATTATAATAGAAGATAAAAGACAAAAGGAAAAAGGAAAAAGGAAAAAGGAAAAAGTTGAAGAAAAACTTCGTTCTTTGCTGTTAGATCAATTTTAGATACATTTGTGCAAACGATAAAAATTATGGCACGATTTACCAGAATAGATGTTATACTTAAGATGCGGGAAGCAGGTATTGTTCCTGTATTCTATCATAAAGATGCGGAAGTATGCAGGAATGTGATTAAAGCCTGTTTTAACGGTGGCATTAAAGTATTTGAGTTCACCAATCGTGGCGATTATGCTCATGAGTTATTCGGTGAGCTTAATAAATGGGCTGAGAAAGAGGTTCCTGCATTGGTGATGGGCGCAGGATCAGTAGTTGATACAGGAACTGCATCACTTTATATTCAGCTTGGAGCAAATTTTATAGTCTCTCCTGTACTGAATCCTGAAATGGCAAAAGTTTGTAACCGCAGAAAAATTCTGTGGTCGCCCGGTTGTGGATCACTGTCGGAAATCAGCTATGCCGAAGAGCTTGGAGCTGAGATTGTTAAAATATTCCCCGGCTCATCAGTCGGAGGTCCGGATTTTGTGAAGTCAATAAAAGGGCCCTGCCCCTGGACAAGCATCATGCCTACAGGAGGTGTTGAACCAACAGTTGAAAATTTACGTGAATGGTTTGAAGCAGGTGTTACCTGTGTTGGTATCGGTTCAAATCTTATCACAAAAGAACTGATACAAAAAAAAGACTGGGAAGGACTTACCAAAAAAATTGCCGGAGCAGTTAAGGTTGCAAGGATGTTCCAGATTGTTTAAACTGATCTTGTTCTTTAATTTTCTCTGTGTAACTCTGTGCCTCCTCTGTGACCCTCTGTGTAACTATTTTATTTTAAGAACTTGCACAGAGAAACACGGAGAAGACACAGAGTGACACAGAGGTTTGTAATTTAACTTTCTGGTATTTAGTATAAAAGATTTAAAACGATAAATATTTTTTATTATGAAAAAGTGGATTTTTAGTTTTCTATTCGGAACTACATTATTCCTGAATATTTCAGCTCAGGATATAAATCTGCCAGCACCTGATAAGACCGGTGGTAAACCTCTGATGCAGGCACTGAATGAAAGACAATCTATCAGAACCTTCACCAAGGATAATCTTACACAGCAGCAACTGTCCGATCTTTTATGGGCAGGCTGGGGTATTAACAGGGCTGATCAGAAAAAAAGAACTGCTCCATCAGCAAGAAATGTTCAGGAAATTGAAGTATATGTTGCTCTTCCCGGAGGACTTTATCTTTACGTTGCTGAATCTCATACCCTGAAGCAGATTAACAACAAAGACCTCAGGAAATTATGCGGCACACAGGATTTTGTTGCCGAAGCAGCATTAAACCTGGTGTATGTTGCCGATTTGGGTAAACTCGGGAAAAAAGAGGGTGATGAGATAAAAGATTCTGATCTCCTATCTTCATATGCCAATACAGCATTTATTGCGCAGAACATCTATCTCTATTGTGCATCTGCAAATCTTGGATGTGTAATAAGAGGGATGGTCCCGAAAGAGCAACTCGCACCTGAGATGGGATTAAGGTCAAATCAGCGGATAATACTTGCGCAGACTGTTGGAGTGCCACAAAAATGAACTGATGCTTCTTTTACTCCATCTCCCTATTATTTCCCCGGTGCCCTGTAGAGTTCAATATTAGAGATTACCGGACAGGCCTTTGATTTGCTGATAGATACTTTAATTTCTGAGGCTTTCACAACAGGAAATTTCCGTATCACTTTGTGACCAATTGTGGTACCATCTATCAGAGGTTTCCATTCACCATTAATAAATGCTGATACCTTGAATTTCTGAACCCGCTGGCCCAGTTTAATATATTCCTGAAGTATGATTCTGTTCACTTCCGTTTCTGATCCAAGGTCGATAATTATATCGCTGGCTGTCTGGAAATCATTTGTGGCCCAGTAAGTTTCCGGATTTCCGTCATTTACATTTGAAGCCTCATATCCTTTTCCTCTGATGGATGTGGCATTTACCTTCTTTCCATTTGCCAGATCGGTTTCAAATTCTTTTCTCAGTAGCTCCCTGAAATCCAGAAGAGACTTGACATCATTCTCATGCAGAAGACCCCTCCTGTCAGGAGGTACATTGAGAAGAAGATTACTGTTCCTACCAACTGATGAGTAATAGAGTTCCATAAGATTCTCAGGTGATCTGACAAGTGAATCCTGGTTCTGGTGATAAAACCATCCCCTGCGTATCGAGACATCAACTTCAGCAGGTACCCAGTAGTTTCCATCTTCATGGCCCTCGCCAAGTATTCTGGCAAAATCGCCTCCAGGATACATCTCATCTTTTTTAAGGAGACACCAATTGGTCAGGCTGCCCGTACCACGTTCGTTGCCAACCCAGCGGATATCGGGTCCTGCATCACTGAACATTACAGCCATTGGTTGCAACTCCCTTACAATCTTATGAGTGTTTCCCCAATCATAATAGGTTTTATTATCAATTTTCCTTGTCTCCCTTGCACCTCCATAATATCCATCACCGCCATTGGCACCGTCGAACCAGACTTCGAAAACATCACCATAATTTGTAAGAAGTTCACGAAGCTGATTACGATAGAAGATTAAGTATTCAGGAGTACCATAAACCGAACTGTTACGGTCCCATGGCGACAGGTAGACTCCAAACTTCAGACCATATTCATCGCAGGCCTGACGGAGTTCCCTTAAAACATCACCCTTGCCATCTTTCCAAGTTGAGTTTTTAACGGAATGATCTGTGAATTGAGATGGCCACAGGCAAAAACCGTCGTGGTGTTTTGCTGTTATAATTATGCCTTTCATCCCTGCATCTCTTGCTACTTTAGCCCACTGTCTGCAATCGAGTTCAGTAGGATTAAAGACAGACTCCTTTTCATCACCATAGCCCCATTCTTTATCTGTGAAAGTATTAACAGTAAAATGAACAAACATATAATACTCCATTTCGTGCCATGCAAGCTGCCTTTCAGAGGGAACCGGACCAAATGGTTCAGGTGGTTTCACTTGAGAACAGGCAGAAAGAGAAATAATTGCAACTAACAGATAACAAATTCTTTTCATTGTTCGTGAAGCATTAATATTTTATTCTTATGTTTCTGAATTTAAGCTCGGAACCATGTCCGAGGAAACCGATATGTCCGGTTTTGTTTTTTAGTCCCGGATGATCATTTTTGTCCAAAGTTCCATTATCTCTCGAACCGGCAATATCGCCATCAACAATAACAGTTCCGTTCAGGGTGATCGTAATTTGTGTCCCCTGGATTTTAACCTCTTCATAGTTCCACTCTCCGACTGGTTTAAGAAACCCTCTTTTGGCCGGAATTACTCCATATACAGATCCATGGTACTGGTAAGGCTGCAGGTTTGCATAAACCGGGGCCGTATCATCGAGTATCTGAAGTTCCATGCCAACATAAGCAGCATCACCAGTGAGAGGAGCTCTTATACCGAGACCATTATTTGCAGCAGGGGTAAGTAGAAATTCAAAACGGAAAATAAAGTCGGCATACTCTTTTTCAGTATATAGGTTTCCTCCTGAACCGTCACTCGGTTTGACGACGATCATTGCGTCTTCAGCTATATACGACTCTTTGTTCCCCACCCAGTTATCGAGGTTTCTTCCATTGAAGAGAGCAACAAATCCTTCAGCCTTTTCCTCAGGAGTAAGATTATATTCTTTTTCGCTTATATCCCTTACATATATATCCCTGAAGGACAAATCGGTACCATGAGCCTGAAGTTCAATTGCACCTTTCGGGAAGATCGGGATTTTACGATCCCAGTAATTCTCCAATGTGACATTATCAACAACCAGATCTCCGTTCAACCATACTGAAACTTTCTCACCGATCATCACAATCCTGAAAGTATTCCAATCACCAACAGGATTATCGGCAACCTTCAGAGGTTTGGACGGATTTTTCTGGTTATTGTACAAACCACCGGAACCAACCTGGGCACCCACTTCAACTCTTGAAGTATCCCATATCTGAACCTGTGGTGACCCTCTGAGGTAGATACCACTATCGCCTGCTTTGGAGATTTTCCAGTCCACAAACATCTCAAAATCATCATACTCCTTAATTGAACATAGATTGTCTCCACTGCCGCTAAACCATATACAACCATCTTTAACGCTCCAGTTCGCTGCAACTTTTTTATCCGCTTCAATCTGTTTTTTTGACAGATCGGCCGGTTTCATCTTAGCTCGTGCAACAGGGTTTTCAACAAGTCCCTGCCAGCCTGTTAGATCCTTGCCGTTAAACATAGGCTTAAATCCCTCATCAGCAGGCATCTCAGCTAAATATTTGTTTATCATCTCTTTATCATACTCACTCTCCTGCCCTTTAATTTTACCGGTTGCCTTGATGAGAATCTCTTTTACCAGGTTACCGTACATTCCTGCCTTTGAACTTACCGAGGGAAGTGCTATCAACATAGCAGCTTTGGCAGCTGCAGCAGATGTAGCGGGATCATCCAGATAGTTTGCCACAAAATAAAGTGACAGGTAAGTTTTCAACTTTCCTGTTTCGGCCAGTAATCCGTTTTTACGCTCTGCACTCAGGGCATAGGGCATAATCTTGCGATACAGAAGCAACTTCTGATCGTCGGGCAATGAAGCGGATTTTATCTGTCTTACATAGCCTTCAAAAGCCGGACCTTCAAAGGTTTTATTACCTGAAGCACATATCTCATATAATGCTGATGATGCTGAATAATCGCACCAACTTGTAAGTGCCTTGAAGCAGACATCGCGCATTGCTGAATTTCCATTTTCAAATTCCTTTAAAACAATAGCAAGGGCTTCACGTCCACCGGTTTTTGCAAGAACAGGAATAATTTTTTCTTTCTGAATTTTTCCTTCCATCGCTTTCAGAATCGTTGAGGACCTCTTTTCAGGATCAGAGATTTTACCTGCAGATACCGCAAGGGCAGTCTGTATATCTGTAATATAACCAGGATTATCTGTATCTGCCAGAAGTTCAATCAGTTTTTCCTGATCAGTTGATCCGGCAAGACTGGCCAGTGCTTTTAAGGCTGCTGATTTAATCTGTTCGTCAGTAGATGATGCAAAAGTAAGAACTTCAGAAAAATATTTATTGTCTTTATTCCATGCTAACAATTCAATTGCACTTTTCCTGGCAGCAGGTGTACCCTCTTTCAGTACAGGGATAAGAAATCGCATATTTTCGCTGCCGGTGACAGTCATAAGAGCCGATTTCGCAGCTTCCTGGTCAGAA
>JAPLED010000032.1 GCA_026391475.1 Bacteroidia bacterium | reverse complement strand
AATGTTTAAACATGCTGCAGCCATAGGAATTGATATAGGACATTATTCGCTTAAAATAGCAGTTGTTAAGATGGATGGTGAAATTGTTGCCGTAAAATCTTATCCTCTTAATCTGAAACAGTCGAAGGATTATCTTATTGCTATAATTTTTAAAGCGATACGGGAGATAAGGCAGACAGTGGCATCAGAGGGTATTAATCCTATCTGCATTGGTACAGCAGCCAAAGGATTTATTGATCATAAGTCAGGAATTGTTCTCGGACCCGATCAGGGTATCAAAAACTGGACGAATGTACCTTTGGCAAAAATAGTTAATCAGGAAACAGGGCTGCCCTCTTATGTCGGAAATGATGCTAATATGATGACAATTGCAGAGCATAGATTTGGTGCTGCGCAGGGCTTCAATAATATTATTTTTGTAGCCCTTCGCACAGGTATCGGAGGTGGAATAATAATTAATGGTAAGCTTTACAGGGGAGTCAATAATGCCGGAGGAGAGATAGGTCAGATGATTATAAATTATGACAAGGAAATTAGTAATACTGGAATAAAAGGATCATATGAGCATTTTGCCTCTGCATCAGCAATTGTCCGCAGGTATTATGAGGAAATTGGCGAATTTCATGATATGAAGAAAAAGACTCTGAAATGCAAGGAAATTTTTGAATTGAGTTATTCCCATTCCCCTGTAGCTGTTAAAGTGGTTAAAGAAAATGCAGAAATGGTTGGTGTCGGACTGGCTAACCTGATCACAATTTTTGCACCTGAAATTATTGTCGTTGGCGGAGGTATGTCGGAAGCGCATGATGATTATTTTTCAATGATTAAAAGAAGTGCTTTTGCAAATTCACTTGAAAACTGCAGGTCTGAAGTGAAGATTGAAAGAGCAAAACTCGGGTCAGCTGGTTCATTACTTGGAAGTGCATATTATGGCATGACCCGCCTGGCTGGAAAGAGTATCTGATTTTAAAGATTATACATTTATTATATATCGTATCTGAAATGGGAGATAATAATCAAACAGTCAGTATGGATTTGCCAGGGCGAAGTTCACAGACATACGTGATTGCAACAGCTTTCCTTTCACTTCTTGCAATTGTTGGATTTACACTCTATGGTCTACCATTTTTTTATGATTTTTTTATGAAGGAGTTCGGCTGGTCCCGTACTGTTGTAACATCAGGAAATGCCTTAGGAAAAATACTTGTAGCTCCTTTATTCGGATTTCTTGCAGGATGGATTATCGATCGTTACGGACCCAGAAGGATGCTGATGGCAGGTGCACTGATGACCGGTTCAGCTCTTATCGGCTTAAGCCTTATGAACTCACTGGGAATGTTCTACATGTTTTATGTTTTTATTGCATTGGGCTATGTATTTGGCGGACCACTGCCATGCCAGGTTCTGATCTCACGATGGTTTACTAAAAACCGTGGAAAAGCGATGGGTATAGCATATTTGGGCATTGGAACGGGAGGCGCACTGGTTCCTTTAATAGCTGCCGGACTTGAAAAAAATGTCGGCTGGCACCTCGCTTTGATGTCTCTTGGATTTCTGGTTATCGTGATTGCTCTTCCACTATCCTTTTTTCTTAAAGACTCTCCTTTAAAACAAAATGTTGAAGAAAGAACCGAATCAGTTGTTCCTATAAAAGATATTCTGAAGAACCGGAACTTTTATCTCCTGGCCTTCGGAAGTATGTGTTCAATCGGGGCAGTGGGAGGGATCAACCAGCATCTTAAGTTGTATCTGCGCGACCTGAGTTTTACCCAGGCACAAGCTGCTCAGATAATGTCACTCGTATTATTTATGCGGGATTGGGCTGGGAGGTGATTATATGATCATTCCATTAATGGCCGGCGATCTGTTTGGTGTAAGAACACTTGGAAGGGTGATGGGAATTATTCTTGTTGCAGACGGATTGGCAGAATCACTTTCTCCTATGCTTGTGGGAGCATTATATAATGATATCACAAAAAGTTATTCACTCGGCTTTACTGTACTTATATGCATTGCACTTTCAGGCGCCTTGATTGTCTCTTTCCTTCAGAAAGATAAACCGATAATATAAATAAAAAACGGGATTGAATTTAATAGATTGAACTAAATAGGAATAGATTGTTCCTTTACTCGTGATATCTTATCGTGGTAAATTGTAAAGATTACTTTTCCCTTTTAACTTATAAGGCGCCTTAAAGCGCCTTTTTTTGTGAACCTGAAGGGACTCGAACCAGCTTAATAGAAACATTTTTAAACAGTCTGAAAAATCAATGAATTATATATGATACTTAATAAAATCAGCAATTTACCGATATTATAAAATATTAAGTGTTAATTAATATTATTAAAATAGATTAATATTTGATTGTAGAAATGTTGTAGAAATTATATCTTTGATGAAATTAAAATCAAAGTCATGGCAACATTCAATTATTTTGTTTCTGCAAAAAAGAGGGATCTGGCCCCGGTTTATGTCAGATTATCAGCCGGGAAAAAAGTTGATCTGATAGTAAAAACCTTACTTTCTGTAAATCCTGACCGCTGGAGCAATGACACGCAAACCATTAAACAGCGAATCAAAACTGATGATGATGAAAAACTCATTAAGAAACTCAAAGGCTTAAAAGACCATATTGAAACTGAGTTTAAAAATCACTTTGGAGAATATTCAAAGGAATGGCTGGATTCAGTTGTTTATCAATTCCATACTAAAAAGGATATCAAAGCAAAGAATCTTAACGACTTTATTGATAGATCCATTAAAGAAGCGGAGAAAGGCGACTGGAAAAAATACAAGTCTGGAATGAACCTGGCACCCGGTACAATACGCATTTTAGAGGGCTTTAAACGCATCTTTGGAGAATATCAGGGAATCTATACAGAGGAGCGCAAACAATGGCACACTGATAATAAAAAGACGTTAAGGCCATTGAGAAAAGTTGATTTTGAGAATATAAATATTGACTTTTATAATTCCTTTGTGAATTTCTTAACGGATGAAGGATATGCTTTAAATACAATAGGCCGATTCATTAAGAGTTTAAAAATGATGATGAAGAAATCATTACAAGACAAATTACATAACAACCGGGAATTTGAATATGAAGCCTTCAGCGGAATATCTGAAAAGACATTTGCTATTTATTTGACTAAGGATGAGATTGAAAAAATTTACAACAAGGATCTGACTCAATTTCC
>JAPLED010000005.1 GCA_026391475.1 Bacteroidia bacterium | reverse complement strand
TCTTGGAGGCACTATGGAAAAGGTTTATAAACAAATGGTGGTTGGTGGTTGTGGCTTTAATGCGTTAATGGCTGGCATTCGCACTGGCAATGGTAAATTCATGTACCTTGGAGGACGAACTGATTTTTGGAGTTCATCTCCAAGTAAGGATGGACAATATTTCTACATTTTGGATGCAAAAATAGAAGGTAAGCCCCGTGGGCTTCTGGATAGCAAAGAAGGTACCGCGGCTTTGGCAAACCAACAAGACAATGCTAAATGGGGCAAAAGTGTTCGTCTATTCAAAGACCAACATTAATTTTTCCACACGCGATAATATATTGACAACAGACAAATTAGTAATCCCGAACGACGAACTCTTTAAATGAAATGATAAAAAGCACATTCTGTAACAGTCAAGAAAATTTTAAAATTGAAGATTAGCGCCCTTGTGGACAGAACAATCTTTTATACAACCAATTCAATAGTAGCTTCCTGACAACAAAATATTGATTTACCTTTAATTGTGTGGTAAATTTGACATAATAAGAATAACCACAGTAATCCATGCATTTTTTACAAAAGAAAATCTTATCAAATAGCGATTGCAAACTGAAGATAAGATAAATTGCTACGACCGCCTAACACGGTCAGTGCTATGAAAAGCACTGCCCGTCTACGGGTCCCGATAGCTATCGGGAGGCAAAAACCACAGTAGAGGGAAACTCTTAAAACAACTTTCTCTGCAATTTGATTGTTGACTAAAACATAATTGTTACGAAATCAGTGAGATTGGAATAATTTTTGTTGTTAACAGATTAACAGTAAAAGTAAAACAACCTGACGGGATATATCTTGAAAATTAAAGGAATAAGTAACCCCCAAAAAATTTGCATTACCTGACTTTTAAACAAAACACAATTATGTCAAAATTTAGCATTGCGATTTTATTGGCTGCAACAGTATTATTAAGTTGCAAGAAGGAACCTAATAGTACCGAAAATGAGACCACATTTAATACTATTGATAAAACCACATTAAGTATAGATGGTTGGGAGATTTCTAAATCGATTTACGATTTTTCTATAAATTCAAGAGATGTTTATTTCATCAATCCTGATATTGGTTTTGTAGTAGGTTATAATGGTGATATTTATAAAACAACTGATTCAGGAATAACATGGACAAAGCAAAATTCCGGAACCACACTTCACCTGCACTCTGTGTTTTTTCTGAATGAGAATGTTGGATTTGTATCAAGTCAGACTATGAATTGTTTGGATGCAGACTGTAATAAAGGTAGTGTGTTACTAAAAACCACAAATGGAGGCGAAACCTGGACAAAAAACTTTTTCCCTGATTACACTCGCATATTATCTTTAAATTTTTTTGACGATTTAAAAGGCATCGCACTTATTCAAACTACAGACCTGCTAAACTCAGGGGATAAAAAAATTGCACTTACTTCAGATGGAGGAATAAATTGGAATTTGATTGAATTAGCAATTAAACCAACCTATGACAGATTATTCTTTACGGATAATATCGTTTTTGTTGCCGGAGAGAACCAGAAAATTTTTAAAAGTTCTGATTTGGGTTATACCTGGGAAACAATAAATACACCAGTCGCAGCAAATTATTCTATCCGTAATTTGTACTTCTTAAATGAGAACGAAGGAATTATTGATGGGGTAACAAATGTTTATAAAACTACTGATGGTGGTTCTAATTGGACTAAAACAAATTACCCTTTTACAAATTTCGGAACGCTTCATTTTTTTAATGAGAATGAGGGATTCAATATAGAGTCTGTCTGGGCTTATGAGGGAGGTGATTTCCCTGTTTTTAAAGGAAGCATCTGCTATGAAACGAAAGACGGGGGTGAAAGCTGGAGCAAATCTGATTTAATTACGTCGATAAACCTGGGATTAACATTTTTTCCTCGGAGTGATATGGGATTTGGATTCACTGGCTCAAAATTTTACAGCATTAAAAAGAAAGATTAAAAACAGGATAATAATTCAGTACCTCATTTCAGGGTATGTTTTGACTCCTCAATCGTGCCAAGGCATAATAAAAGCCATACCATGATAAACTAAAAGGATTAATGACAATTTTGATAATTTATAACTTTGCAACACTTTTACTAAAAAAAGTAAGGTAAATATAAAATATAGAAACCATGGACTTAAAACTTAAAAAAAAGTTTCTCGAAATGTGGAAAAAACATTTTGGTACAGCCGAATTGCCTATAGTTTTTTATTATCACAAAGAAATCCATAATGCTATACATGTTACCCAGACAAAAGGCAGAAGCTGTATTATTTGCGAACTGGCAAAAGTCAGAAATGGTGAATCACTTGCCTATGATGCAGAAGCAATTGCATGTGCAGGCGCAAAACGATATTTAGGTTATTCCGAAAATATTCGCCCAAATTTCGAATATTTTTTATCGTGTGGCATCCGCGGCAAAATGGAGGGTGAACGCTACATAAGAACTCCAGAAATGGTATTGGAATTACAAAAACATCAGAAAACAATAAAAGATGCTAAAGGCAATTTTATCATTTTCAAACGTTGGGATATGCTTGAGGAATTCGATGAACCGGCAGTTGTTATTTTCTTTGCAAAACCCGATGTTTTGTCAGGTCTTTTTACTTTGGCAAATTTTGATCAGACAGAGCCAAACAGCACTTTCACTCCGTTTGGTGCCGGTTGCGGTACGATAGTTCATTACCCTTATCTTGAAAAAGATGCTGAGCGACCCAGAGCTGTAATCGGAATGTTCGATCCTTCAGCTCGTCCATGTGTTCTAAAAGATACTCTATCGTTTGCTGTTCCAATGATAAAATTCGAAAGAATGATTGATTATATGGAAGAAAGTTTTCTAATTACCAACACCTGGAAAATGGTAAAAAAAAGAATAAACATACAATAAATGATTTAAATATAACAAAATGCCCAACTGCTAATAAAGGCAAAAGATAATGAGGTCTGAAGACCATATCCTTTGTCAATCTTCTCGTTATGTGCAAGTGGCGACCGTAAATAAAAATGACTCTTGACTAAAAATAGCTAAAATGAGAAATTCAAGCATCATTCTGATTGTAGTCCTACTGTCCCTGACTAGTTGTAAACCTAATAGATTGACTGACATTAATGATAATTTTGAATCTGACTCCCTTAACAAGATTTGGTCCAACGACAAATTCATACCGGGGGCGTTAAGTTTCCAATCAAAATACGTTAGATCCGGTAATAAAGCAGCCATGATTATAATTCGTCAAGGTGACCAGATTGATGAAGAAAAGGGAACTATTCTTGAAAGGGCGGAATTGAAAGAATCAAAAAAACTGATTTCCCGTGAGAACACAAATTATGCTTATTCATTTAGCATATATTTACCACCTGATTTCCCCATAGTTCCTACCCGACTTGTTATTGCTCAATGGAAACAGGACTGTCAATCAGGCGATTGTAATCCTAATAATCCTGTGATTGCTTTACGCTATACATCAGGTGAGTTCTTTATTACATTACAAGTTGGACCAAATAAGACTACTTTGTACAGTCAAAAAGAAAGCATTATTAACCAATGGCTGGACTTTAAATTCCACATTAGGTTTTCAAGAAACCGTGATGGCGGGATAAAAGCATGGTTAAATGGCGAACAAATCATTGATTTTGAGGGCGTAACTGCATATTCACAAACGTTTGGTTATCCAATGCCAGGTAATTTCTATTTCAAAATCGGACTTTATCGTGACCAAATGTTACATCCAATGACTATTTACATTGATGATTACATGAAAAAACATATTACAAAATTATAGCTCATGACTTCTGATTTTCTTTTACCTTACAATATCAGAATTACTTTGGCTATAAAAATAACACCTGCACATAGAGGGCAAATATTACGCCATACCCGTCTTGCCAGCCGGGGCATCCCGATAGCTATCGGGACCCTGCCAACTACCGGGATCAGTAATCGGCAAGGCTAAGAGCTAATTATAATTACATATATGTTAAAGAAAATAAAATGAATATAAAACATTCTTTCTTATACAAAAACAGCTTAAGCATAGTGGCGCTTACTTTAATGCTGGTCTTTTGGGCTGGTCAATTTATAGCTGGAATGAAAACACTGGATGAGGAAAGAAAAGAAAATGGACTTCCACCACTTTCTGTAATTGAATATGCAAAAAGCGGTCATTTTATTCAAGCTACTTTTGAAAACTGGGAAAGTGAATTCTTACAGATGGCATTTTATGTTTTCCTTACAATTTATCTTAGACAAAAAGGTTCTTCAGAATCTAAAAGCCTCTACAAAAAGGAAGCGGTAGACAGAGAACCAAAGATACATCCCAAAGCACCATGGCCGGTAAAAAGGGGTGGGCTATGGTTAAAGATATATAGCAATTCACTTACTATTGCTTTATTTATTTTATTCCTTTTCTCATTTTTTATGCATTTTTATGGAAGTCTGAAAAATTTTAACGAACAGCAGTCAGGAAAAAACATGCCACTGGCATCTGCTTCTCAATATATTGGCAATTCACAGTTTTGGTTTGAATCATTTCAAAACTGGCAGAGTGAGTTCCTTGCTGTCGCAACTATAGTTTTACTTTCTATCTGGCTTAGACAAAAAGGCTCTCCCGAATCTAAACCGGTGGATGCTGCTTATTGTGAGGATGCAGAATAATTTTTTCATTTTTCCTAGTGATTCCGCCGCGACTCGAACGCGGGACCCACAGCTTAGAAGGCTGTTGCTCTATCCAACTGAGCTACGGAACCTTTTACAGGCTGCAAAAATACATTTTTTTTCAAATTTTACAACCTGAAATTTGAAATGGCATTAACATAAACAGAATGAAACAATTTCTTTATACTATTTTCATATAGTTAACAAGCCCTTTCTTGTCAATAATCTGTTTTAGTTTTTCAGGAAGCGGTTCAAAAGAAAATCTTTCGGATCCGATTAATATCTCTCCTTTATCAAAGTTAACATTCACCTGATCGCCTGGCTTATAAGCTTCTACAGCCCTCTTGTGAACTATAAGCACTAATCCCTGATTAATTGAAGAGCGATAAAATATTCTGTTCACTGATTTTACAATTATAGCTTTTATCCCGGCGAATGAAAGACCTACAGACGGATGTTCCCTTGAACTTCCACACCCAAAATTATCACCGGCTATGATTATATCGTCCTTTTTTACATTTTTGCTGAAACCAGGATCAAAATCCCCGAACAGAAGAGGCATAATGGCTGCAGGGTCGGTACTTAATATATTATAGGTATGTTTCCCGGCAAACATCTGATCGGTATTAAAATTATCAGCATCTGCATAATTCCATACGGAACCCATTTTCCTGTTTTCGCGCGGTTTTATCTCAAATGTTTTACTCTGGGTTATCTTGTAAGGAAATTTTTCTTTCCCGTGACTCTTTCGCGGATCAGTAATCACGCCGGTTAAAGATGAATGAGCTACAGTTGCAGGTGAAGCCAGGTAAATTTGTGCCTCCTTATTTCCCATCCTTCCCGGAAAGTTGCGGTTAGCAGTAGAAATTACTGTATGCCCGTTTGCCGGGATGCCTTGTCCGGTTCCAAGGCATGGACCACATGAAGGAGTAAGAACATTTGCCCCCGACTCAATAAATGTCGAAATAATGCCCTCCTCAATTGCCTGAAGGAATATTTTCCTGGAGGCAGGTATAATATGAAGCTGAAAACCATCTTTAACTATCTTACCCTTCAAAATACCGGCAGCTATCCTCATATCTTCTATCCTGCCATTTGTACAGGTACCAATGAGTCCCTCATGAACGACTGTACCCGCAACTTCAGCCACTGATTTAACATTATCAACATTATGAGGCGCAGCCACTACCGGGAAGACATTATTAAGATCAATATTTATTTCACTGAAATATTTTGCCCCGTCATCAGCCCAGATTCCACTTATCTTTTCATTATAAAAATCATTAAGGACTTCATCAACAGGGAAAACGGCATTTTTTGCGCCCATTTCTGAAGCAAGGTTTGCAATTGTCATACGGTCAGAAATATCGAGGGTTCTTACACCATCGCCATGGTATTCGATTGACATATAGTTTGCTCCGTCAGATCCGATCATACCAATTACCCATAACGCAAGGTCTTTAGCTGAAACATTTTCCTTTAACCTCCCGGAAAGCGTTATTTTAATTGATTCAGGAACCCTGAACCAGGTTTCGCCTCTTTTCCAGATGCCGGCCGATTCGGTACGGTCAATTCCTGCTGCAAAAGAATTAAAGGCACCGGCTGTAGAGGTATGGCTGTCGCTACCTACGATAAGCATTCCGGGCCGTGCATGATATGACATGATCTGATGACATATACCTTTACCGGCATCATAGAATTTTTTAATGCCTTGTTGTGCAACAATGTCTCTTATCTCCTGATATTGAGTTGCCAGCTTTGCATCAGCCGGGGGTGCATTATGGTCAAGAACCACTAGCATCTGGTCGGGGTTTGCAACATTCTTCCCTCCCATTTTCTGGAATGTTTTATAGATACTGAAGGTGTTGTCGTGAGTTAGGATTATATCAGGACGGGCAAATACTATTGCACCGGCAGGGGCTTTAAATATCTTTTCAGCAAAAGTTCGTGGGTTCATACGAATTATACTATTTGATTGTTTTTTACTATTGTACTATTCATGCGTAACGGCATAACAGAATAGTTTATTCCTTACCCAATAAGCCGCCATTCTGGTAAACTTCAAACTGAACATCGGAAAATGGCTCTGCTGCATAAGTTTTTTTATCACGAAGATTCTCAATTTCGCCGGATTTCAGATTTACTTTAATCTGGTCCCCGTCTTTTAAATCCATCTCAGGTAATGATTTGCAAGTTATTATCGGAAAGGCAGCATTTATTGCGTTTCTTTCGTAAATAGCACCAAAAGATTCTGCTATAATTGCCCTGATTCCCAGCGCAGAGAAGCAGTCGACTGCCTGCTGTCTGGAACTTCCGCATCCGAAATTTTTTCCGGAAATGATAATATCGCCTGGTTTTGCTTTTTTTGAAAAATCTTCAAACCCTTTCAGGTTATCGAATGTATATTGCCCCATTTCCAGTATGTCGGTAGTTGCAAGATACCTGTTATGAAATATCATATCAGTATCGATATTATCCTTTTGTATAAGCCAGATTCTGCCCTCAATAACAGATTTTTTTTTATCTGCGGTTACCTTTTGTGGAATCTTCTTTTCAGTTTTCAATTGCTTTTCCGGCTTAATGAATAATGAAGGCTCTTCCGGGATATTATCAGATGTTGTAATATATCCGGCGATTGCAGATGCTGTAACTACTTCCGGTGATGCAAGATATACACTACCTTTTCCCTGTTTCCCGGGAAAATTCCTGTTGCCAGAGCTTATGGTAACCTCACCTGCACCATTCTGTCCGACCTGTCCTGTGGCACAACCTGCACATCCCGCATTGGATACAAGTGCTCCTGCATTTTTAAAAATATCTATCAGCCCCTCATTAAGACATTGTTTCCATATTTCATCAGTAGCCGGAACAATTTTGAGGACCACTCCAGGGGCTACTTTTCTGTTTTTCAGAATACCAGCAACTTTTCGCATATCATTCATCCTGCCGTTGGTGCAGCTGCCGATGAATGCCGAGTCGATTTTCTTTCCATAAACTTCTGTAACGTTTACTGTGTCATGTGGCTCACCCGGACGTGAAACCATTGGCCGGAATTTAGTTACATCAATGTCGAAGGTTTTTTCGTAGAATGCATCCTTGTCGGCGTAAAGAGGTATAAATCTGATTTTTGAACGTTTTTGACAATAATCGGTTATCTCCTGAGTTGGTGGAAACAGAATAATAATAGCGCCCATTTCAGTAGCCATAGATGAAATGGTGATCCTGTCATCAAGGCTCAGATTGTCAACTGATGGACCATACATTTCAATTGAATAACCCAGGAGTGAGTTTGCCCCGAATATTTTAAGAAGATTAAGAACAATGTCTTTTGAGCTTACATCATCAGGAATTTTTTCTTCAAAGTTTATTCTAACCGATGGTGGTATTTTAAACCAGACTTTTCCTTTGTGCCAGGCTGCAGCTATATCCATATCGCCCATTCCCTGTCCAAAAGCTCCTACAGCACCAAGAATATTTGCATGAGAATCGGTTGATACAGCAGTGGCACCAGGGAAAACGTAACCCTCCTCTATCAGAATATGCGTCCCGATACCGGCATCAATATCATATACTTTTATACCTTGCTCACGAGCAAACAGGCGACAAATATGTTGATTAACAGCATATTTCTGATCAGACCCGGTAGGATTACAATCAAATGTGAATAAGGTTTTATCAGGATCATGGATAGTTAATCCGAAATCTCTGATATTTTTAACCACATTTGCACCCCCAAAATCACGAGCGACTCTGGAATCAATCTCAATATCAACAATTTCACCTGGTTGTACGACATCATATTTGGAATGGGCAGCAAGTATTTTCTCAAGCAAGGTCATTGCCATATTTATTATATTTAAAGTTCAACGGAATTTCTGAATACCAATATTCCAGAATATTATTTGAACTGAGCCCTGTAATCTCTGGGGGATATGCCTTCGGTTTTACGGAATTGCTTATTGAAATTTGAGATACTGGCAAAGCCGCATTCAACAGCAATATCATGAACCTGGTATTCTGTCTCACGCAAAAGATAACATGCTTTGTTGGTTCTCACACGGTTAAGATACTCAACAAAACCTGCTCCACAGTTTTTTTTGAAATATCTGCTGAAGGCAAAGGGACTCATCCGTGCAATTTTTGATATCTTTTCAAGAGAGATAGGTTTGAAATAATTTTCTCTGATATAGTTATATACATCGGTCATTCTCTTATTCCCCCTTTCGTCAAATGCCAATTTATAATTATCTGAGCACAGGTAACCTCTTTTTTCCGAGGTACACATTATTTGAATGATATTAAAAAAATCGATCACTTTATCAATTCCTTTATTACTGATCATCTTTAAGAGGTGCTTTTCAGCTTTTCTGGCATCTTCAACTGAAAAGACAATACCTCTTTCGGCTTCATTAAGCAGTTCTTTCAGGCTGTGCAATTCATGTTGCGATAATAATGCATCACCGATGGATGCAAGTTTAAAATGAACCATTATCCCATGTTTTTCCGGAAGAGTACCGTCCTGTCTGTAATAGTTCCAGCAATGTGGAATATTACCGGCAATAAAAACCATGTCGTACTGATCAAATAATTCCACGCTGTCACCAATAATACGGGTACCATTACTTTTTATATTCAGTACAAGTTCATACTCGGGATGAAAGTGCCACATACCGCCTATATCGTTGATATACGCAGCTCTGAAGCCACCGCCGTCATCATATAAAATTTTCTCAAGTTCAGCAACCATGGTAAAAAGTTGACATTTTTATAAGGATACAATCAAATTTAAGCAATATTTTATCAATTATTAACAATAAATAATTAAATTTTTTTGAAGAATTAATTTGATTTCATAATTTTTTTATGTATATTTGTTACCAAGCTCATGTTATTGGTATTAAGAGGAGATGAGCAAGGGTTGGGAGTGAAAATCAACAGGATTGTATTGCAGACATTGACTTTCACATCAGGAGCCTTAGGTATAGCGCCAGCTAACCATGGTTCCGTCCTTTTATCAGACAGTAGACACGGGAATTATCTAATTAATAAAGCCCGCTCCTGATTCTCACTACCACCCTTTCTCCTCTTATTTTTTTTGCCTTTTTTTTACCCTTTCTGACTTCTCGATCAATCAATATTTAATGATTTTGCAGATAAAATTAAATTATCTTTGAGTTCTTTCAGAAAAAGGGGATACTTGAATATGTTTATTTATAACCTGTATAGAGTATAATGAAGACCTATATCAGAAGAAGGGATAAGAATAATCATCTCGTAGTTTTATATGGAGGCTGGGGGACTGATGAGAACGTCTTCACTCCTCTCTGCAATAATGAGTTTGATTTCATTCTTTTCTATAACTATTCAGCCGATGAAGCTTTGGTGCTTCCGGAAATGAAGACTTATGAAAAAATAACCCTGATAGGCTGGTCCCTGGGTGTATGGGCAGCAGAATACCTCTCACCAAAGACAGGTATTAAACCGGATGTCACGATTGCAGTAAATGGTATTCCGGTACCTGCCGATGACCAGTATGGCATTCCACTAAATGTATTTGAAGGGACATTGAACAATATCACCGAAGAAAATATCGAAAAATTCTATTTCAGAATGTTTGGTGATAAGAAAACATTTCAAACCAATATTGACAGGATTCCTCACCGGACTCTCAAATCTTTGCACGATGAACTCAGGTGGTTATATAACCGCATAATGGAACAAAAAGAACCTGGCTTCAGATGGGATTATGCTGTGACAAGTGAAATAGATCGGGTGTTTCCTTCAAAAAATCTCGAGGGCTACTGGGAAAAAGAAAAGAATACAAAACACATTGTACTTCCTCTTCCTCATTATTTCTTTCATAAGTGGGAATCATTTACCGATTTCATAAGCTTCGTTGAAAACTACAAAGCTAAACGTCCGAAACAAAAAAAAGAGCTGATCAAAAAAATTAAAGGTCTTTAATCAGAATATTTGAATCTGATTTGGCAATAAGATTATCAAATTTCTCCAGCATCGAAATGACTTTCTCATAATCCTTATTTTTTATGACCATTGTCTGCTCAACACCTTTCTTATCAAGGCGTGTAAAAACATAACTGACAGTTATTCTGTTTATATCTATAGCAGGCTGGTATAACCGTTCAATTTGTTCATTCTCGTGAATAATTGAAACAAGATTCACACTGCTGAGATCCTGAAGTATATCGCGTGCAAGTCTCATAGGAATTTTAAGAGTCAAAGCGATATTTTCCGCACTGATAGGTTTTTCACCGGTTGAAAAATTACATATAATCAAATGCAATATCATCAACACAAGGGCACGTTTCTGATAGTTGCTGATATTTAACGCTTCAGACTCAAGCTCATAACGTAAAACATTCTGATTGGCAAACGAAAGTTCAGCTCCCAGTAGGACAACTATCCAACTACCCTGCAACCAAATTATAAATAATGGAACAAGTGCGAAGCTACCATATATAGCACTCAGTTTTAATATCCCGAACTGCAGATCGACGTATAACCAAAATAAAAACTGAAAAATTGTTCCTGCTATTATGCCCGAAATCAATGCAGAAACAAATTTAACCTTCGCATTTGGCATTATAATGAATAATATTGTCATCGCAATCCAACTAAGAAAATACGGGGTTAATTTGATAAGAAAACTTATCAGGGGTTTAAAAAAACTCAGGATTTGAGCGGTAGACATAAAGTCAGTAAGTTTAAAACTGATAAAACCTGTAATGCCACTGGAGAGAATAATAAAAACAGGAGCAATAAGCATCATGGTAAGGTAATCAGTAAATTTTCTTTGCCATGGCCGGGAAGATCTGACTTGCCAGATATGGTTAAATGAGCTTTCGATTTGCTCGAGCAACGACATGACTGACCAGAAGAGGATAATAATTCCTACTCCTGCCATATAACCAACTCTTGTCTCATCGATTGCACTCCTTACCTGTGGTAAAAACTTGTTAAGTACCTCCTGGTAAGACTGGAAATTATCTGTTATTAATTTTGTTATTAATTTTTCAAGATCCTGATCAAGACCAAAACCCTTGGCAATTGCAAACGCTATGGCAGCAACGGGTATAATTGAAAGAAGTGAATAAAATGTCAAAGCAGAAGCCCGCAGTTGGACTTTATCATTTGAGAAACCTCTGGCAGCCAGAACAACAATCCTCAACTGTTTAACAAGGAATGTTTTTCCCTTGGAAATTTCTGCCAGCGGAGTATTCCAAATTATATTATTCAAACGCTTTACCTGGGCTAAAGCCCATGAAACAAGATTTGCCATAATATTTTATTTCTATTAATATCAATAAGGTATGGTTATACAACTCTATTGATCAAATATACGAAATACCTGAGGGTGTAGAAAAAAATTGAAAAAAATAATTGCTAATTTCACTCCTTAAATTAAATATAAAATGAAAGTTGAAATACTGGAGTTTGTTGAAGGAGCCCGAAAAGCGAAAGGAGTTGCAGTTATTATTGATGTATTCAGGGCTTTTTCAGTTGGTTGCTATGCGTTTGATGCAGGCGCAGTGCGAATAATTGCAACTGAAGGTGTTGACGATGCATTTCAACTAAAAAAGAAGTATATAAATTCTGTTCTTGTCGGAGAAAGAGAAGAGAAAAAAATTGAAGGGTTTGATTTTGGGAACAGTCCGACAGAAATTATTAAAACTGATCTTCATGGCAAAACTGTAATACACACTACCACAGCAGGTACAAACGGACTGGTTAATGCAGTTAACGCTGATGTGGTAATAACAGGCAGTATTATTAATGCCGGTGCAATCGTGAGATATATTAAAGCTCTTAATCCTGAACATGTGTCACTTGTAGCAATGGGTTACAGAGCAACCCAGTCAGCCGACGAGGATCTGTTATGCGCTGAAATGATTGCAGCCGGTCTGAATAATAAAAGTAATATTTCTGAAAAGAGAATTTCTGATCTTCAAAACACTTCAGGTAAGCGATTCTTTAATCCTGATAATATTGATTTTTCACCACCAACCGACTTTTTTCTCTGTACCATGATAGACAGATTCAATTTCGTTCTTAAAGCAGAAACAAGATTTGATGGCAATGTTGATCTTATGAAAATAGATATTTAATCAACCCAAGTCAACTTTGGCAGATTAGAATAAATACTATGCGAATAAGCTTACTATAGAAATATTTATATTGCCTTCGCAATATTATTTTATTTCCTGATTATAACAATGATTAAAAAATCGGGAGAACATTTCTTCTCCTGTGAATTTCGCGATAAGTGCAGAACATACATATTTTATAAAAGCCAAACAATCTAAGGGAAATATTACTGGAGTCAAGTCTGATCTCCATCCGGTCCCTATATCTGATAAATATCCCGGCTAAAATGCGTGTTAACCTGAAAAATCTGAGTCTGTTATAGATCCTTAGAATTTTGACGGTTTCAGAAAATGCTTTCTTATCGGTAACATTATCAAATAGTTTGCTGAGGTTTTCGATGCCCAGTTTCGTTTTATTTAGAAATTCCTTGTTCGATTCAAGTCCCTCATGCATAAGGCCATTATCGATATGAAATATGTCAATTCCGGCTTTTTTCAACTGGTAGCCCATAAGAGTGTCTTCATGACCATATTGTTTCAACTCTTCATTGAAACGGATTTTAGAGAAGACTGATTTATCGATAAGAACATTGAATGTTGAAAAACTTGCATGAGGGTGCTTATTCCTTTCTGTTGCTTTTAGTTGTTCTTTCTTCTTTCCGTATTTCCACCTGAGAAGTTTGTCGGGATCTCCCGGAGGACTTTCATGATATAATTTTCCACCGCATAATACCCTGGAAACACCAATCATTGGGAGCCACTTAAGAATATAGGCTTCAGCAGTACCAGGTAACATTACATCAGCATCAATAAAGAGTAAAAAATCACCTTTAGCTTCAAGAGCCAGCCTGTTTCTGATTGCAGCTCTTCCAATATTTTTCTCTGAAGAGATCACTTTTACACCATCACCTTCAAGTGACCGGTATTTTTCCCTGAATTCCGCTGACGAACCGTCATCACCAATGAGTATTTCACAGAACTCAGGAACTTTCCCCAGGGCACTTTTCATACTGTGTACAAGTGCAACAATATCATAATCATATACAGGAATAAGCAATGAAATCTTCATTTTTCTGTCCTGAGTTGATAAATCAAAAGTACGATAAATTTTCCTAATATTTATTGAACAAACTTTGGCAAAGAAATTGCAATAGCTAATTTTGCAGATGTCTTTAATAATCTGACTTATAAATGAGAAAAATATTTTTTGCTGTTTTACTATCAATGATTTCGACATTTTCATTCAGCCAGCTGAAAAATGGTTATGAAATTGATATTACCATTCGCGGACTTCAGGATTCTGCTATTTATCTGGCTTATCATCTTGGTGACAAGCAGTACATTAAGGATACTATCAGGCTCGATAAAGCAGGCCATGGAATAGTCTTGGGGCAGGAAGTTTTGCCTCAGGGTATTTATATGATTGTACTTCCCGGAAGGAAATATTTCGAAATATTGATATCCAAAGATCAGTACTTTGCCCTTAACTGTTCATATAATGATTATTTCAACACATTAAAATTTACAGGATCTGATGAAAATTCTGCATTCATTGAATACCAGAAAAAATGGATGACTATGCAGCAGAAAGCAGGCTCTATTGCCAAAAGAGTTCAAAACAATAAGCAGAACAGCGATTCCCTGAAAATACTTTCTTCAATACAGAAGCTTCAGGAAGATAAAATGAAATCGTACCTTAAGAGTGTAGTAAGTGCGAATAATGGAAATTTGCTTGGAACACTGGTTAAAGCATTCCTCCCACTTGAAGTTCCTGAATATTCAGTTCCTGCGGGAGTTCCAAATCCCGATTCGGTTAGATGGGTTTGGAATTATAATTATAACAAAGGCCATTTCTTTGACAATATTGACCTGACTGACGAGAGATTGCTCCGGACACCAATATTATATGCAAGGCTTAATGCTTTTTTCACAAGTGTAGTAATTCAGTCACCCGATTCAATAAACAAGGAAATCGACAAAATAATTCAAAAATGCAAAAACAATAATAAGATATTTCAATTTATTTCTGTATATCTTTTTAACCATTTCAGGGAAAGTGAAATAATGGGGTACGATGCAGTTATGGTTAAACTGGCTGATGATATTTATCTTTCAGGGAAAGCCGATTGGGTATCAAAAGAATTTAAAGATGACCTCCGGAAACAGATCGAGTTGATAAGGCCTAATCTGATTGGCAAAAAGGCAGAAAACCTTGTAATGGACTCATATAAAGGAATATTTGTTTCATTATATGATGTTGAAAAGGAGTTTACCATACTATATTTCTGGGAGCCTGATTGTGGTCATTGCAAAGAAGCTACCCCAAAACTTAAGGCTTATTATGAAAAAGTAAAAAACGACAATATTGAAATATTTGCAGTATGTACTTCAGCAGATAAACTAAAGTGGACAAAATATATTGAGGATAATAAACTGACATGGATAAATGGATGGGATCCGGAGAGAAGCTCACGTTTTGACTACTACTATAATATTCAGTCAACCCCGACGGTTTATATCCTTGATAAAAATAAAAAAATAATTGCCAAGAAACTGGCTGTAGAGGACATTGCATCCTTCATAGATAATTACAGGAAGTATTTCAAATAGACAGGATATCTTCCTTACTTAAGAAGCTTACCAGTTCATAAATTGACCTGAACTCTACCGAGGAGATGTCGGTTGTAAGTTTCCATTCCCTATTGTTCCCTGACGGTATAATTATATAAGGTATTGTCTTCACTTCTGATAAAGAAAAGCCTGCTCGGTTGATTGCTTTTTCTGTCCAATGCCTCCTGATCTCATCACCTTCTATAAATATCCTGCCCTTCTCTTCACTCCTGAATGAAAAAGTACCATTTTCAGAATTAAATTGCACGGATGATGAATCGAAAAGATGATCAAATGCCCCTTCAATCATAAGATCTTCAGGAGCCCCTTCCATGAGTCTGTTATCAAGTATCAGCCAGATTTTATCTGATTGACTTATAGCCATATGTAAATCATGAGTTGAGAAAATTATAGTTTTATCGCTATTCTGTGAAAGTAAATGCATCAGATGAAGGATCTCATACTTGCTGCCGATATCCAGGAACGCAGTAGGTTCGTCCATTACCATTATTCCTGTATCCTGTGCTAAAATCCTGGCTATCATAGCTCTCTGTCGTTCCCCGTCAGAAAGTTCGGAAACGAACCTATTACAAAAGGCTGACATTGCAGTCTTCTCAATAGCATCCATTATAACTTCATGATTTTTCGTATCAATTTTACCCATCCAGTTTGTGTGAGGAAACCGGCCAAGAGCAACAAGATCATATACACTCATATTGCTAACCTTCACGATTTCAGTCGAGATATACCCGACTTTTTGTGCGAGATCCATTCTTGAATAATCTCTGATATTTTTACCACTATAAAAGATTTCACCTCCCAGAGATGGTTGCAACCCAGTCAGGGTTCTTAGAAGTGTGCTTTTACCAATTCCGTTCCTGCCAATGACAGCTATAAGTTCCCCTTTATTAGCGCAAGCATTAAGCGGAGGTAGCAGAACATTCTCATGGCTGCCTGAAGCATATCCGATTTTCAGTGAATTGAGAGTTAACATTTCCGAAAAGTTCTTTTTCATTAAAATAGTCCTGAATATTTCCGGTTACGCAAGATTACCCAGATAACAACGGGAATACCTATCAATGATGTAACAGCGTTAACAGGAAGAACACTGTCTGATCCTGGAAGCTGCGAAATAATATCACTTGCGAGCATAACTGCTCCACCTGTAAGAATTGTTCCGGGTATTAAAATCTTATGATCGGAAGTTTTAAATAGTATCCTTGCTATATGCGGTACTGCTATTCCAATAAACCCGATTGGTCCGCAAAAAGCTGTAACACTGCCTGCCATGATACTTGTACATGCAAATATCACTATCCTGGCAAGCCTGACATTCAGTCCGATACTTCCGGCATAATTTTCTCCCAGCAATAACGCATTCAACATCTTGGCTGAAAACAGGCTCAGTAGTACTCCGACCGAAACACAAATAAGAAGTACATTAAGCTGACTTGAAGTAAGATTACCTAAACTTCCCATTGTCCATATTACATAAGCTTTTAACATTGTTTCATTGCTGAAATACTGCATAATAATCACAATTGCAGATATCCCGCTTGATAGCATAATTCCGAGTATAAGAATGGTCATAATATCTTTTACCCGCGATGAGATGAACATAATCAATATCATTACTGCGCCGGCACCTATCCAGGAGGCAGCCACAAGAATCCAGTTTCCCAGTCCCTTTAAACTGTCGGGTGATATGTTAGCAGAAAAACCAAGAATAACAAAGGCAACACCCAGACTTGCTCCCGAGCTTATACCAAGAACATCTGGCCCTGCCATAGGATTCCTGAAAACTGTCTGCATCTGCAATCCGCTCAATGATAATGCTATACCAACAGTTAAAGCAGTAATAGCTTTCGGCAATCTGAATTTAAGGATTATGGTTTCAAAGTTACTTTCAGTATTGGTAAAAATAGCTTTTATCACATCAGAAGCTTTTATGCTGACTGACCCTAAGAATATATCGAGAATGAGGAAACAGACAACAAGGAATAAAAGGCCTGCAAAAAACAGTTTTTGCTGTTTTCCGGATGATAAAACGTGGGCTGTTTCAATCTGATTTTCAGTTTTCAACTAATGGTTTATTAATATATTTTATGGTAATAAAACAACTCATTATCAATGAATAATTCCGGATGCAAAATAGACGCAATATCTTTTAAAATTACATGAGGAAAAAGGCTTCCGCTCTCCCAGTAATCATTTCCCCCATTCGCTGTAATCCGTTTGTTATTATTGTACAAATTTCCATTTTTAAAGCAAGGAAGTCCTTCCAGCCGTTGATCAATCATTGAAATTTCATCTTTGGTATTTACACTTCCTATGTTCAGCCAGTAGTCTGCAGTCAATGCACTTAAATATACATTTTCGATTCCGAAAGGCATCGATACTGAAGATTCAGTATTTTGCCAGAGATAACTTCCGCCGGCATCTCTTATCAACTTACTGATAAATGAATTACCGGGTGAAACATACCAGGTGTCTTTAAAAGGAAGTCCCAGCAGAACTTTTGGTCTGCCAGAGATGTTCCGGCTGATATATGATTTCATCTTGTTGTAAGCTTCAACTTCGGATTTATAAATACTGTCAGCCAGATTCTCTTTACAGTAGAGTGCCCCGAACAATTTAATCCATTCTGCTTTGCTTAAAGGGTCTGTCTCGAGATAGTCGGCATTAAAAACAACTTTTACACCTAACTCCTTTATTTTTCCAACGTAACCAGCTGATTCGCTTCCTATTCCATACATCATTATAAGGTCGGGAGAAATCTTAAGTATCAACTCCTTATTTAAATTGGTCTCATACCCGACATCCTCTATCAGCCCTTTTTCAACGTTTCTGATAAGACTACCTGAGAAAATGAATCCGGTTCCAGACACGCCTGCAATAGTGTTCTCTTCACCTAATGCTGAAATCATTGCAATATGTGTAGTCGACATGCAAACTATCCTTTTCAGGGGGACAAAAATGACCATTGAAGAATCCAGCCCATCGGGTAATTCGGATCCTCTGCTGACAAGATAATAAACCTGGGTTACATCATTCGCTCCCTGCCAGGGATTAATGATGGTAACAATAGTACAGCTGTCATTTTTCTGAAGAGTGAATCGCTCAGCACTTGATATCAATGCCCCATTATCAGTGATGCTGGTACCGGGATGACTTTCTTTTATACCACCGCACGATTCAAAAAGAATTATCAATGTGGCAAGGACAGAAATTACCGGGAACTTCATATCTTATTTTTTAAGATGTAAAGAAAGTATCAGAAAATATGTTCTGCCGGGTTGAGGGTAATAAGCTATTGTCTTATAAGAAGTATCAAAAATATTTTCAATTTTAAACCTGAGGTCGATAAAATTCTCCTTAAAATTGAATTTCATACCACTGGTGAAGTTATTAATAGTGTACCCCTGCAGGAAACCTGAATTATCAGCAGTTGTATAAGTACGCCCGGTAAAATTTGTTACCAAGGTCGTATAAAAGTTTTTATAAGCAACATGAAGTGAGCTGTTTGCCTGATTTTCGGGAATGTAAATTAATTGTTTCCCTGCGGTTTCAGATACTCCGTTATTTATTTCTCTGGCCCTGGTGTAGGAGTATCCGGCATTCAGGTTAACTGATAGGTTGTTAAGCAGGTATTTCACTGACAATGATGACTCAAATCCTGATGAGTTGACGCTCCCTATATTATCAGCGACCCAAAAATAAGATTCACCCGGACGCCATTGTATCATATCCCTTATATAATTATTAAAATAGTCCAGTTCAGAACTAAGGGTTACTGAGTGGGAAATCTGATGGTCAAGTTTATATCCGATTTCATAAGAGTAAGCATATTCATTTTTCAGTTCAGGGTTTCCGCCCGGATTCCAGAAACGGTCATTCATGGATGGTATCCTTGAATTTCTTGATAAATTTAATTTAAGAAAATGTTCTTCTCCCCTGATGACCCTGAATTCAAAACCTGCGGAAAAATCAGGTACCAGGAATGATTTATCATCAAGGGTCTCCCTGAGCAGGATCACCGCACCGAACCTTTTACCTTTTTTTCTTTCGGCAGATAGAGTAACTGATGCATTGTTGTGTCTGACACTCTCATTATAATTATTTGATTCAATAGCATTTAATTCGTCACTTAAGACAATCTTAAGACGTGAGTACTTCCCGAGAGGCGTTGTCATTCCCCCCTTAAGCACAAGGGTGTTGGCCTTATTCCTGGAATCAATGGAGTAAAGTTGGCTCGTATAGTTAAGATTTGTGAACATCCAGGCAGCCGTTGAGAAGTATTCTTTCTTTCCCTTTACAATATCATAGCTTATAAGGCTCCTGAGTGATTCGTCGGATTGTTTTTCACCAGAATATCCGTATAGAGTTGAGCCGGGAAGATCACGTGATGCCGACTGGTACCAGAATCGAGCTGAGAGTACATTTTCAGACTTCCTGAGATAGAGCTCCTGCATGAAACCCTTCTGCAGGATTTGATTATTCTCTCTTTTTTTCCAAAGTGGTTCAGGTACAGCTTCTGTATCTAAATAAGGGAAATCATTCCGGGATGAGTTCAGATAACCCTTTGTAACAGACTGGAAATGATCACTTCCTGTGCTCACTTTCACTAATCCCGAATATCTTCCGAAGCTTCCTTCACCCGGAACGGCAACAATAAGTGTCTGCTTCTTCCAGTATGGTTCATTCTCAAGGTTTATAATTCCTCCGATGGCACCGTTACCCAGATCCATTGAAGCACCACCGAAGCTGATCATGACATTATCGATCATTCCGGAAGGTAAAAGGGAAAAGTCGGACTGCCCCAACATCGGATCGTTTATATTGATGCCGTTCCATGTTACCTGTGTATGCCCGGCGGAGGTACCCCGGAATGAAGATGTTGCAGTACCTCCTGAACCATAATATTTTATAAATAATGGAGTAGTTTCATTGAGCACTTCGGACAGAGAGAAGAGCGGGTAATCATTTAGCCGTGCGGAATCGATACTATAAAACTTGAAGCCCGGCTGCTCTGAACTGATCTGTTTTCTTGTGATTACCACTTCCTGAATTTTCAGGGTATCGTTTTGAAATGATAATTGTCCGTTTAATTGTAATGACATCAGGCCTGCAATAAAGAAGAGGCTCGCTCCTGAAACGGATTTCATAGTTTTCTGCTTATTAATTTTCTCCATAATAATACTTATCATTTGATATGATAACCATTATCCGGGGCTGACAGGAGATTAAGTTAGGAATCATTCGATGATCCGGCGCTTTTTTTCCCGAAAGCTGTGAATATATGGTTTTGTCTGGCAGGTCTTCTGACTTATCCCGGTTTTCTGAAGCCTTCCCATAACGTGAAAACGTCACAGTGGCAGGTATTTCACAAAACCATCATCGTTAAAACGATCGGGCATCACAGCAGCGGGTACTGTTGCGGATTCATACCGCATTCCCTTTTCATTACAATGATTTTATTTCATTGTAACACCAAAACATTACAAATATAAATGATTTTAAAAGATTGGCATCAGGAAGAATAATATCAGATATCAACAGTTGTTAACAATTGTGTATTATTTGCTGCGGATCTAAATAGTGCCGCAGGAATTTCTGACAATAAGTTCGGGAGAGATATTAACCTGCCGTTTAAATTTTCCTTTACCTGAGTTTTTAACTTCTGACCAGATCATGTTTGCAACTTTGGTAGACATTCCAGAAAGAGGCTTTCTCAGGCATGTTACAGGAGAAAACATAAGGTCAAATCCGGTTCCTTCCTCCATTGATACAACCGCGATATCCTGAGGAACCCGTAGCTTTTTTTTCCGCAGCAAAGTCATTATCGGGTAAACGAGGCTCGCTTTCATAATAATCATAACATCTGCCCGGTAAGGAGGGCGAAGGAATTTTTCGAACTGGCCAAAGTCTATTTCATCACCAGCCACCGGTTTATCCAATTCAACAACAACTGGTTTGTTTACACCAGATTTCTGACCAAAAGCATCAATAATATCCTGAAGAGCAGTAGTATCCGCACGGAATGATCTCCGATCAGCAATAATTATAATGTTTTTATACCCAAGTTTATCAATGTGGTTAACAACGAGAAGAGCACCTGCAGCAGTGTCTGTGCTGACTGTATTAAGCCGTAATGTCTTTACCGTTTTTTCAAGAAGGACAAACGGATAATCTGTAGTCCGAAGCGTCCTTATTGTATTATCATCAGCTGCATCACCAAGCAGAATAAGACCACTATAGAACTTTTTAAACGCTCCCACAAGCCGGTCGTATCTTTGATCATCCGGATCTTTTGTCACAATAGAGAATCCGACTCCAATACTTGAAAATGCTTTTTGAAGATATGGTGTTATCTGATTAACAAAGGGATCATTAAGGGAAGGAACTATCATCCCCAGAACACCAGGCTTATCTTCAACGGGCGAAGTTTCATTTTTTTCGTGCAGCGATTCAAAATAGCCCATTTGCCTTGCAAGAGTGAGCACTTTTTCCTGTGTATCCTTGCGGATACCTTGCTGGTCGGCTTTATTATTAAGTACAAGCGATACTAATGTACCTGAAACACCCAGCCTTGCGGCTAAATCTTTATTTTTAAATTTTTTCCCCATTTCTCCTGATAATTGGAAGAAATAAATTTAGTACTTTTTTCGAATCAGAGCACTAAATTAATAATTTTTAACTTTTAAAAAAAGAAAAGGTATTGCCCCGGCAATACCTTTATTATAGAGTTAGTTCAGTAATCTATTTTTTAGGAGGGTTAATTCCTCTTTGCCTGGCAGCGGATTCAAGGCGTTGTTGCCATTTAGATTTTTTCAGCGGCTTCTTTTTATTCTCCTCGAGCTTTGCCAGGACTGCATCGGCATTAATAAATTTTTTTGAAATTATATTCTGCCCATATGTAATCATATTTGCAAGGAAATAGTAATAGGTAAGGCCTGAAGAATAATTATTCAGAAACACCATGAACATTACGGGCATCATATACATCATAAGCTTCATTCCCGGTTGATCAGAACCCGGAGAAGAACCTGTCATCTTCATCGTAAGCAATGTTGAAGCAGTCATAAGCAGTGTAAAAAGGCTTACATGGTCCCCATACATTGGAATAATGAATGGAAGGGTTAATATTGAATCATAAGTTGACAAATCAGTTGCCCATAGGAAGTGCTCC
>JAPLED010000086.1 GCA_026391475.1 Bacteroidia bacterium | reverse complement strand
GGAATTTGATTTCCAAAATTTGACTAAATTTGCCCCCTCTCCCGGCAAGCCGGGATCTCCCTTAAGAGGGAGAAAAAATTGTTTCTATTATTAAATTTGTGTTGTAACTAAAGAAAAGATGAAGAACAAAAAGACTTTATTGATGATACTCGATGGCTGGGGAATTGGCGATGGTTCCAGATCAGACGTGATCAGCCAGGTACCGACACCTAACCTTACTTATTATAAGAATAATTATCCAAACTCAATACTTCATGCCTCCGGAGAGGATGTAGGATTACCCGATGGACAGATGGGAAATTCGGAAGTCGGCCATCTGAATATCGGAGCCGGAAGAGTTATTTACCAGGATCTGGTTAAAATTAATAAGGAATGCAAAACAGGGGAGATAAGACAAAACAAGGTATTGACTGATGCCTTCTCCTATGCCCGTGATAATAACAAACAGGTTCACTTTCTGGGATTGATGTCCGATGGTGGTGTTCATTCTCTTGATAAACACCTTTATTCATTGTGCGACATGACAATGGATTATGGACTGAAAAATGTCTTTATACATGCTTTTGGCGATGGTCGTGATACAGATCCACGCAGCGGGATCGGTTATATGAAAAGTCTTTTAGATCATCTGAAGAAATCGAACGGACAGGTTGCATCGTTCATCGGAAGATACTACGCAATGGACCGTGATAAGAGATGGGAAAGAGTTAAAGAGGCATATGATCTGATTGTCAGTGGTATAGGCACGCCTTCCGGTAGTATTATTGACGCAATGCAGGAGTCGTACAATAATGGAGTTACAGATGAATTCATGAAACCGATAGTTATTACTGATAATCACGGTAATCCAGTCGGAAAAGTTAAGGAGGGGGATGTAATAGTCTTTTTCAACTTCAGAAACGACAGGGCAAAGGAACTTACAATTGCGCTGACTCAAAAAGATATTCCTGAGAATGGGATGAAAACCATGCCATTGTACTATTGCACAATGACCCCCTACGATGCTACTTTTAAAGGACTTCATATTATTTATCCAAAAGATAATGCTGATAATACAATAGGAGAAGTACTTGCAGCAGCCGGAAAACACCAGCTCAGAATAGCGGAAACTGAAAAATATGCGCATGTAACATTCTTTTTCTCCGGAGGGAGGGAGGAAAAATTCAAAAATGAAGAGAGGATAATGATCCCTTCCCCAAAGGTGGCTACCTACGACCTGCAACCTGAAATGAGTGCCTATGGTGTAAAAGATGCTGTTATTAAAGCAATTGAATCAGAAAAGTTTGATTTTATCTGTCTTAATTTTGCTAATTGCGATATGGTTGGTCATACCGGTGTTTATGAAGCCATTGTAAAAGCTGTTAAAACGGTTGATGAATGTGCCGGAGCTGTAATAAAATCAGCCCACAGTGCAGGATATGATGTACTGATAATATCCGACCATGGTAATGCCGATAAAGCTCTTAATGAAGACGGTACACCTAATACCGCACACTCTCTCAACCCGGTACCTCTTATTCTTGTGAGTGATGATTATAAGAGTATTAATGAAGGTATTCTTTCTGATGTTGCTCCTACATTACTGACCATCATGGGGATTGATATTCCGGCAGATATGACGGGGAAAGTGCTGGTTAATCGGTAAATGCATTTAAGCACCGAATTATTTGCTCGGTGCTACACTTCTGTGTAACTTGTACTATATTTATGTTAAAAATTATGAAGTTGAATAAAATTTTTTCATTAATAGTTACTATTTGCCTGATGCAATCTGCATCAGGACAAAATACCGATAAAAAATCTGATAAGACGATTACCATTACCGGTAAGGTATTGAACATGGACCATAAGCCCGTTGAAGGAGCTGTTTTTTATATTGACAATATCATAACCAGCTTTAAATCGAAGAGTAATGGTTCCTATAAAATTAAAGTCAGCCCCTCGGCCCTTAGTCTGGAAGTCCGCTCACCCGAATATGGATCTGGTAAAACATTAATAAATAACCAAACTACTATTAATTTCACTCTTAACGGGATTGCAGATAACCAAGCTTTAAAACCCGGAGATAAGGAGAATGAGAAAGGGATTCCGGATTCTGCAAAAAA
This sequence comes from Bacteroidia bacterium, assembly GCA_026391475.1. Taxonomy (GTDB): domain Bacteria; phylum Bacteroidota; class Bacteroidia; order Bacteroidales; family VadinHA17; genus LD21. The sequence goes on along the minus strand of JAPLED010000086.1, from coordinate 35,153 downwards.
GCCTGCCAAACCAAAGGCTAAGAAGATGAATACATATACAGATATTTATCAGATGATCCGTGGCGAAGTGAGCGGGGTTGTGGTCAGCGGAAGAAGTATCCAGATTCAGCAGGGGCATTCTTTCTTTGGCAGCAGTGATCCGCTCTTTGTTGTAAATGGGATTATTGTCAACAGTATCGATAATATTAATCCGGTAGAAGTCAAGTCAATCACTGTCCTTAAAGGATCTTCAGCAGCAATTTACGGAGTCCGCGGCGCAAATGGGGTAATAAGCATCACACTGATTAACGGTCCCGAAAAAGAAAAATAATCACTCCATAATTAAAAGTGTAAAAATAAAAAAAAATATTCCATTAAAAACGGATATCTGGTCTATAGTACCTCAACCGTTCCATAGTTTAGCGAAGGGGAATATATTTACTATTTAGTAATTTGAGCAAATTACATATTGTAAACTTTGCGGTTTATTGATTGAAGTTGATAATTTAAGCCAGGCAACAAACTGAATTACACGTATTTATGGACATGTGTTTTTGATTTCGGCAGGAGGTACGATAACGCTATAGGAGAGGGGTCAGGTTGATGTGGAATGATAAGGATACAATGATGTTTAAAAATTTATATTCATGCTTAGGATCAACGATACCATATTCAGTTTAGATATTCTTGAAAAAAAATTTATCTGCAATCTGCAACAATGCCTTGGCAACTGCTGCAAGTATGGTGATTCAGGGGCTCCATTAACTTCTGAAGAGGTAAAGATTCTCGGGGAAATCCAGTCGGCTGTTCTGCCATATCTGAGGGAAGCCGGGAAATCAGCAATTGCTGAAAAGGGTGCCAGTGTTATCGATTTTGAAGGGGACAATGTCACTCCTCTCATCGGTAATGAAGAATGTGCATATACGATTCTGAAGGACAATATATTCATGTGCGGAATTGAACAGGCGTGGTCCGATGGTAAAATCTCATTCAGAAAACCATTATCATGTCATCTCTTTCCTGTCCGTATCAAATATTATTCGGATTTTAAAGCTGTAAATTATGAAGAATTAGCTATTTGCTCTCCTGCGTGTAAGACAGGTGCCGAGGAAGGAATTTATGTTTATGAATTTCTTAAGGAGCCATTAATAAGGGCTCTGGGGGAAGATGTTTATAATCAGATATGTATTGCTGCTGAGGAATTTCGTAGGAACAATACTTTGAAAAAATAGTTGTATTTTAGTTTAAATATTTAATAATGAGTTATTTCCCCTATCCCTTGAGGCTAAGATGACTAGACTAATGATAGCGGCAAAGGATTTGTAGTTCATATATTTTTATCTTGCCGGAATCTGTGCTATATTATAAATCATTTGATGCATTTCCCCGAATCCTGAAGCTGTAAGTAAGCATAATTATTGGTTGGCCGAAAATCGACATTTGATAACCGTTAACAATACCATCCTCAACTTTAAAAAATATTGAATAAGGATTTCGCCGGCCAAGAACATTATAAACAGTAAAAGTTAATGCGGAGTGACTTAATTTTTTGAATTTTAGGTTTCCGTTCATTGTGGCTGAAAAATCAAGTCTGAGATAGTCGGGTATCCTGAATTCATTCCTATCTGAATAAAAAACTCTCGATACATTATAAAAATTAAAATAAGCAACCGGATAAGTTATAGGACGGCCGGTGTTATATATAAGATTTGTTGTAAAGTTTAATCTTCTTGATAATTTGATATTAGATACAATCTTTAAATCATGTGGCTTATCAAAATTTGCCGGGAAATATCTCCCTCCGTTAACTTTCTCTTCTTCAAATAATCCGTCAATTTTGAGCAATGACCGTGAATAAGTATAACTTATCCAGCCTGTTAATATCCCGATTTGTTTTTTAACCATAAGCTCAATCCCGTAAGCTTTCCCTTTACCATTCAGAATATCTGTCTCAAGATGATCATTCATGAGCAGGGTGGCTCCACCTTTATAGTCGAGGATATTTTTTAATATCTTGTAATAAACTTCAACAGATGTTTCTATTGCTTTGCTTCTGAAGTTTTTATATATCCCCAATGAAAACTGGTCTCCTCTTTGTGGGTTTATATAGTTATCGCTTAATTTCCAGATATCGGTCGGCGACATCGATGTGGTATTGGAGATCATGTTAATATATTGGAAATTACGCTGAATTCCGGCTTTTACAGACAAATCAGGGGTAATTATATACCGGGATAAAAGCCTGAATTCCAATCCCGGATAGACTCGTATAATTTGCCCTTTCCTGTATAATAGAGTATCTGAAATATTTTCCAGCGACCTGGGAGTGTTAGGATAATAGAGATATTCTGTTTTAGGTCCAAAAGGAGTAAATAAAGTGAATCTGAGGCCACCTGAAAACAGTAGTCTTGGTGAATATTCAAACTCATCACTTAAATATATTGAAGATTCAAAAGCTTGTTCATTCTCAAGAGATTTTGGCAAAATTTGGGAAAATTCGCCGATAGGCTTTTGGGTGCCGGGAGATAATGAATAATTAGTTGCATTTAATCCGAATTCAACTTTATGTTTTTCAGCAGGGAAGTATGTGAAATCGGATCTGAGAATGCGTTGGTTCAGCTTATAATTCAGTGAATTAAATGATACTGAATCTTGTTTTGAGTCGATCTCATAAGCATAGTTGCTTAATATTCCAGCAAACTGTGAAGAGAGCTTTGTATTATAAGTATGATTCCACTTAATGGTTGATGATAAGTTCATGTATCTGATACCATACTCTTTAAAATAGTCGAAGCTGTCATTACTTAAATATCCCGAAACAGAAACGGAGTTTTTAGGATTAATATCGAAGGTTACCAATCCCTGGATATCATTAAAATCTGCATTGCTTTTTTGAAGGCGTTTATCTTTCATTAATCCGAGTATCCAGTCCGAATATGTAGTCCTTGCGCTTAGTATGAATGAGCTGCTCTTCTTTAAGATTGGTGCTTCAACCATTAATCTTCCGGTAAAAGGACTTATGCCCCCGCTAATATTAACTTTTTCCCTGGAGCCTTTTTTAAGTGAAATATCCATAACCGACGAAACTCTTCCTCCGTATTTAGCCGGGATCCCACTTTTATAGAGAGTGACATCTTCAATTATATCTGAATTGAATGAAGAGAAAAAACCAAAAAAATGAGATGGATTTATAATAGGAGCGCCATCGAACAAGATCAGATTCTGATCGATGCTTCCTCCCCGGATATTAAAACCGTTCGAAGCTTCACCTACCGATTGAACACCTGGCAATAATAATGAACTTTTAAACAGGTCGGCTTCTCCCATTCCCATCGGTATCTGTTTTATCATCTTCATGCTGATTTTTTCGATACCCATTTTTACATCCTGAACTTTGTTTTCTTTATTGGCTGAAACAAATACCTCATCCAGCTGTTTTGTACTTTGAACCATTCCTACATCGAGTGCTCCGTTGGAATATAGTACTATATTTCTTTTAACCGGTTTTAACCCTACCATTCTGTACTCAATTTGATATTGACCTTTAGGCAATTCCAGCGTATAATAACCAACTGAATTTGAAATTGCACCTACTTTCAGCTTTTCAACATATACAATTACCCCGGGAAGAGGTTCATCTGTAATGGAATTTATTAAAGTGCCTGAAATATAAGCAGTTCCGCCATTTTTTAATGCTGAAGGATTTCCTATTTTAAATATTTTGAACTCGTCATTTATAGACGTTTCCTTGTTTTCCGGGGGTAGTTGAAAATATTGAATTGTATCGGGCTGGATTGCTTTCTTTTTCAGTTGTTCAGTATATTCTTTGCTAAAGTTGGTTTTGATGCGGAACCCTTTTGAAAGTATAACCTTATTTTTATCGGTTATGATGAAGAAGAATCCGGTATTTTCCAATGATCTGTCAAACAGACTTGTTATCGAGTCATTGTTTACATGTATGTTGAGATAAAGACTATCAACCCAATTGTTTGAATAATAGATTTTTACAGGAATAGTTTTCTCAATGGTATCAGCAAGCTCTTTAAATAATATATGGCTGAACTGGAGAGATAATTTTTTCTCCTGTGCAAAAAGATGGCATGATGCAAATAAGATAAGGACTATTAAGGGAAATTTCTTCATCTTGTTAACCTTCCTGATTCTTTTAGCGAATCATAATACTTTAATACTTCAATAATCTGATCTTTCCCGGCTTTTTTTATCCTTATTTCTGCTTTACGCAAAAACTCTTTAATTTCCTGTGAATGATTCCCGAACATCAATATAAAGTTCTTCTTATTTCTTATTTTATAATATTTTTCTCCTATTGAAACATATCTTTCAGGTGAATACTTATATTCATTTAATCCCTCTTTATTGTAAAGAGTTGAACGGTGTTTAATTATAAACCGTGTTGACGACCCTTCATAAACTACTTCATAGAAACCATCCACAAGTTTTTTGTCTGAGCTTTCCGGGAACCTTAAATGCTTGAAATTAATAATGTCACCATTAATATATAAACTGAATCCTTCAATAATATCCTTATTTAGCGCTATCCTGGGGAATTCAAAATTAATTATTCTGTTTGTATCGATATATATGAGATCATCCTTGAAGGTATCATACTGTAATTTGATATTTTTATATAGCCTGTTATTGACATTTAAAGTTGCATTAAGTTTTTCCCTGGAATAAAACATTGGAGTCGTTTTGCTTCTGAAAGAGTACGGCAGACATTCCTTTCCATTAATAATATCTTTCGGAGTTGCAATTACCTGGTAGTAAAGCTTGGTGATATAATCTGTCTGGAGTGTTACAAATTGCAGATCATTTTTTTTGTTCGTATCTCCGTTTGGATATTTTTTTTGCTGATCAAAAACCTGCCCTGAACAATGGATAGATAACAATAAGAATAAAGGTGGATATATGAATTTCATCATTAAGAAATAGGTGCTTTTTTAATTTACCAAATTAATAAATTGTCCATAACCGGATAAGATTAATTTAATTTTATTTTTATAAAGTTTCTTCCTGCCCAATAATCAATGGTATCTAATTTGTTTTATTTTTGCTTTTCAATTTAAAGTGGCTTGTTTAAAAGGATGAAAATATTTATAACGAACACATGTTGAAAACAAGACCAAAACCTCTCATTACAATTTTTATTGTATTTGCACTTTGTACATGTATAGATCCATATATCCCTGAATTAAAGGGATATGAATCCCTTCTTGTGGTTGACGGTCTGCTCACCAATGAAAATGCATCATACGAAGTTAAATTGTCCAGAACGATGCAGGCACAGAATTCAATTCCGGAAAAAGTATCTGACGCTGTCCTATCTATTACAGATGAAAGCGGAAATAAAACCATGCTCCGGAATTTTGGTAACGGATTATATAAAACAGATAGTACGGTTTTTACCGGCGCTGCCGGGAAAACTTATATATTGCATATAGCTACTCTCAATGGCAAAGATTATCAATCTGAGCCATGCACGATGCTGCCTGTCCCTGAGATTGACAGTCTATATTTCGAAAAAGCTGAGGAATTTACCAATAACCAGAGCGAGACTCATGAGGGAATAAGAATTTATCTTGATTCGAAAGAGGGAGATGGAATCAATAACTATTTCAGATGGGGATATGAGGAAACATGGAAATTCAGGTTACCAACACTCAAAAAATTTAATTTTATCAATGACTCGACAATTTTGCCGGTTGATGTTGTAAAGGAATTTTGCTGGAAGCAGAAGAGATCAAAGGAAATATTAATTCAATCATTTCCCCCCGAACAGGCCGGTTTTATTAAGAATGTGCCTCTTAACTTTATCGGATCTGATCAATCAGATCGCCTGACAATCCAATACAGCATTTTGGTTAAGCAATATTCTATTTCAGATAAGGAGTCCCAATTTTGGGATAATTTGAAAAAGGTGAATGAAAGTAGCGGCGATATTTTTGGTTCACAACCTTTCCCTGTGATCTGCAATATTTCTAATGTACATAATCCCTATGAAAGAGTTTTGGGGTATTTTCAGGTCTCGGCTGTAAGTCAAAAAAGAAAAGATATAACATTTATGGAGTTGACAAAACTTAATCTTCCTCTATTCCATTATGGTTGTGCCAGAATTGAAACTGCTCCGGAGGACTATGCTTGTCAATTCTGTGTTCCACCTACATGGGACGAATTATACAAAATGTGGTCTGATGCTAAATTTATTTTTATTGAACCTTTTTATGATCCTGTAACAAGGAAACTTCGTAAACTGGTCTTTGCAACAGGCATTTGCTCCGATTGCGAGTTGACCGGAACACTTGTGAAACCCGAATACTGGATCGACTTGAAGTAGAAGAGAATATTCAAACAGAATAAATTTTTTTTCCGGGTCTGGAACGCCATGCTTTAATGGTGGAAACCGGGTTTTAAAATTTTCTTCCTGGCCAATAGTTTAAGGCATCTAATTTGTTTTATTTTTGCTTTTCAATTTTAAGTGGCTTGTTTAAAAGGGTGAGAAATTTTCTGACAACCAGAGCAAAACTCAGAGCGGGATAAGAATTTATCTTGATTCGAATGAAAGAGAGGAAATCAAAAAATTAAACCATGAGACTAAGCGTCTTTTTCACTGTCCTGTTTATTATTTTAAGTTACAACCTTAATGCACAGACCACTATAACAGGAGTTGTAACGGATTCATTGAATAAGCCTATCCCTTCTGCATCTGTTTATTTATCAAAAACAACCTTTGGTGTTTTGACAGATGCCGAAGGTGTTTATTCATTAACTATTTCACGGGATGGGGTGTATGAAATGATTACATCTTGTATCGGATATAAATCCCATTCACAATTTATCTCTGCGGAGGGGAAAAAGCAGAAAATCGACATAAAGCTTTCAGTAAATTTTTTTCTATTGAAGGAGGTTACTGTTAAATCTAAAGATAAAAACCGGCTGACAAACTATACTCAATTTGTTAAGCTATTCCTTGGCGAAACAATTAACTCTCAAGACTGCAAAATTGTCAATCCAGAGGATCTCCATCTATATAGAAATGCTCAGAATAAGACTCTAACCGGTTTTTCACTTAAACCACTGCGAATAGAAAACAGGGCTTTAGGATACATAATAATTTACGATTTGTCAGATTTTAGTTATAACCTTGAAACCGAATTTTTAAAGTTTAAAGGCAACCATTATTTTCAACCATTAACAGGTGCACCAAGAGATAGTAAAAGGTGGGCACGAAACAGATTATCTGCTTATTACGGTTCAAGAATGCATCTTTTCAGGGCACTTTTTTCAGACTCCCTATATCAGGAGAATTTCCAAATATTTGAAGGTAAAATAGATACTGTTACCAAAGAGTTATCTATAATTAAGCTAATTCCTGGAAATGATCTCAGGTTATCATATAACAGCAATTACATGACTTTGTATTATAATAATCCATTATTGATAGGCTATACAGACAACCATGCGGAGCTAGCTACCGGTCTTACTGGTTTTCAACCTCATAAATTTATAAGTACAATGCTTTTTTCTGATACATTAAATGTTTATCAAAATGGTTTTTTTGATACCCCGTATTCTATAACATGGGGCGGAGAAATGGCTAACGAAAGGATTGCAGATATGCTTCCTTTTGATTTCCTGCCTTATGCAATAGGAAAAGATGTGGCCGATATTAACAAGGACATATCACCAATTGAAAAATATCTGCTTGCCCAACAAAACTCTAAAAGTAAAGATCAGGTTTTCGTTCATATTGATAGAAACATGTATAAACCGGGTGATACAATCCGATTTCAGGCATATATCAGGGATAGATTTACCAACATTTTTGAGTCAAATAGTGTCTCATTATATGCCATTCTTTATAATGATGAACAGAAGATGATTGACAGTTCCAGGTTTAAAATTGAAAACTCCACTTCATCAGGATGGATGACTATTCCAGCTAATGCAGGATTTGGAAAATATCACTTTATTGCTTTTACCGGTATGATGCAGAATTTTGATCCGATGGATGCATTTCAACTCGATTTATATGTTAAGGCAAAAGACGATGATCCTGAGAAAGTTGAAATAACATTTGACCAGGAGAATTATCAGCCTGGAGATACTCTTGAAGCAGTTATTAAAATTACTGATGCAAAGGGTGAACCAAAAAGTCAGCAGAAATTTCAATACAGTTTGACAACTGACAATTATTCTATTGAAACCAATGAGACTCGTACAAACACAAAGGGAGAATCTGTCATCAGATTTACAATACCCGACACAATTAGTATTCAACCCAAATTACAGATTATCACTAAAAAGAATACGAATAAAGAATCTGTCAAAAGGGATTTCAAAATTCCTTTTAATGACCAATATCTCGATTTAAGATTTTTACCGGAAGGAGGTACTTTAGTTGCAGGTCTGGAACAAAGAATAGGCTTTAATGCTACAAATATTAAAGGAGAATCTGTACATGTTGAGGGGTTATTAAAAAGCAGTAATGGATTTTTTGTTGATACAATAAAATCAAGCGCTTATGGTCCGGGCTTCTTTGTCTATACTCCTCAGCCCGGGATGTTTGTGGAGCTTACAAAAGGTGCAGGAAAAGAAAAAATCTGGCCATTACCTGATCCGGTTGAATCAGGAATATGCCTTGATGTTAAGCCTATAGATAACAGATCATTTGCTGTTGAAATTCAATCAAATAATTATAATGGTGAAACAGTATTTGTTTCCGGTACCATGAATATGACCCAGATTTTTTCACAGGAGCTTACGCTAAAAAAGAAACAGCGTATCGTGGTAGAAACAGATCAATTGCTTTCAGGTGTGGCACAAATAACACTTTTCAACAAAGAGCTGAGACCGGTTGCAGAGCGGTTGTTTTATGTAAATCCTGATAAACACCTTAAATTTAACATCACTTCTGAAAATGATTTTTATACCCCCGGGCAGGAGACTGAACTTTCAATATCAGTGACCGATGGATCCGGAAATCCTGTTGAAGGAATCTTCTCAATAGCTGTTGCTGACTCAATATCAGGTCATAATGCAGAAATATTTACCCCCGGAATTGAGTATGCCTATAATTATCATCCAAACTTTCCTGGCAACCTGCCACCCAAAGCATTGGTTAAGGGGCTTGAAAATCTTACAAATGAAGAGCGTGATTTACTGTTGATGGTTTATGGCTGGAGTAAATTTAATTGGGATTTTAGTAAGAAAGAGACAATTAGCAAAGAACCTCTCAACTATGAAATGCTGAATATGAAAATATTATATGCTTTGAAGAACAATCGCGCTGACAGGAGATTGGATCTTATCTCACTTGAGGGGCCATCAATAAAGCATCTGCTTACAAACAAAACCGGAAATATTACATTACTGTTAGATTCGCTTCCTGAAATCACACGATCTGTAACTATGCTGCCAAACACTGAAAACAAAAAAAGAGTTTTGGGGGCTATGTTAAGTATTCCTTATAATGAAAAGTACTTTAAAAGCAAGGAACTGTTTACACCACAACCCACAATCCCGTTAAATGTTTATACTATCGCTCCTGGTTCTTATAACATTACTTTGGGAGACAGCGTAATAGCGATTCCTGAAGTTATTATTATCGGACATCCGGAAAATAAGAAAGTATACCACGACAAATATGAAGAAACATATCAATATGCAGATATCAGGAGTCTTGACTATGAACTTCTCTGGTCATCTTTTTCGTTGGATGATGCAATACGCAGATTGATTAGTCCATACCGGATGACTGATGACTATATAATCCTTCGCCCCCCTAGATCTCTTTTCGGAGGTGTTGTTCCAGCACTTATCGTTCTTGACGGAGTGCCCCGATACTCTGATGGCTGGCGGACAGTAAGATCGACTTCTCCGAATGAAATAACATCTCTTACAGTCCTCATGGGGAGCCAGGCATATGCCAGGTATGGAGGAGCAGCACAAGGGGGTGTAATCTTTGTTAATACCATGAGTAATGATCCGACTTTTATGAAGCTTCGTACTGATTGGAAATTACAGCATAAAAAGGACAATATGCTTTTACCCATAAGTATTTACCGCCCATACATAGAATTTTATAGCCCGACAAAAGCAGATATTGATATTGATCCAACTCTTCAGAACCGTTCGACGATTTTCTGGAATCCTGAAGTTTACTTTGACGGGAAAGAGCCTGTTAAAATTAAATACATTAATCTTAAACATCACGGACCGGCATTAATCACCATTAATGGTATATCATTCAACAACTTAGTTGGAACAGGAAGAGCAAGTTATCGGGTTTATTAAATTATCAAATAACACTTGGTGGTGATTTGGATTAAGAGGCTCTGAGATTTGACTGACTAGTCTTGGCTATCACTTCCATTTCTTCTAGTAATGGACGAAAAACACTATGCGAGTGATTTTAAGACCGCTTATCCAATTTTTCTGGAGAATTACACTTTACTTACAGGTACTGATTTTTAAAATTTTCTTCCTGCCCAATAGTTTAAGGTATCTAATTTGTTTTATTTTTGCTTTTCAATTTAAAGTGGCTTGTTTAAAAGGATGAAAATATTTACAACGTACGCATATTGAAAACAAGACCAAAGTCTTTGATTACCATTTTTATTGTAATTGCGCTTTGTACCTGTATCGATCCTTATAAACCCAAATTGAGCGGTTATGGATCTCTCCTGGTGGTTGAAGGTCTGATCACTGACGAAAAGGCGTCATATGAAGTTAAATTGTCAAGAACAATGCAGGCGGAGGATTTAATTCCGGAGAAAGTAAATGATGCTGATATGACTATAACTGATGAAATCGGAAATCAGACTATTCTGCAAAATTTTGGTGATGGGCTATATAAAACAAACAGCGTGGTTTTTACATCGCGAATTTGCTCGGATTGTGAGTTGTCGGGGACTTTAATTAAACCTGATTTTTGGATCGACTTAAACCAGGCTGAATTATTCTTATGAAAAACTATAACATCCGCATCTGGCAAATTATACTTTCATTTTTATTTATTTCGTTAAGTAGTAAAGCCGTTGCGCAAATATCTGATGCGGACATCGATTCTTTTAAGATAAAAAACTACCGGGAAAAACTCTTTATTCATACTGACCGTGATATCTACATAACAGGAGAACAGGTATGGTTAAAAGTATATAAAATGAACGGGCTTACATATACTCCCTCTGATTTGAGCAAAGTTGCTTATATTGAATTGCTTGATAGTACAAACAATCCTGTTAACCAGGTAAAAATATGGATAACAGGAACCTCGGGGTCTACCGGATTCAGGCTCTCTGATACATTAAGTTCGGGCAACTATTTAATTCGTGCCTATACAAAATGGATGCTTAATTATTCAGAAGATCTGTTTTTTTATAAAACTATTACTATTCTTAATCCTTTTAAAAATATCGATAAGCTGATAAATCATTCCAAAGAACAGAATACTGGGTCTGATTTTTCATCCCCAGCCGGAGTTCAAGCAGCAGAAAGGTTGATAAATAATGAAAATGGAAGCAACCTTATCATAAAGGTTGAACCTCAGAAAGATAAATATCTGACACGAGAAAAAGTTAAAATTGATATTTCGGTTACTAATATGGCTGGAAATCCGGTTGAAACCGATTTATCAATATCTGTGGTCAAACCTCAGCTGCTCAACATAGATAGAATGAATCCAATATACAGATTAGATAATCTGCATGTTATGAGTTACAGGGATACAATAAAAAACTCTACAGGAACAATTCCGGATCATTTGCCAGAGATAGAGGGGCCATTATTAAGCGGTATAATTAAAAATAAGACAACCAATGAACCACTGAAAAACATCGATATCTCTCTCTCTTTTGTTGGAAAAACGGCCAGATGTCAGTTTGTAAAAACAAATGACAAAGGAGAATTTAATTTTGTTATAAGAGAGCAGAATGGTTTTAGTGAGCTGGTAATTCAGCCATTGTCCAGCGAGATGTCAGACAGTTATGTTGAGCTTAGCCAGCCATTCTGTAGTACTTTCAATGAAAATAAACCCGATATATTTTATCTCGACAGCAGTAAAACAGAGAGCATAAATAATGCAGTTATCAGCATGCAGATAAATAATATCTATGAGCCTTTCAGGCAAAAAGGACCGACAATTCCAATACATGCTATAATAGGAGACTTCTATGGTAAACCTGACCGCAGGATAAAGATGTCGGATTATATCGAACTGAAAAATATCAGGGAGATAGTTAAAGAGATTCTTCCCGAAATAATGATAATCAGAAGGAATAAGAAATATAGTTTTAAGATCATAAATAGTTATCCATATCAACCATTTGAAAATCAGGCATTAATTCTGATCGATGGAGTACCGGTTAATGGTATTGAAAATTTATTAAATGTCAATTCAAAGGACATGGAAAGAATAGATATTATTAACAGACGGTACTTTTTCTCCGATTACATTTTTGATGGTATAGTGAGTTTCACTACAAAAAAGGGAGATCTAAGCGCTCTTGAATCAGACAACTCTGTATACAAGCAGGTATTCGAAGGATATACACCACAATACAATTTTTATTCCCCGGATTACGGTATCGATTCATTAAAAGAGAGCCGTATACCTGATTTTCGTAACACTCTTTATTGGAAACCCGATTTAAAATCAACAAGGGATGGCAAAGCGGCGATTGAGTTTTTTACCTCCGATGAATCAGGCGTTTATACAATTATTGTTGAAGGGATATCCTCAGCCGGGGAAACAGGATTTTACAGCATCCCACTTCTGATAAAATAACTCTTTAAAACCGGGGGAATGGTTTTTAATAACTCACCACAACTTTTCCGGTCATTGAGGGATTAATCTGCGCAGGTTTCTTTTTTTTTCTGAATTTTGTTTTTTAAAAAAGAAAAAGTACCTTTAGCGCCATAAACTAAAACCTAAAATATAATTCGTATGAAGAAACTATCTCTGTTGATTATTTTGTTTGTGTTAGGTATATCTATACTATTCGCACAGACGAAAGTCATTACAGGTACAGTTACATCAGGAGTTAAGGGGGAAGGTCCTATTCCTGGAGTAAGTGTTCAGGTTAAAGGCACAACAATAGGTGCCTCTGCAGATGTTAACGGGAAATACTCCATTACTGTACCTCAGAACGCAACAACTCTTATTTTCTCCTATATCGGGATGAAAAAGCAGGAGATTGAAATTGCAGGTCGCACTGTAATTGATTGTGTTATGGAATCAGACATCCTTGGTCTGGAAGAGGTTGTTGTAACTGCTTTTGGAATTAAGAGGCCATCAAAAGAACTAGGTATTGCTACTCAAAAAGTATCAGACAAAGAGCTTACCCAGGCTGGCGTCAGTAATGTTGTCAATGGTTTGACTGCCAAAGTATCAGGTTTGCAGATTAACACTGTAAACAACGGTGTTAACCCCGATACAAGGATCACTCTTAGAGGTAACCGCCACTTCCTGGCAAGTAACCAGGCTTTGGTTGTTCTTGACGGAGTCCCTGTAAGTGCAACCTATCTTAACTCGATAAACCCTAACGACATTGCAAGTGTTAACGTACTGAAAGGATCAAGTGCTTCAGCTCTTTATGGTAACGATGCTTCAAACGGAGTATTGATTGTTACCACAAGGAGAGGTTCTGGCAATGTACCTGTTATTAAAATAAGTAACACCACAACTTTTGAACAGATCTCTTATCTGCCAAAACTTCAGACTCGTTTTGGTTCAGGTTCCGGTGAAGATACAATAAACTCTCTTCCGAATTATACATTCTGGATTGGACCTGACCGTAACACAGATCCTTATACATCTTATGAAAACCAGAGCTACGGTCCTGAGTTTAACGGCCAGGAGGTGATCCTTGGCGGTGTATTGGTTGACGGTTCATACCAGACTGTTAAGTACAGCGCTGTACCAAATGGGAAATTTAAATTTTTTAACACAGGGGTTTCAACGCAGAATGACATTTCATACTCTGTAGGAGATAACGACAACAGTTTTTATCTTTCTGCACAGGATGTAAACACTACTGGTACTATTCCAGGCGATAAGAACAGAAGAACAGGTGTTCGCGTTGCCGGTTCAAGAACGACCGGAATTTTCCATGCTGATTATACCATGGGTTACACACAAACAAACACAAGTACATCCGGAACTGAACCATTCCAGGGGAGACCGATTTATTGGAACGTATTGAATACCCCTGCCCAGGTTGATCTTACCGCATATAAGGATGTTGATAATAATAAGTTTGCAAACAATAACGGGTATTTTAATGCTTATTATCCAAACCCTTACTGGCAGACTAAATATTCGAGATATGATACCAGGGTCGATAATCTTCTTGGTTCTGCACTTCTTTCTTTAAGTCCAGCAAAATGGATTGACATTTCTTATCGTGCAGGTATCACTTATTCCGGTACTAACTCTACATTCTTCAGAGATGGGATTGCATATAATTCATATATGGTGACAGATCCATGGCAGGCCGGACATAATGCCACCGGATCACCCTTTGCAGGAATCGCTAATGATGCTATTTATAATCAAATCGTCCTTTCAGGTGACTTTATGATCCAGCTGAATCATAAAATTGGTGATTTCACCGGTAAACTGATCCTTGGAAACTCGATGTATTCAAATAAATACAGATACGTTCAGGTTGTAAATAATTCTGTTGTCATACCTTTCTTATATAACGTAAGTAATCGCCTTGGTGAACCCGGCGTTACTGAAGATCAACAGAATCGTAATTCAACGGGTCTCTTTGCCGATGCTACTATAGGGTACAAAGAATTCCTCTTCCTTCATGGTCAGGCAAGAAATGACTGGGATTCAAGATTGATAAAAAGCAACCGTTCATTCTTTTACCCGGGAGTTGATGCCAGTTTAATACTGACAGAAGCAATTCCTTCTCTGAAAAACAACTCAGTTCTATCATATGCAAAGATCAGAGGCGCTTGGTCAAAAACAGGTCAGATCTCTTTAGGAAACTGGTATGCAACTCTGCCTTCATTTGCTACCGGAGCAGGATTCCCATATGGATCTAACGGCGGATATGTGCTCAGCACGACTTTGAGCAATCCGTTGCTGAAGCCTGAACTCACCCGGGAAATTGAAACCGGTATTGAATTAAGCTTCTTTAAAAGCAGAATTGGCCTCGATATTAATGTCTATAAACAAAACACGAAGGATCAGACAATTCCTGCACAAATATCATATGCCACCGGGTATGCCAGTGCATACATAAATGCAGGAGAACTGGAAAACAAAGGTCTTGAGGCAGACTTTAAACTGAATCCGGTTCTTGATCTTGGCGATTTTAACTGGAACATGACTATCAGCTATACTTACAATACAAGCAAGGTACTATCAATTCTTCCCGGCCTGAATGAATTACCAATTCAAGATGTTTCTTATGCAATAGTCGGCGAGCAGTTCCCTGCTATCAAAGTTACTGACTTTGTAAGAGATCCTGAAGGTCACTTGGTTGTTGATGCACAGACAGGATTACCATTAAGAGACCCGGCTTTGAAAGTAATGGGACACGGTAACCCGAATCATATTCTCGGCATCGTCAATACACTTAGCTATAAAGGTCTTAACTTAAATGTTGTTGCTGACTACAGAAGTGGTAACGTAATTATGAATGCTGTCGGTACTTCCCTTGATTTCACAGGTACTTCATGGCATTCAGCTCAGAACGGACGTCAGAACTTCGTTATTCCAAATTCTGTTATCAATACCGGTACTACTGCTAACCCGGTCTACGTTACCAATACCAACGTAATTACACGTAACGCCTCACGAGCTATGTGGACAGGCAGTACGCTTAACAGTACTAATAGCACATATTTAACCAGTGCCGCTTTCTGGAAACTGAGAGAAGTATCTCTTAGCTATGATGTTCCTGTTAAGAATATCCTTGGCGGCAAAATCAAAGGTGCTCAGATAGGTGTTGTAGGAAGAAACCTGATTATGTTGCGTCCCAAATCAAATGTATGGACCGATCCTGAATTCAATACACGGTCCGGAACCAGTAATGCTGTTGGTTATACAACTGAATATCAGACACCTCCTACAAGGATTTACGGGTTTAGTGTTAAACTTACTTTCTAAGTAGCTAAAACAAAAAAATATGAAGAAATTATTTATATTATTAACTGTATTGCTTGTTTTGGGAAGCGCTTGCAAAAAAGATTTTCTTAGTGTAAACGAAAAGAACCCAAACCAGGCATCAGCTGTTCCGGCGAACTTTATTTTGCCTGCAGCACTCAATTATACTTCAATACTTGTGAATACTCCCGGCAATTATGCATTCATATATGAATGGTATGGTTGCTGGTCAATTAGCGGAGGTTATTCCCAGGATCTTAATATGACACAGTATAACCTTCTGAATAGTCACTTCCAGGGCAACTGGAGTAACTCCTACACTAACCTTAATAATTATGACTATATTGAAAAGGCATCAACAGGAGCTAAACAGATGCCTTACAGAGCAATTGCTAAGATCATGAAGGCTTATATCTATCAGAACCTTGTTGATGCATATGGCAATGTGCCCTATTCACAAGCTCTGAAAACAGATCAGGGTATATTGAAACCGGCATACGATGACCAAAAGACTATTTATGAGAACCTTGTTGTTCAGCTTGATTCGGCTATGAACCTTATAGCTACAGCTCCTGCTGATGCTGAGGAGGTTGGCGCTAAGGACATTATCTTCCAGGGTAACATGGGAAAATGGGCAAAGTTTGCCAATACTCTTAAGCTCAGGATTTTAATGAATCAATCAGATATGACCGGAAGAGCTTCTTATATTACAAGTGCTCTGGCGACTACTTCCACAGTAGGATTTATGGGTGCAGGTGAAGGAGCATGGCTTAACCCCGGGTATCTGCAATCAGCCGGTAAAATGAACCCATTCTGGGAGCGTTTCTATAAGCAGGATAATTCACAGCAGGCCGATGGTCTTGGTTATTTTGTGGCAGGACAGGATGCCTGCGATTTTGTGACCGCCAATAACGACCCGCGTAAACTCAGATTCTTTCAGGCTTATACAGGAAGCAGTATACAAGGTAATTATTTTGGAGCCACGTTGCTGCAAACGGTACCTAATACATCAAAAATTGGTCCTGGTATGTTAAAAGCATTCAATCAGAACGCTCCGATTCTGACTGATATTGAAAGTCTCTTCCTGCAGGCCGAAGCTGCTCAGAGAGGATTCATTGCAGGTACTGCAAAAACATTTTATGAAAGTGCTGTAACACAGTCTGTTATTTATGAGGGTGGAACTCTGGGAACTGCAGCCGATGCTGCAACGTACCTGGCACAGGCCGCTAAACCTCTGGTTAATTTTGATGTTGCTCCAAACAAATTGCAGACAATCCTTACCCAGAAATGGTGTGCATTAAATGGTCTGAGCCCAATGCCTATATGGACCGATTACAGAAGAACAGGTTACCCAGATTTCATTCATTGGTCAGCAGATCCCCAAAAGGTGAATCCAACACCACCTGTTCGTTTGCTCTATCCACAGACTGAGATCAGTACTAATAACGATAATGTCCTTCTCCAGGGAACAATCAATCTGTATACTTCAAAAATTTTCTGGCAGAACCGGTAACATCGAAAGTGCCATAAATTATGAACTATTTTAAATCAAATAATATGAGAAAAAAAATCTTAATAATAGTATCCTTTCTTTCAGCGGTTCTTGTTTTTAACGCTTGCCTGAAAGATGACGTCGGGATGGATTGGACAAGTTCCCTTGAAGGGAAAATGTATGCCGAAGTTTGGAATGGGGGAAAAGCCACTCTTGCACTGCAACCGGTAGCTACACCTGTTACATTCAAATTTCTGGTCAATATTGCTTCCGATAAGCTGCCAACAGAGAACATAACACTTACTCTGGCTGTAAATGACTCAGCAAGGGCCAGATACAACAGACTTAACAAAACAAGTTTTAAATTGTACCCTTATATTGAGGTTCTCACACCCACTGTGGTAATTGAAAAAGGAACGAGAAATGCATATGCTTATGTTAAAGTATGGAACGCCCAACTGTTGAATGCATGCGATAATTTCATGGCTCCTGTTTCAATAGTTTCAGCTACAGGTGGTGTTATTCCTGCTGATCCGGTAAGTACAGGATCACGGCTAATGACATTACCAATATCTAACCCATATGCAGGCGATTACCATACTGTAGGTTATCGTATTCGTCCGGGTAACGCTACTGAGCCGGTTAACGCTACACAAACTGTTTCTACTGTTGATTGTAAAACAGTTATAAAATCCGGATTTGGAAACTATCCGTATGATATTAAAATTGAGATTACTACAAATACAATTGTTGTTGGTGGTGTAACTTGTTATAAATGTAACCTGAGGGTAATCGATCCGGCTACCGGTGTTCCTTTAGCTGGTGGCGAAGGTATGTTTACTACATGGTCAGGAGATCCTCTAACCCCTCCTGCTCCTCCTGCAAATAATACGGAAATTAATTATTATAATCCTGTTACAAAGATTTTTGTGTTGAATTGTTATTACGTTAGCTCTGCAGGTAACCGTATAATGTATGAAGTCTTAACAAGAATATAAGAAGTTTGACTCTTTTTATCAGGCAGGTTTAAATTGTAGTTATTGATTTAAATTAAGCTTAATAGGAAAGAGTTAAAAGATTTAACTGAAAATAAAAAAAATCAATACATTTACCGGTGCAGGCCAGGCTATAAATTTAGCATGGGCAGGTACTGCCTCAAGTGCAATTAAATGGGATGTGTATTTTGGTAATACATCAAGTCCTGCAAAAGTAGCCTCAAATGTGACTGCAAACAGTTATGTTGCTCACATTGGTACAGCAGGTGGTACTTATTATTGGCAGGTTGAAACTACTGATGCCCAAAATATAACATCAACAAGTCCGGTTTGGAAATTTGAGGTAAATTCTAACCCAAATGCTCCTTCTACTCCGGTTCCGGCTTTAAACGCAACTGCTGTATCTTGTACTCCAACTATTTCATGGACTGGAACTGATCCTGAAGGGGATGCTTTAACTTATGATTTATATCTGGGTACCTCCAGTACACCTACTTCAGTAGCAAGTTCAGGTTTAACAAGTGCAACTTATACAATAGCATCAGCTTTAAGTGCAAATACTGATTATTATTGGAAAGTTGTTGCTAAAGATCCTTATGGCGGACAATCTGTAAGTCCGGTCTGGAAATTTACTACAGGTGCACTACCTATCGCCAAATTTACAGGTAGTTACAAAGCTGATGAACCAGCAGAAGATTATAGTTATACTGTATCCTTTTCGATGGTTAATCCAACCGTTATAAAAACTACTAACTATTGGAATTCAGGTTGGACAGCAAATTTCACACTTGATTTAACCAAGTTGACCTTTACGATGTCCAGCTATACATTTTCAACTGGTTGGACAGGAGTAGAATCTGGTATAATTGATCTCGTGACGGGTCAAATGACAGGTACCTATACACTTTGGCTAAATGGTGGTATTCAGGAACAGGGAGTTCATACGTATACTAAAAAGTAACTAATCATAAAAAGTTTTATTATAATAGAGGCAACCCGGTTTGGGTTGCCTCTATTTTTTGTTTGATCGTTACCTTAAGCTACCGCCAGTTACCTTTGTTTCTATTCTATCTTCAGATTAACAAGTTCAAGCCTGGTTGTAGTAGCCCTCAATACTTTTATAACGATATTCCGGATTCTTATTACATCATTATTTCCGGGGATACTTCCATGAAAAAATAAGATCATGCCGGCAAGTGTTTCATAATCATCTTTTTCAGGCAGGCTAAGATGATATTTTTCATTCAGGTAGTCAATCTCAATACGACCCGAAAGAATATATTCGTTTTTACCGGCAATCTTTTCAGTGAGATCATTTATATCATGTTCATCCTCAATATCGCCCACAATCTCTTCCAGCACATCTTCTATTGTTACCATCCCGGATGTTCCGCCAAACTCGTCAACTACAAGGGCAATATTCTTCTTTTCATCAACAAACAATTTCAGTAGCTTATTTGCAGGCATCGTTTCCGGTACAATTGCCAGCTTTCTTAACGATGATCTGATATCTATAGGATTTTTAAAGATATCCTTCAACTCGAAATAGCCTGTAATATTATCAATGGAGTTCTGATAGACCAATATCCTCGAAAGCCTTGTTTCGATGAATTTTTCTTTAAGCTCCTCAACTGTACTCATGCAGTCAACTGCCTCAATCTCGGTCCTGGGAACCATGCACTCCCTGAGCTTTACATTGGAAAAGTCCAGCGCATTCTGAAAGATCTTGATATTGTGATGATCAGGCCCTGATTCTTCTTTACTCTGCTTGCTCAGATTGACAAAATGGTCAAGATCAACCTTGCTGAAAACAAGATTCTCCTGCTTTTTTTCTCCGGTTTTGATTCTGAAAAATACCCTGATAAACAGGTTTGAAGCTGCAAGGGTAAATTTGCTTATCGGGTAGAAAAGGAAAAAGAAAAACAGTGTTGGGATGCTTAAAAACTTAAGAAAAAAATTCGGGGAAATGATGAAGATGGTCTTTGGAAGAAACTCTGCTACAAACAGGATAATAGCAGTAGAAATAAATGTATTCAGTATAAGAATTAAAAGGTCGGAATCAATGAGTGGCGATAGTGCCGGTCTCAGGATGCTTGAAAAGACCAAACCGTAAACAACCAGTGAAATATTGTTGCCAATAAGCATCGTGGCAATATACTTGCCAGGGTTATCTGTAAATAGTTTTAGTATTTCAGATCCGAAGACCCCTTGTTTCCTGTCAAGCTCAATACGGAGTTTGTTAGAAGTAACAAAAGCTATCTCCATACCCGAAAAAAACGCAGAAAGGATTATTGCGAGAAGTATAATCAGGATTCCGTTCATGAATCAAAGTTAACTCTTTTTTCTCTGTTTGTGTCTTAGCATAATTTCAAGCACAAGCAGCGAACTATTCCTCATCTTTAAGAGGAATTATAGCACTCACTTTCTTGATTGTCCGCTTAACCAGCCGGGGATCAGACTCGAATCCTGTTCCCATCATAATCTGGTCCTCATTTGTTATCCTTACAAAGCGATCGGTATAAATAAGGTCTTTTTGCTGATCCCAGTATAACACTTCAGTTTCGAGCTTATAATTATTCTCATTTATCACAACAACACTGTCCTTAAGCTCCCATATATTATTTGTTTTAGTGTATTTTGCATATTTTGCAGTTACTGATACAACAGGCTCCGTTTTACCATCATAAAAAATTACTTTGATACCCGATCTGAATTCAGAATATGGGAAGTCTATATTATCGTACTGCTCTAAGAGGGGCGAAGACATCTCAAGTTGCAGTCGTCCGGAATCGTTGAAGACAGTTTTAAAATCCTTAACTGTAAGTGATGGAAGAGAAAGCAGGTCTGATTTAGGGATGAGATTAATTTTATTTTCGCATGATAAAACCATCCCCGTTACAATAACAATTACTGTAATCAGGAAGGGAGTTTTGAATTTCATTAATGGATGTTTCATATGCGGCAGTTGAAATTCTCAACTATTTAAACAGTCATAGTTACCTGCGTAACTTCTATTCATATTTACGCTTGATGAACCAGAAAGGATCGTAAAGATTCAGGCTGATACCCATAGTGTAATAGTTTTCGGTATGAAGGTTACTACCCGGAGAACCGTATTTCCTGGTAAAATCAAAAAACAGATTGGTCTTTGACAATGTGCGCCTCATTGGTAAACCAATACCGATGCTCGCGCCATACTCTTTTACTTGTTCTCCATTGATAATTAAATAATTATCTTCGATATGACCCCCAATACGATACTCCAGTCTTTTCAGGAAGCTGTAATTTGAAAATTTGTCAGGGATGTACTCAGCCCCAAACAGGAATGATCTTGTATCGGCTGCATAACCACTGGCTCCGGGAATTTTTGATTTAGACCATTTGGTAGAGATGAAATCAAACCCGGTTGTAAATTTGTTTTTCTTTCCAAAAGAGATACCCAGCCTTAAAGTACCCGGAATGAAAGCTGAGGTTGAGTCATCAGAAACATATGAAATAGTATCTCTTGTACTGTAAGCCGTATACCTGAAAGAAAGACGTTCATATTTGGAATTATAATTTTTACCGGAGGTCAGTGAAACACCTGCATTAAGAAAATAATCATT
This sequence comes from Bacteroidia bacterium, assembly GCA_026391475.1. Taxonomy (GTDB): domain Bacteria; phylum Bacteroidota; class Bacteroidia; order Bacteroidales; family VadinHA17; genus LD21. The sequence goes on along the minus strand of JAPLED010000086.1, from coordinate 12,941 downwards.
CTTCAGAGATGCAGTATATTGCATCCCATAATCAAAATTAATACCGCCTAAATAAAGTTTTTCTGTACTGTTATTATTAAAAACATTATAAAAGTCGGCAAAATCGAACTGATTTGATCTTTTAACCTGTCCGAGCAGCAGTGTCATATTCGCACCGACTGAAAAATTCTTATTGACTTTGATTCCGGTACCAAGGAAAAAATTGGTAAACACTCCATCTCCCACATGATATGAGGAATATTCTCCCACAATCGGATCATATTCCGGATCATTCTTCAGAACAGATTCAGTCAATTTATAATAACCATTACTTAATGGTACAATGCCCGCTGCAACTCCCCATCCTTTTGCTACAGGAAATCCCAGGAGGAGATGATCAAAATTCATATCATCCGAAGAAAAACTTGAGACCCCATCGGAGAGGATATTAATGCTATAATCAAGACCAAAATCAAAAACAAATGAGTTTGTATCAAGACTACTGTACGATGCCGGATTTGAAAAATAAATTGAGCTGTTATCTCTCAATGATGTTCCAATACCTCCCATACCAAGACTTCTGAACGATCCTGCAGGTTCCAGAGTACCAATATTGAACCTTGAATAAGGGGAATTGACAAGTTTCTGACCGGTGGCCGTAAATGCAAAAGAAAACAGAGATATGAAAGTGACTATTATTAGTTTATGTCGCATCGTATTCTAAAATATAATTTAAACCATCAATCACAATATCAGGCATATATATGAGTTGATGATTGATTTTGTCTTTAAGGTATCCGCTGTCGCCGCCTGTTAGTATTATTTTAAATTCAGTGTGCTTTTTCTCAAACGTGCGAATATACTCATTTATTTCATATGTGACCCCCGTAATCACACCGGCCGTTATTGCATCGGTAGTATTTCGCCCCGGGGATGTATAATTATCAATTGGTGAAACCAGTGGTAATTTTCCGGTAAATTTGTTTAGCGCCTTGAATCTCATCGTTAATCCCGGTGAAATATTTCCGCCTTTATAAATATCGGCTGAGAGAAAATCAAATGTAATGGCAGTGCCAGCATCGATAACAAGGATTTCTGAACCGGGAAAAAGACTGAATGCCCCGGCTGCCGCGGCTATCCTGTCGGGTCCAAGTGTCTCAGGGGTTTCATATTCAATTTTGAAAGGAAGCTTGGATTTATACGAAAGAACATGAACAAATGGAATGTTGGTAAAGAATAGATCGGATATGAACGGGGGTAACTTTTTCACGGATGAAACAATAGCCCTTTTTATCTTAAAACCCGACAACTCTTTTTCCAGCTCCTCGCAACTTAACTCATTGATTCGGGAAACAGAAAGCTTTTCACGGCCCTTATAAACTGCCAGTTTTGTGCTTGTATTTCCTATGTCAACGATCAGATTCATGGTACAAAAGTAGTAAAAAGTGCCTAAAGTGCCTAAAGTGCCTAAAGTGCCTAAAGTACTTAAAGTACTTAAAGTTTGGAGTTTTTATGAACTGCAAACTTTTGGCATTCTAGGCACTTCTATTATAATCTGCAAGAATCTCTTTTATAATATGAATTGCAGATTTAACCGATTTCACATCAGAGACTGTAAGGCTAAGCTTTGATGTTTTTTGTTTCATATTCATCTGCTTTTGCTTTCTGTTTACATAATTCATTATCGAAATGAAAAGTGCGCTACGATAAAACTGTGAGTTATGATCCGAAACGAAGTTGGCAATGAGCAGGTTATTCTTTAACAGGATTTTTTCGATTCCAAGTTTTACAGCGATCCATTTGATTCTTACAATATCGAGGAGAGCTTCTGCCGGGGCAGGAATATTCCCAAACCTGTCAATAAGTTTCTTCTCAAACAATATTAATGCTTCATCTGTATCAATCTCATTCAGCTCTTTATATAACCTTATCCTTTCCGAAATATTTGAAATATATTCATCGGGGAACATAATTTCAAGATCGGTATCGATTTGAAAATCGGACACATATGATTTTTCATGTCCCGCTTTTATCGGTACAGCAACCTTCTCTCCATCGGTTGAGGGTTCTCTGAACTCAGACTCTCTCAATTCGATCAGAGCTTCATTTAATATCCGCTGATAGGTCTCAAATCCTACATCAGCAATAAATCCGCTCTGTTCTCCTCCGAGCAGGTTTCCGGAGCCTCTGATATCAAGATCCTGCATTGCTATATTGAACCCGCTACCGAGTTCCGAAAATTCTTCAATTGCCTTAAGCCTGCGTCGTGCCTCGTGTGTGAGCGTGCTCAAAGGAGGAGCCAGCAGATAACAAAAGGCTTTTTTATTCGAGCGTCCGACTCTTCCCCTGAGCTGATGTAACTCTGAGAGACCAAAGTGGTGAGCATCATTTATGAAAATAGTATTGGCATTAGGAATATCAAGTCCCGATTCTATTATGGTGGTCGCCAGAAGAACATCATAATCGCCCTGTATGAAATCGTACATCACATTTTCGATATGAATGCCATCCATCTTCCCGTGTACAATTGCTGTTTTAACATTGGGGCATATGCGATTGATCTGAGCTTGTATCTGTTTGATATTTTCAACCCTGTTATGAATAAAAAATACCTGGCCGTTTCTTGAGACCTCATATTCAATACCTTCTTTTATTATTTCTTCGTTAAAGCCATATAATTCAGTTACAATCGGCATCCTGTTGGGAGGAGGAGTGTTGATTATGGAAAGGTCGCGGGCTCCCATCAGCGAGAATTGCAATGTGCGTGGGATGGGAGTAGCTGTAAGAGTCAGAGTGTCGACGTTTGCCTTAATCTTCTTCAGTTTCTCTTTTACTGAAACGCCGAACCTCTGTTCTTCATCAATTATCAGAAGTCCAAGATCTTTGAACTTAACATCCTGCCCGACAAGCTTATGGGTGCCTATAATTATATCTATCTTTCCTTCAGACAGTTGTGAGAGGATCTTCTTTTGATCAGCGACTTTTTTATGCCGGCTTATATATTCAATATTACATGGAAATCCTTTGAGTCGAGATGAAAATGTTTTGTAGTGTTGAAGAGCAAGGATCGTTGTAGGCACAAGCACAGCTGTTTGTTTGCTGTCGGAAGCCGATTTAAATGCAGCTCTTATGGCTATTTCAGTTTTACCGAAACCTACATCACCACATACAAGACGATCCATGGGGTGAGCGGCTTCCATATCTTCTTTAACGGCAACTGAAGCAGTCAATTGATCGGGGGTATCCTCATAAATAAATGAAGCTTCAAGTTCGCGCTGAAGATATGAATCGGGTGAAAAAGAAAATCCCGGAGAGCCCATCCTTTTTGCATAAAGATGGATAAGATCTTTTGCAATATCCTTTACTCTCGTTTTTGTAGTCTGCTTAAGTTTCTGCCAGGCACCTGAACCTAGTTTGTAAATTTTTGGTTCAGCACTATCTTTCCCCTTATATTTTGATATGCGATGAAGTGAGTGGATACCTACATAAAGGATATCATTATCCCTGTAAACCAACTTTATAGCCTCCTGGATCTTTCCGTTAACTTCAATCTTCTCCAGTCCGCCGAACTTACCGATACCATGATCGATGTGTACAACATAATCTCCCGGATTAAGTCCTGTAAGCTCTTTTACCGAAATACTCTCTTTTCTTGTAAAGTATCCTCTTATCCTGAATTTATGATACCTGTCAAATATCTGGTGATCAGTATATATCGAAATCTTCAGATCATGATCAGTGAATCCGTTGTGCAGATTCAGTAAAAGCGGGGTAAAGTGTACATCAGGGTTAATCTCAGAAAAGATATCCCTGAGCCTTTCGATCTGCGACTCGCTCTCCGAAATGATGTATGTAACGTAACCATCAGCATCATTCGAAAGAAGTTTTCCGGAAAGCAATTCGAAATTTTTATTGAAAACAGGTTGGGATTCAGTACGGAATTCAAATCTGGCTTCAGGTTCAAACATGCTTTGCCTTCCGAGCTCAAGCATCCTGAAATTTTTGCAATAATCAAAAAAATTATTCCCTGTCATCACCAACTCTTTCTTTTCGGATATCTGACCCGATTCTTCCCTTTGTGTAGTCTGAAAGAAGATATTATTGATCTTTTCCTTAATATATTCTGCATCCTCAATCCATATCAGCGAGGAGGGGGGTAAAAAGTCGGTAAAGGAATCATTGATCTCCTCAATTGATATATCCTGGATGTTAGGTATAATGGATATCTGCTTGTGAATACTCACAGACAACTGATCATCAGTATTAAACGATCTTATTGTTTCGACTTCTTCGCCAAAAAAGTCGATACGGTAGGGCAGATCGGCCGAGTAAGAAAAAACGTCTGCTATGCTTCCTCTTATTGAATACTGTCCGGGTTCATAAACAAAATCAGTCCTTACAAAATTGTATTCATGAAGCATCTCCTCAAGAAACTCTAACGAGATCTTGTCACCATTACTTATGTTGAAAGTGTTCTTTTTCAGGTTTTTCCTGCTCACCACTTTTTCCATAACCGACTCGGGGTAGGTAACAATAATCCCTTTTCTTTTTCCTGAGGCAAGATGATTAAGTACTTCGGTGCGAAGGACAATATTTGCCGGCTCGGTCTGCTCATACTGAACTGACCGTTTGTATGTCGATGGAAAAAAGAAAACAGAATCTTCGCCAACAAGAGAAATCAGGTCGTTATAAAAATAGGCAGCATCCTCTTTTTCCGGAATTATTACGACATGGGTGGTTTGTGTTTTATGAAAAACGAGCGACAGAACTATCGCCTTTGATGAACCTGAAAGTCCTTCAATACGAATATTTCCGGTCTTGTCTGCATATATTGTTTTAATCAGAGCCGGGAGTACAGGATGGGTGTTATAGTGACCAGTTATTTGGTTTTCTTTCATTTGTAGAAGCGTGCCGGCAAAATTACTAAAATGAATCTTAAAAGAGATGTTTCCCAATGGAATTGAATTATATGGCAGAAATGTTAATTTTAGAGCAAATTGGAATCCATGAAGGTTTATAAGTTTGGAGGTGCATCAGTAAAAAATGCTCCAGGAATAAGGAATCTCGCCAGTATTGTTTCGCTGGAGTCAGAAAATCTGGTGGTTGTCGTTTCTGCTTTCGGAAAGACAACAAATGCTCTTGAGAAAGTCCTCATGGCATGGCTCAACGGTGAAGAAAAATATACTGCTCTTCTGGATGAAGTGTATGAAGGACACTTATTGGTAATTGATGAACTTTTCAGTACTTTCTCAGAAGTTAAAGAAAAGATAGATATCTCCTTTGCCCGTCTGAAAGATTATTTAATGACTGGATCAAAGGGGAAGCACGATTTTGAATATGATCAGATAGTCTCTTATGGTGAAATTTGGTCAACAATAATTGTGGAGGCTTTCCTGAAATTGTCTGGAATGAACACAGAATGGATAGATATCAGGGAATCGCTGATAACAGATGACAGGTTCAGAGATGCAAATATATTATGGAGTGAAAGCACCAATAGAATACGAAGCATTTTTGACTTTAAAAAGAAGAGGATTTATGTTACCCAGGGTTTTATAGGAGGAACAGTTACCGGACAGACAACAACACTTGGCAGGGAAGGATCAGATTATACGGCAGCCATCCTCGCAAACATGCTTGATGCTGAAAGTGTTATGGTATGGAAAGATGTACCAGGAATCCTGAATGCCGATCCCAAATGGTTGCCGGATGCTCAGAAACTTGATGAAATATCTTATAGGGAGGCTGTTGAAATAACTTTTTCAGGTGCAAAAGTAATTCACCCGAAGACCATTAAACCACTTCATAACAAGAATATCCCGCTTCATGTGCGATCATTTCTTGTACCCGGTGAAAAAGGGACTATTATCAAAGCTGATGCAACTCTTAAAAAGATAATCCCGGTTTTCATTAAAAAAGAGGATCAGATACTTATCTCAATTCTTCCGAAAGATTTCTCATTTGTGATGGGTGATAATCTGAGCAGGGTTTTCCATTCATTTATCGCACACGGCATTAAGGTAAACCTTGTGGAAGCAAGTGCAGTAAGCATCGATGTCTGTGTTGATGATGAGAGAGTAAGGGTGGATGCTCTTATTGCCGACCTGAAAACAGAATATAATGCCATATATAATGAATCGGTTGAAATGCTGTCGATCAGACATTATACACAGGAGGCAATTGAAAGAATAACTAAGGGACGAGAAATTATGATTGAACAACGTACGAGAAGCACAGTGAGATTTGTTGTAAGACAGGAATAAGACATTAACCACCCCGTCCCGACTATTCGTCGGGACACCCCTCCTTTGAAAAGGAGGGGAAAATTTTGAAATTCAATATCTTCTATTTCTCCTCCTTGAGAAGGAGGAGTACCCTGACCGAAGCGTCAGGGGGAGGTGGTTTGATTCTTATAGCACAATAACTATTAACGATCAAACATCAATCGCTGACCCCTGTAATCCTCTTTAATTACTCCGTTGTCATATACAATCGTCCCATTTACAATCGTTTGAACAACTTTTGATCTGAAGGTAGTTCCTTCAAAAGGTGACCATCCGCATTTATAAAGGATATTTTTTTTTGAAACCACCCAGGGGCTGGCAGGATCGACAAGACACAAGTCAGCTTTATAACCTTCCCTGATAAATCCTCGATCTTTGATATTGAATAGAATAGCAGGATTATGGCACATCATTTCAACGATTTTTTCAAGACTGAAAACTTTCCTATGCCAGAGTTCGAGCATTACAACCAGTGAGTGCTGAATAAGCGGTCCGCCGGAAGGTGCTTTGAAATAGCTGTTCCCTTTTTCGGTTAGAGTATGCGGAGCATGGTCGGTGGCGACAATATCGATAAGATTATTATTCACACCACTGATCAGGGCATTCCTGTCGAACCGGGTTTTTATTGCCGGATTCCATTTTATAAGTGTCCCGAGGTCATCATATGATGATTCATCAAACCATAGATGGTGAACACAAACCTCTCCGGTTATCCTTTTTTGGTTTAATGGTAACTCATTACTGAAAAGCTTCATCTCATCAGCTGTTGAAAGATGAAGTATGTGAAGTCTTGTATTATACTCTTTTGCAAGATTAATGGCATGTGATGAGGAGAGAAAACAGGCTTCACGGCTGCGTATCAGCGAATGCATTTTAATTGGGACATCCTCCCCGTATTTTTCCCTGTATATCTCACTGTTTTTCCTTATTGTTGGTTCATATTCACAATGAGCGGTTAAAGGTAAAAAAGCTTTTGCAAACAATTCTTTCAAAGCATTTTCATTATCAACAAGCATGTTACCGGTTGAAGACCCCATGAACAGCTTTATACCACATACTTCCGATGGATCGACTTTCATCACTTCATCGAGATTTGTGTTTGTGGCGCCAATATAAAAAGAGTAATTGGTAAGTGAGTTTTCAGAACCTATCCGGTATTTTTCATTAAGTATGTCGATTGAAACTGTTTGTGGGTCGGTGTTAGGCATATCCATAAAAGATGTTACACCACCGGCAGTAGCTGCCCTCGACTCGCTGAAAATATCACCTTTGTGCGTTAGTCCGGGTTCTCTGAAATGAACCTGATCGTCGATTACCCCCGGGATCAGTAATAATCCTGTTGCGTCTATTATTTTTGTCCCGGCTGGGGCAATCATCTGGTCAGCAGATCCTATCGCTGAAATGAGTTCTTCTTTAATTAAAAGATCACTCCGGAAAGTTCTTCCTTCATTAATAATTGTGGCATTCTTTATTAATATATTGCTCATTTTATGATACTTATTCAATTTGCAGGCTATCGATTCACCTCCTTTCTTTTTCCCCTAAGGGGAAAGGAATCCAGTAAAACTTTACTATATTTTTTCCCCCTTGGGGGAAATCCCGCGGAGCGGGAGAGGGGTGAATAACTTATAACCCGTCGTCCCTATATATAAAGGTATATTTACCTTCTTGGATATTTAGTGAAGATGCTTCTGAATTTCATTCTTAAGACACCCCATAATGCCTCATTAAAGATTCCTCCAGACATTTTTGAAGTTCCCAGTTTCCTGTCTGTGAAAACAATAGGGATCTCAACTATTTTGTAGCCTAGTTTCCAGGCAGTAAACTTCATTTCAATCTGGAAACCATAACCTACTGATCTGATATGGTCTGGTTTGATGTTCTCCAGAACCTCCCTCCTGTAACATTTGAGTCCGGCTGTGGTATCCATAATTCTCATACCTGTAACTGCTCTGACATAGATAGAAGCGACATACGACATAATGACCCGGGAGAGAGGCCAGTTAACTACGTTTACACCGCTGATATATCTTGAACCGATAGCCAGGTCAGCACCATTATCTTTACATGCTTTGTACAGTTTCACAAGATCGCGCGGGTCGTGGGAGAAATCTGCATCCATTTCAAAAATATAGCTATAGTCTTTTTCGAGAGCCCACTTAAAGCCTGAAATATATGCTGTACCTAATCCCAGTTTGCCGGGTCGTTCGATGATGTGAAGATTTGGCATTAATGGTTGCAGATTTTTAACGATATCAGCGGTTCCGTCAGGGGAGTTATCATCTATTATAAGAATGTCGAACGGAATGGAAAGAGAGGATATGGCTTTGATTATTGCCTCTATATTCTCTTTTTCCTTGTAAGTTGGAATAATTACAATGTTCGGCATATCAGATAAATATTTACGAAAATAGTATTTTTCATTATATAGACATTTAAATCGTGAGGATTATTTTTATCTTTGTCGTCCCAAAAGCAAAAGGGGAGTTCTTTGAAATTATGAAGTAAACAACCAGGCGAGATATGGAAAATCTCGTCAAAAAAACTTGTTAGTATTTTTGAATTGAGTACACGGATTGGTTTTTGTAAAGAGATTTAAGAATAAATTTTTACAATGAAGAGTTTGATCCTGGCTCAGGATGAACGCTAGCGGGAGGCTTAACACATGCAAGTCGAGGGGTAACATGATGTAGCAATACATTGATGACGACCGGCGTACGGGTGAGTAACGCGTATGCAACCTACCCTGTACAGGGGGATAGCCCGGAGAAATTCGGATTAATACCCCATAAAGATATTTAGAGGCATCTTTAGATATTTAAAGTTTCGACGGTACGGGATGGGCATGCGTAACATTAGCTAGTTGGTAGGGTAACGGCCTACCAAGGCGACGATGTTTAGGGGTCCTGAGAGGGTGATCCCCCACACTGGTACTGAGACACGGACCAGACTCCTACGGGAGGCAGCAGTGAGGAATATTGGTCAATGGGCGCAAGCCTGAACCAGCCATCCCGCGTGCAGGAAGACGGCGCTATGCGTTGTAAACTGCTTTTCCAGGGGAAGAAAAACCTCGATGTGTCGGGGCTTGCCGGTACCCTGGGAATAAGCATCGGCTAACTCCGTGCCAGCAGCCGCGGTAATACGGAGGATGCGAGCGTTATCCGGATTTATTGGGTTTAAAGGGTGCGTAGGCGGATTAATAAGTCAGTGGTGAAAACCTGCAGCTTAACTGTAGAATTGCCATTGATACTGTTAGTCTTGAGTACGGTCAAGGTAGGCGGAATGTGTAATGTAGCGGTGAAATGCTTAGATATTACACAGAACACCGATTGCGAAGGCAGCTTACTGGGCCATTACTGACGCTGATGCACGAAAGCGTGGGGAGCGAACATGATTAGATACCCTGGTAGTCCACGCCGTAAACGATGATCACTCGCTGTTGGCGATACACAGTCAGCGGCTAAGCAAAAGCATTAAGTGATCCACCTGGGGAGTACGGCCGCAAGGCTGAAACTCAAAGGAATTGACGGGGGCCCGCACAAGCGGAGGAACATGTGGTTTAATTCGATGATACGCGAGGAACCTTACCTGGGCTTAAATGTAGAGTGCATGAGGTGGAAACACTTCTTCCCTTCGGGGCTCTTTGCAAGGTGCTGCATGGTTGTCGTCAGCTCGTGCCGTGAGGTGTCGGGTTAAGTCCCATAACGAGCGCAACCCTTATCGTTAGTTGCCAGCGGGTAATGCCGGGAACTCTAGCGAAACTGCCGGTGTAAACCGTGAGGAAGGTGGGGATGACGTCAAATCAGCACGGCCCTTATGTCCAGGGCTACACACGTGTTACAATGGCCGGTACAGAGGGCAGCTACCTGGAGACAGGATGCGAATCTCCAAAGCCGGTCTCAGTTCGGATCGGAGTCTGCAACTCGACTCCGTGAAGCTGGATTCGCTAGTAATCGCGCATCAGCCATGGCGCGGTGAATACGTTCCCGGGCCTTGTACACACCGCCCGTCAAGCCATGGAAGTTGGGGGTACCTGAAGTCCGTAACCGTAAGGAGCGGCCTAGGGTAAAACTAGTGACTGGGGCTAAGTCGTAACAAGGTAGCCGTACCGGAAGGTGCGGCTGGAACACCTCCTTTCTGGAGAAAATCAATCAGTTAACTATATCCATTATTGGAAAAAAGTTACTTATCCGCCTGGTATACTTCATTAATTATATAGCATCCGCCAGCGCGGATAACAGGAGAATATACAACCACCATATTAAGTTTACGGAAGTATTATTCAGTCCCGTAGCTCAGTTGGTTAGAGCGCTACACTGATAATGTAGAGGTCCACGGTTCAACTCCGTGCGGGACTACAGCGATTGGGGAATTAGCTCAGTTGGTCAGAGCACCTGCCTTGCACGCAGGGGGTCAAGGGTTCGACTCCCTTATTCTCCACTAGTTAATTTGAAAATTAACTAATTTGAAGATTTGAGAATTCATTATCAAATTCTCAAATTGACACATTTTCAAATTGATAAAGTTCTTTGACATATTGGTAAGAAAGTTAGTAAAATTGATTAACTCAAGAAAGTAAATAAGAGCGCATGGTGAATGCCTTGGCTCTCAGAGGCGAAGAAGGACGTGACAAGCTGCGATAAGCAACGGGGAGGAGCAAATATCCGATATATCCGTTGATTTCCGAATGGGGCAACCCACCACGATGAAGACGTGGTATCCGTAGCAATACGGAGGCAAACCCGGAGAACTGAAACATCTTAGTACCCGGAGGAAAAGAAAACAAAAGTGATTCCCTTAGTAGTGGCGATCGAACGGGGAATAGCCCAAACCGATAACGTTTTGGCGTTGTCGGGGTTGAAGGACCATTGACATTATTATTAATATGAAATGGAATATGTCTGGAAAGTCATACCATAGAAGGTGAAAGTCCTGTACATATAAGTATTAATAATATAAGTGGTATCCTGAGTAGGTCGGGACACGAGAAATCCTGATTGAAACTGCCGGGACCATCCGGTAAGGCTAAATACTTCTGAGAGACCGATAGTGAACCAGTACCGTGAGGGAAAGGTGAAAAGTACCCCGAACAGGGGAGTGAAATAGTACCTGAAACCGTGCGCTTACAACCTGTCGGAGCCATGCTTAGGCGTGGTGACGGCGTGCCTTTTGCATAATGAGCCTACGAGTTACACCTCACTAGCAAGGTTAAGACTTTAAGAGTTGGAGCCGAAGCGAAAGCGAGTCTGAAAAGGGCGTATAGTTAGTGGGGGTAGACGCGAAACTTTGTGATCTATCCTTGGTCAGGCTGAAGTTCCGGTAACACGGGATGGAGGGCCGAACTAGTAAACGTTGAAAAGTTTTTGGATGAACTGAGGATAGGGGTGAAAGGCTAATCAAACTGAGAAATAGCTCGTACTCCCCGAAATGCATTTAGGTGCAGCCTCGTGGTGAGTCTTGCAGAGGTAGAGCTACTGATAGGGCTAGAGGGCTTCACCGCCTATCAACCCCTGACAAACTCCGAATGCTGCAAGATATACACGGGAGTGAGCCTACGGGTGCTAAGGTCCGTGGACGAAAGGGAAAGAACCCAGACCATCAGCTAAGGTCCCAAAATATATGCTAAGTTGAATTAACGAGGTGCGACTGCTTAGACAGCTAGGATGTTGGCTTGGAAGCAGCCATTCATTTAAAGAGTGCGTAACAGCTCACTAGTCGAGCGGTTGTGCGTGGATAATAATCGGGCATAAGCATATTACCGAAGCTATGGACTAACGCTTTAAAGCGTTATTGGTAGGGGAGCATTCCAGTCAGCGCAGAAGATGTATCGTAAGGTATGTTGGAGCGGCTGGAAAAGAAGATGTAGGCATAAGTAACGATAAGGCCGGTGAGAAACCGGCCCACCGAAAGACTAAGGTTTCCTGATCAACGCTAATCGGATCAGGGTTAGTCGGGTCCTAAGGGTAAGCCAAGCGGCGATCTCGATGGACAACTGGTTAATATTCCAGTACCACCGTGTACTGCGAAGGGGTGACGGAGTAGTGAAAGATCCGCGTACTGACGGAATAGTACGTTAAAGGGTGTAGTTATATCACGATGTTAATAGCATAGTGATGATGAACCTGACAGTACCATGAGCCTTCGGGCAAGTGGATAGTGATCCTAAACAGACTTCCAAGAAAAACCTCTAAGCATCAGGTACATGGTGCCCGTACCACAAACCGACACAGGTAGTCGAGGAGAGAATCCTAAGGTGCTCGAGTGATCCGTGGCTAAGGAACTAGGCAAATTAGACCTGTAACTTCGGGAAAAAGGTCTCCGTCGCAAGACGGACGCAGATAAATGGCCCAGGCGACTGTTTAGCAAAAACACATGGCTTTGCGAAATCGAAAGATGAAGTATAAGGCCTGACACCTGCCCGGTGCTGGAAGGTTAAGAGGGGGGGTTATTGTCCTTCGGGATGAGAAGCTCTGAATTGAAGCCCCAGTAAACGGCGGCCGTAACTATAACGGTCCTAAGGTAGCGAAATTCCTTGTCGGGTAAGTTCCGACCTGCATGAATGGCGTAACGATTGCTCCGCTGTCTCAACCAGGGACTCAGCGAAATTGTAATGGGGGTGAAGATACCCTCACCCCGCGGCAAGACGGAAAGACCCCGTGAACCTTTACTATAGCTTGA
>JAPLED010000022.1 GCA_026391475.1 Bacteroidia bacterium | reverse complement strand
ATTATGATAACCGGTGCAACGGCAGGTTTTGGACAGGCAACTGCTATGCGATTTGCTAAAAACGGATATAACATTATAATAACCGGCAGAAGGAAAGAGAGACTGGATGAACTGGAAAAAGAACTTCTCTCTTACGGAAAGATCAAAGTCCTGTCGCTGAATTTTGATGTCAGGAAAAGGGACGAAGTTACATCAGTTATCGGAAATCTTCCGTCAGAATGGAAAGCCATCGACATACTTGTTAATAATGCCGGGCTTGCCGTTGGTCTCGATCATATCGATACCGGGAATATTGATGACTGGGACAGGATGATCGACACGAATGTCAAGGGTCTTCTTTATGTTACAAGAGCGGTTGCGCCACTGATGGTTGCACGAAACAGAGGACATATTTTCAATATCGGTTCAATTGCAGGAAAAGATAATTACGAAAATGGCAATGTCTATTGTGCATCAAAATCTGCGGTTGATTCGCTTTCAAAATCGATGCGTATTGATCTGTTGAAGAATAACATAAAAGTAACTCATATTGCCCCCGGAATGGCGGAAACAGAATTTTCGCTGGTTCGTTTTAAAGGGGATGAGGAAAAAGCAAAAGTGCCATATAAAGGGATTGACGCACTTACTGCTGACGATATTGCAGATGCGATTTATTATTGTGCCACCCTTCCGGCTCATGTCTGTATTAATGATCTGGTTATTACTCCCACTCAGCAGGCTGGGGTGAATCATAATTTCAGAAGGGTTTGATGAAAAGATAAAAATGAAAAGTGAAAAGTGAAAAGTGAAAAGTGAAAAGTGAAAAGTGAAAAGTGAAAAGATATAAGGCGAAAGATAAAAGATAAAACCTGTAGCCTGTAGCCAGCACCAAGTACCATTTAATAATAAGAATAATGTATCAATACAATTATCTGTTCGATTTTACAAAGAACGTCTTCCTGAAGATGGGATGCAGTGAACATGACTCAACTATTATTGCGGATGTATTTCTTGTTGCTGAATTAAGGGGTCATTCTTCTCATGGAATGATAAGGATAAAAGACTATTACGAATTATGGAAATCCAGAAGGATAAATACTGATCCTCAAGTCACAATAGTTCATGAATCCCCCAGTACGGCAGTAGTTGATGGAGATAATGCTGTTGGGATGGTAGCCGCCCGAAGATCGATGGAGATTGCCATTGAGAAGGCAAAAAACGCTGGTACAGGATGGGTTGCTACCAGGAATTCCAACCATTTCGGCATTGCAGGATATTACTCGATGATGGCCCTTGAACACGACATGGTTGGGATCTGCCTGACCAACGCTAACCCGCTTGTTGCACCAACTTTCTCAATAAGCAGGATGATGGGTACCAACCCTATCGCAGTTGCCATCCCCGCCATGAAGCATCCACCATTTGTAGCAGATTTTGCAACTACACCTGTTGCCCGGGGTAAACTGGCAGTGGCAGAAAAGAAAGGTAAAAAAGTTCCGTTCGGATTCGTTCAGGATAAAAACGGGGAACCTTCAGATGATCCCACAATACTCAAATCAGGAGGATCGATGCTTACCCTGGGCGGAGACCGTGTACACGGAAGTCATAAAGGATATTGTCTGTCAGCAATAGTTGATATTTTTTCAGCCGTTTTCAGCGGCGCTAATTTCGGCCCATTTGTTCCTCCCAGTGTAGCTTATCTTCCTGTACTCGATAAAAAAGTTGGTGAAGGAACCGGACATTTTTTCGGAGCTATGCGGATCGATGCTTTTCAACCTGCTAATGAGTTCAAGTCAAAGATGGATGAATGGATTGAGACATTCAGATCTGCAAAACCGGCTAAGGGTCAGGAACGTGTACTTATTCCAGGCGACCCTGAAAGAGAAGCTGAGGTACGAAATATGAGAGATGGAATTAAACTGTTACCGGCAATTAAGGATGATCTGGTGGAAATTGCAAAAGAACTTGGTATTGAATTTATATAAAACCTGGTACTTGGTACTGGGTGCCTGGTACTAGATGCTCCCCTTCTCCCACTCTCCTTTTCTCCCCTTCAACCCATTCAACTTCTTAAACTTTTGTCTTTTAACTTTTATCTTTTGTCTTGTTCACTGCTTCATAAACCCCTGATCATTCAATACCTGCAATAGCATTTTTGAAAAATAAATATTATCGGATTTCTTATACCTCACATCTGTAAATACCTGTGCCAGGGACGCACAGTTGTTCGTCCCTACACTATTCTCCTCAATATATTGCCGGGAATCTTCCCTATCTTCTTTTCCCTTATAAAACCTGTTGATACTTTCTGCGGTATAATCTGCATATATCTCATGATGTACAACTGCTTCTATCGGAAGCCTGTCAACCTGCCCGGGTTTCTCAGCCGGCCAGCCAAGAGTTACTGTGGTTACAGGAACAACGCCTTTGGGAAGCTTCAGAACCTCTATAATTTTGTGAGCCATATATGTGGTAGTACCAAGGTAACAGATTCCGAGCCCTTTTGATTCAGCAGCTATGCAAACAGTTTGCGCAACAATTAATGCATCGATAGCAGCAGTCATAAATGAAAGAAAATTATCATAACCCGGCTTCGCTTTTCTCAACCGGCACCATTTATTAAACCTATTGAAATCTGCACAGAATGTCAGAACAACAGGAGCTTCAGTAATCATCTTCTGGTTAAAATGGGATGGTGCAAGCTCTCTCTTTTTTTCTTCATCCCTGGTTATGATAATGCTATAAACCTGCATATTCCCGGTTGTAGAAGCCCGGCAACCCATCGTGAGAAGATCATTAAGAAGCTTATCATCAACAGGTTCTGATGAATATTTTCGTATTGTCCTGCGATTAAGTAAAAAATCTGAAATTTCTTCCATCTTTATATGTTGTAGAATATCCAACAAAGTAAACAAATTCCGGTATAACCTGAAGATTGTATGAGAAGGATTTTCTTATCTTAGCATGAATCAAAAAAACCTAATCTGTTAAACTATATAATTATGAAAAAAGGTCTTTTCATCGCATTTCTTCTTGGATTTTTTATCTGTATAAACCCCGGAATAGCCCAAAAGAAAAAGGAGGCTGCAAAAGAACCGGAGAAGAAAGAAGCAGGATTAACTTCTTCAACATTCGGGGGATTATCATTCAGAAGTATTGGTCCGGCATGGGCATCAGGAAGAATTTCCGACTTTGCCGTCAATCCGGAAAATCATTCAGAAATTTATGTGGGTGTTTCCGCAGGGAACATCTGGAAAACAACAAATAACGGAACTTCATGGACACCGATTTTTGACAAATACGGAGCTTATGCCATCGGATGTCTCAAAATGGATCCGGAAAACTCATCGGTGATCTGGGCCGGCACTGGTGAGAATACTCATCAACGTCAGCTTGGTTATGGCGATGGAGTTTATAAATCGGAAGACGGTGGTGCAAGCTGGAAAAATATGGGTCTGAAAGAATCGAGACAAATTGGTATGATCGCCATTGATCCCCGAAACACAGATGTAGTCTATGTTGCAGCGGAAGGATCAATATGGGGACCAGGTGGAGAACGCGGCCTTTACAAAACAACCGATGGAGGAAAAACCTGGAATAAAGCACTTGATGTCAGTGAAAATACCGGTATTAATAATGTAGTGCTTGATCCGCGTAATCCTGATGTTCTATATGCCACTTCGGAACAGAGAAGACGGCATGTGTTTACAAAAATCGGTGGCGGACCCGAATCAGCAGTTTACAAATCGAAAGATGCAGGCAAAACCTGGGACAAAATAATGAGCGGGCTTCCTTCAGTAAACATAGGAGGAATGGGTCTGGCAATATCACCTGTCAATCCTGATGTTCTATATCTTATTATGGAAGCAGCCGGAGAATCCAGTGGATTCTACAGGTCAGTAAACAGAGGCGCATCCTGGGAAAAAATGAATACTTACGCATCAAGCGGTCAGTATTATAATGAGATTTACTGCGATCCGAAAGATGTTGATAAGGTCTATAGCATGGAGACTAATTCAAAAGTAACGCTCGATGCCGGAAAAACATGGAATAATGTTGGTAATAACCAGCGGCATGTAGATGATCATGCTTTATGGATCGATCCAAATGACACAAAACACCTTTATATTGGTGGTGACGGTGGTATTTATGAAACATTCGACGAAGGCAAAAATTACATCTTTAAATCGAACCTGCCTGTTACACAGTTCTACAGAGTCAGTGTCGATAATGCTTTACCT
>JAPLED010000101.1 GCA_026391475.1 Bacteroidia bacterium | reverse complement strand
CAGTTTTTCAGATGGTTCAATCCCGGTCCAGATAACACGCGGATCACTCATATTTTTAAAAACGCCTGATCCTCTGAGAATCAGTTCAAATGTTCCAAATCCTTCACATTTTGCCTTAAGCATTGCACTGATAATTTTTATTTTTTCCTCCTCAGTATCTCCCAGGAATGCCAGTGTTATATGGATATTGTCAGGATTTATCCATTTGATGCTTTCGCTGCCTAAACCAGACTTAAGTGATGAAATCATCTTCAAAAGGGTTTCACCTACCTCAACTTTCACTGCTATAAAAATCCGTTTCATTCTGACGAGTCTGTTCTTAAGTTGGTCTTTATAATCTGCCGGCATCGATTTCTTTGATGATAGATTCTATCAGGGCATCATCACCATAAGCGTCATATTCTTCTTTAAGGTTTGAACCGAAAATACGGGCAATACCCTGCCAGAAAGCAGCGGTTAACTTCCCCCGATATTCGCGGATCAAAGAATACGAGGTATTCTGTGTCTCCCTGTCAATCAGCTTTATAAGCAAGCGACCTTGTGTTATTGACATATTCAGCATATCATCTTCATATTTTGCAAACACATCCTTTTCAACATCTTTAATATAATTTTTCCGTTCCTTCTCACTTGTAATGCTCTTCATCTCCTCATTTACCTGGTTCAGTCTTATCCTCACAATTAATGCATAAGGATATACTTTTTTAATATTATAGATGAGTCTTTCGTATTTACGATATTCATTTCTTCCGGCACTCCCTGGCCGGGCAACAACTGTTACCTCTTTGATTTCAACTTCTGGCATGGTTATTCCATCTCTTTTCACATTCTGTAAAAGGTAAAACCTCTCCTGCAGAGTATCATTCTTTTGTTTTAATGTATCCTTCTGTCCTGTTACATCAGTGACAAAAAGAAATATTACCAGGATTGAAAATATCAGTCTCACAAATGGAATGTTTTTGCAAATGTATCAAATTATGGGCCACATATTATTATTCAAGGCAGTGCTATTATTCTTCAGGAGTTAATAAAAATCATAGATTCCCATTTGCAAAGAATCTTTTAAAAAGTAATTTTGTTAAAAGCATTATCAGAGTCGGAAGACGGATCAATTAGAAATTAGAAATTACGAATTGAGATAAGATAATTCGTAATTCGTAATTCCCAACTGATATTCGGACTTCGGACTTCCAACTGATTAGTTACAAATTAAATAATAACCAGACATGAAAAAACTGATAATCATTGTTTTACTATTTGTTTCACTCACCTCGTTAGTTAATGCTCAAAGGAAAATTATTCATTTACCTGATTTACCGGGGTATGTTACTCTGAAGTGTGATTTTCATATGCATACTGTCTTTTCCGATGGAAATGTCTGGCCGACAGTGAGAATCGATGAGGCATTGCGTGATGGTCTTGATGCCATCGCAATTACTGATCATCTTGAATACACCCCAAAAAAGGATTTTATTCCTGTCGACTTTAATGCGGCCTGGAAAATTACAGAAGGATACGCAAAAGAAAGAAATCTCATTCTTGTACATGGCACGGAGATAACAAGGAAAATGCCTCCCGGACATTTTAATGCACTGTTTATTAAGGATGCTTCAATTATTGCAAAAGACTCTGTATGGGACTCTTTTGAAGCAGCGATAAAACAAGGCGCATTCCTGCAGTGGAACCACCCCGGATGGAAATCGCAACAACCTGATGGTATTCCCAAAATGTACGATATTCATGAAAGACTTATCAGGAACGGATGGCTGCACGGAATTGAATTTTTTAAC
>JAPLED010000129.1 GCA_026391475.1 Bacteroidia bacterium | reverse complement strand
GGATGCATCTGATAATCATCAGTCCGGGTTTTTACTTCCACGAAAACGATCAGATCTATTTTCTCAGCGATGATATCAATTTCATGTTTCCCCCATTTCCAGTTTCGGGAAAGTATCTTAAATCCGGCTTTTTTCAGATGGTCGGCTGCCAGATCTTCTCCTTTTTGGCCCAGATTATGTGATTCAGCCATGGGGAATAAAATGTTATATTTCGATCAGTTTATTTCTGATTGCAAAAAGTATAAGGCTTGCGGTATTTTTGGAGTTCGTTTTTCCAAGAAGGTTAGCTCTGTGCTTATCAACAGTTCTTTTACTGATAAAGAGGGTTTCAGCTATCTCCTGGTTTGACAGGCCTTCACATATTTTAAAAAGAATTTCCTTTTCTCTTTTTGAAAGGTTGGCCGATTTGCTTTCATGTTCACGGTGTTTAATCTTTTGAATAACATGATAAAGTAACTCCTGAGAGAAATAGCTGCCTCCTTTTCTCACGGTAAGAATGGCCTCTTTAACTTCGGAAATATCTGAATCTTTAACCAGAAATCCTTTCGCACCGGCATCCACCATTTTATAATAATACTCTTCCTCACCGTACATCGAAAGAGCAATAATGTCGATTCCCGGACAAAGTTTAAGGCCTTTTCTGGTAGCTTCGATGCCGTCCATCTCCGGCATGTTGATGTCCATAAGGGCAACATCTGCCTGAATGTTTTTCAGAATTTTCAGGAACTCTTCCCCGTTTGATGCTTCTCCGATAACCTCAAATTCGGGGAAGGCATTCAGAAGTATTTTTAATCCGTTACGAAAGAGCTGGTGATCGTCTGCAATTATTATCCGTATTTTCTCCATTGTAAATAATTCTGATTTAAAAAGAATCAATCTATCATTTTGATAAGGGCGCTGGTTCCTTTTCCCGGTGTACTTTCCAGTATAAAAACCCCTTCCACGGTTTTTACACGAGTCTCAATGTTTGACAATCCCATTCCTTTTGTATCTTCCTTGCTGAGAGTGGATGTATCAAACCCACGTCCGTTATCATAAAACTGCAAGGTAATAAATTTTTCGTGTTTGTTTAATTCTATCTCGATCTTCGAAGCTCCCGAGTGGAGAATAGAGTTATTAATAAGCTCACAAACAGCCCGGTAGATAACCACCTCCTTGTCATTTTCAAGTCGTTGGTTTTCCATATTTGATTTAAAATCAATTTCAACTGCCTTTGTCTGATTTATTTTAGTGGTAAATGCGCCGATAGCACTTGCCAGTCCAAAATTAGACAACACATGCGGACTCAGATTATTTGATATTTCTTTAATGGTGTTGATAGCTTCGTTTACGAGGTGGTTTGTATTATTCAGGATCACCATTCCTGAAGGATCTGTAATTCTGTTATTCAGCGCTGAAACAGACATTTTTACAGTTGACAGGATGGGTCCAAGTCCGTCGTGAAGATCTTTTGCGAACCTTTTTCTCTCATTTTCCTCAGTGTTTATTATTGCGTTAATTACTCTTTTTTCAGAACGTACCCTGTCCGTTTCTGCCCGTTTGAGGGAGTAGAACAATTCCCGGATAAGGATAACACCGCCAATTATCATAACTGAAACAAGAACTCCCGTCCATTCATCGATCATCTGCCAGGTATAAGAAGGTGTTCCCCGGAAACGTTCAAAAAGTTGTATAATCCCACGCACAGCCATGAAAACAAAAGAGAGGGAAAGCAATATCCAGGAGAGCCGGTATTTGGTAAGCTTCATGAATCTCAATGCAATCGAAGCAGCAATGATCTGCAGAACAATTGAGATAATAAGGGCAATAAGTCTTACCATAGGTTTATATTCTTATGCAAAAATATGAGTTTATTTATCTATAACATCAATGTATGGATAGAAAATACTGGCACAAAGGTAAAAGGGCTCAACGAATCAATAGCTTAACGATTAACGACTCACGGCTCACGGGAAATTAAGTTGAATTCTTCCTTGTGTCGTGTGTCTTGCGTCGTGTGTCCAAGTTTATTCCACTTGCGCCATTACGCCGTTACGACGTTGAGCCTTTTTTCTTAACTTTGTCCTTTCGAAACCGTCCATTATGAAAGTTTTGTACAATATTGGAATATTCATTTTCACGGCTCTTGCTCATCTTTTATCTCCATTTAATTCAAAAGCCTCATTATGGGTTAAAGGACGGAAAAAATGGACGGAAAAAATTGCGGACAAGATAAAACCCGAAGGCCGGAATGTATGGATTCACTGTGCCTCTCTTGGTGAGTTCGAACAGGGAAGGCCGGTAATTGAAGCGATTAAAAAAGAGAGGCCGGACTTAAAGATAGTTCTTACATTTTTTTCACCTTCGGGATACGAGATAAGAAAGAATTATTCTAATGCAGACTGCATTATTTATCTCCCTGCCGATACACCGGGAAATGCTGCAAGGTTTGTCAGACTTGTCAATCCGGAATTTGCCATATTTGTCAAGTATGAATTCTGGAACAATTATATATCAGTGCTTTACAACAACAATATTCCGCTATATCTTATCTCAGCGATCTTCAGACCCGAACAACATTTTTTTAAATGGTACGGATCGTTTTTCAGAGATATGTTGAGGAAGTTTGAAAGAATTTTTGTGCAGGATCAGAGGTCGCTCGATCTTCTTTCCGGTATTGGATTAGAGAATATTTCGCTTGCCGGCGATACAAGATTTGACAGGGTTGTTCAGATAACAAGTACAGCCAGGGATATTCCTCAACTGGAGCAGTTCAGGGGAGGTGAGAAATTGTTTTTAGCCGGAAGCAGTTGGAGGCAGGATGAAGAGATTATTGCACAATATATCAACAAGTTCGCCGGAAAGATGAAATGGGTTTTTGCTCCGCATGAAATTGATAAACCAAATATCGAAAGACTTGAGAAGCTTTTTAATATAAAACATGTCAGGTTCTCTGAATTTAATGAAGCTGCCGCTGATGCGAGAGTCCTGATTATTGATAATATCGGGATGCTGTCATCGGCATACAAGTATGCTTATATAGCTGCCATTGGAGGAGGGTTTGGGAAAGGTATCCATAATATACTTGAGCCGGCATGCTGGGGAATACCGGTTATGTTTGGTCCTAAACATAAAAAGTTCAGGGAGGCGGTTGATTTAATTAATGAAAATGGGGCAATGTCTTTCGATTCATTTGGAAATTTTTCAAGTATTCTTGATAGATGGTTAACGAATGAGCTGTTTTACTTAATATCAGCAAAAGCAGCAGTTGATTACATTAATAACAATACCGGAGCGACAGGTAAAATTTTACAAAAAATTTTACAAAAAGATATCAACAAATCGCACTCATAATTTGTTAAAAACTAATCTTTTCTTAATAGATAAGGATCATTTAAAGAAATGTAAATTGATCCGCCGGATTTAACAATTTTTTAATACCGGTGTAACCATATTAGCAAGTAATTACGATAACCTTATCGAAAATTTATTAATCCTTAATCCTAATTTTATGATGAAGCAATTCAAACGCATGTTTATGATGTTGACCTTACTGTTCATCTCAGTTATGATGTTCGGACAGGCATCAACAACATCTGGAATTAATGGTAAGATAGTTGACCCTAACGGCAAACCGTTAGCAGGTGCAACGGTTGTTGCCGTTCATGTTCCCTCAGGATCCCAGTATGGAGCACTTGCCAATGGCGACGGCTTCTTCTCTGTTCAGGGTATGCGTCCGGGCGGACCTTACACTATTGAGGTTTCGTTTATCGGATATTCGAAAAAGTCGTTTACAGACATTTCATTATTGCTGGGTGAATCATTTGTACTTAATACTTCTCTTGAAGAGGTAAGCACACAGCTCAGTGAAGTTGTTGTTGTTGGTGCAAAGGCTCCGGTTTTCAATTCAGAAAAGAACGGAGCATCCATCAATATCAGTAACCGTCAGTTGTCTTCCATGCCAACCATCAGCAGAAGTATCAATGACCTTACACGTCTTACCCCTCAGGCAAATGGGAACCAGATTGGTGGTGGTAACTACCGTCAGAACTTCATCACAGTTGACGGAGCTCAGTTTAATAATGCTTTTGGTATCGGGACTAATCTTCCCGGCAACGGTTCGCCTATCTCTATAGATGCCATTGATCAGATCTCGGTAAATATTACTCCGTATGATGTTCGCCAGAGTGGATTTATCGGCGCTTCTGTTAATGCTGTAACCCGCTCCGGAAGCAACGAATTTTCAGGATCTGCGTATACCTTTATGCAAAATGAAAAGTATAAAGGCAACAAAGTGGGAGATGCTACTTATTCTCAAACAGAAAGCGGTTCCTTTAAGCGAAATCCCTCTGACTACAGCATGCAGGGATTTCGCCTCGGTGGTCCTATTATCAAGAATAAATTATTCTTCTTTTTGAACTTTGAAACAGAGAAGACTTCAGTACCAGGCCCACCGCGTGTTGCTGCTACTCCTGATGCTCCTGCAGATGGTAAAAATATCGCACGCCCAACTGCAACCGATATGGATATGATAAGTGCTTATCTGAGAGACACTTATGGATATGAGACAGGTCCTTATCAGGGATACTCGTTCCAGAGCCCTGGCAAGAAGTTCCTTGCACGTATCGACTGGAACATCAACAAAAACCATAAGTTCAATATCCGCTACAGCTACATGGCCAGTAAGGACCCCAGCAGTCCAAGTACTTCTGTTTCTCCTTTCACATCACTTTACACAGGAAACCGCCAGAGTATAGATGCTATGTGGTATAAAAATTCAGGTTACTTCCAGGAGAGAAACTTCAGTTCACTTTCTGCTGAATTGAACTCATCATTCGGCGGGGGTAAATACATGAATACTCTTCGTGCCACCTACTCATTTCAGGATGAGCCACGCAGCACTGAAGGTAAACTCTTTCCTTTTGTAGATATCCTGAAGGATGGTAAACCATATACATCCTTTGGTACAGAGCTTTTCTCATATGGCAACACGCGTGAAGTTTCCACGATTACAATTAATGATGACTTTACCTGGTCAATGGGTATTAATAATTTTACAGCCGGGTTGCAATATGAAACAGATAATACCAAAAACGGCTACATGCGCTTTGGGTCCAGTTTTTATGTATTCAATTCCTGGAGTGATTTTGTAAATGGAGTTAATCCAAAGAATTTTGGTATTACCTTCTCAAATACCCCCGGGTATGCTCAGGCATTTCCAACCTTCAAATACAGCCAGTTATCAGGGTATCTACAGGATGAGATAGTAGTAAATTCAAAGCTGAAAGTTGTTGCAGGTCTCCGTTTGGATCTTCCTTCCTATCCTGAACCATTGGAAGAACATCCTATTATTGCGGGTCTTACTTTTGGAGATAATAAATATAGTACTGCAACACTTCCGAAATCCGGGGTAATGGCATCTCCAAGAATCGGATTTAACTACGACTTAAGTGAAAATCGTTCATTGGTATTGCGTGGGGGAACCGGTATTTTCACCGGACGTGTTCCTTTTGTATGGATTGTTAGTCAGGCTGGAGATGCAGGAATGTTGCAAACTACTCAAACCTACACAGCAGGTGTTGGTACAGGAGTTCCGGGGCCATTCAAGCCTGAGATTAATGCATATTATCCTCCTACACAGCCTGCTATAGGGGCAATTGTCCCTGGTACCTTTACAATTATCTCGGAAGACTTCAAAATGCCCCAATCATGGAAGAGCAGTTTAGCATTTGACACCAAACTCCCATGGGGATTGAAAGGTACTATTGAAGGTATCTATAATAAAGATATTAATACAGCATTCTTCGTAAATGAGGGGCTAAAAGGTGCT
The DNA here is from genome assembly GCA_026391475.1 of Bacteroidia bacterium. GTDB lineage: Bacteria > Bacteroidota > Bacteroidia > Bacteroidales > VadinHA17 > LD21. The sequence continues at coordinate 185,472 of JAPLED010000129.1, read as the reverse complement.
GCCAATATGAATGTTGCCGGTTATCCTGACAACCGTATTATTTACCCGAATCTTACTAAAGACAAGTACTATCAACTTCACACAAACGGGATTATTATTCCTAACACTGGTGCCTCAGGAGTATCTCCAATCGTTCTTGAAAACAGAAAAGGTGGGTACTACTGGTCAGCAACCGCCAAAGTTGAGAAAGCTTTCAAAAACGGATTTGCCGGGATGATTGCCTACACACATAGTGAAGCCAGAAACCTTGTTGATGGTAGTGGCGACCAGGCTGCTTCTGCATGGAACGGCAACCCCAACGTGAATGGTGCAAATAGTCCCGAGTTGAGTTACGCAAGCTATATAACTCCTAACAAAATAATCTCTTCAGTATCATACAGAATCGAGTATCTCAAATATATGGCTACTTCCATTTCGTTGTTTTACGAAGGTGGATCTACCGGCCGTTTCTCTTATACCTATTCGAGCAACTTTGCACGCGATGGTGCCGGATCAAACAACCTTATCTATATTCCAAGAGATCCTTCCGAGATTACTTTTGTAAATAGGACCGTCAATACATATGTATGGACTGCACAGGCACAGAGTGATGCTTTCTTTGCATTCATTAACCAGGACAAATACCTAAGTTCCAGAAAAGGCCAGTATGCTGAACGTAACGGAGCAAAGATGCCTTGGAGAAACGGTATTGACATGAAACTGTTACAGGATTTCTATGTGAATGTTGGTGGAAAGCGCAATACAATTCAGCTGAGTCTTGATATCCTGAATGTTGCTAACCTGATCAATAAAAACTGGGGTCTGGCACAGTCATATCTACTGGGCAGCATACTCACACCTTCGAACACATCAAGTCTTGTTGCAGGAGGTACTGTTAAGCCTACTTTCCAGCTCAATCCTTATAATAACACAATGCTTACCAAGACTTTCATGAATACTATTGGTTACTCCTCAACCTATTCCATGCAATTTGGAATACGTTACATCTTTAACTAAAAAATCTGTTCTTAATATCAGAGGCTGCCACATTCTGACAGCCTCTTTTTTTTCACAGATTTTAGCTCGGAATTATTGTAATCGGGATAGTTCACCATGAATGTGGCTGTGTACACCTAAACATTTTTTAGTGTTAATGGATTAACACTAAAAAATCGTCTAAACAGCTGAAAATCAGGCGTCAACAAAATAGTTAATAACTATATTATCAAATGTTAATAAACTTAAAAATTTACTCTTGCATTGAGAAGAGCGCTTGTTTAATTTAGCAATTACCCGCTTTAAAAATCAGTGGTCGTTTAATCTCATTAAAATCAGAGGATAACAAAAATATATGGAAGAATTATTTGTCCAGGAATCAGCTATTGCAACTGAAAAGGCAACGAAAGAACAATCAGTACCCGAAATGAAGAAAACAGGTGAAGGAAAAGATATTGACAAATCAAAAGTGAAGGAAAAGACTGTTTATTCTCACGACGAAGCTGTTGATGCAAGCATTGAGTACTTCAAAGGCGATGAACTGGCCGCCAGGGTTTGGACAAATAAATATGCTTTGAAAGATTCTTTTGGAAACCTGTATGAAAAAACACCTGATGATATGCATCACAGACTGGCCCGCGAAATTCACCGTGTGGAAATGAAATACAAAAACCCGCTTTCGGAAGAACTGATTTACAGTGTTCTGAAAGATTTCAGATATATTGTTCCCCAGGGCGGACCAATGACAGGCATAGGCAATGACTACCAGATAGCTTCATTGTCGAACTGCTTTGTGATTGGTAATGATGGATCTTCAGATTCTTATGGTGGTATCATGAAAATCGATCAGGAACAGGTGCAACTTATGAAACGCCGTGGCGGAGTAGGTCACGACCTTTCACATATCAGGCCAAAAGGAACTCCTGTGCTTAACAGCGCTCTGACCTCAACAGGCGTGGTTCCGTTCATGGAAAGATATTCCAACTCAACACGCGAAGTGGCACAGGATGGAAGAAGAGGCGCACTTATGCTTTCAATCTCCATCAAACATCCCGACTCCGGGAAGTTTATTGATGCCAAGCTTGAGAGCGGAAAAGTTACCGGGGCAAACGTATCCGTTAAACTGACCGACGATTTCATGAAAGCAGTTGAAGAAAAAACACTTTTCAGACAGCAGTATCCAATTAAATCTGATAATCCGAAGTTTGCAAAAGACATAGATGCAGTCCAGTTATGGACCAAGATTATCCATAATGCCTGGAAATCAGCAGAGCCTGGTGTATTATTCTGGGACACAATAATAAGAGAGAGTGTCCCCGATTGTTATGCCGACCTTGGATATGCAACAGTGTCAACGAATCCTTGCGGAGAAATACCTCTGTGCTCTTACGATAGCTGCCGCCTGCTGGCTATTAACCTGTTCAGCTATGTCAACAATCCATTTACCGGAAATGCCGAATTTGACTTTGAATTGTATAAAGAGCATGTCGGACTGGCACAACGTATGATGGATGATATAATTGATCTTGAACTGGAAAAGATCGATGTAATTCTTGCAAAAATAAATGCGGATCCCGAAATTGAAGAGTTGAAAAATGTTGAAAGAAACCTTTGGAAGAATATCAGAAAAAAAGCTGAAGAGGGAAGAAGAACCGGAATTGGTATAACGGCTGAAGGGGATATGCTTGCCGGTCTTGGATTGAGATATGGAAGCGATGAAGCTATAAATTTCTCTATTGAAGTTCATAAAACACTTGCACTGGAAACATACAAATCATCAACATATCTGGCAAAAGAGAGGGGCGCTTTTGCAATTTATAATGCAGAACGTGAAAAAAACAACCCTTTCATTCTCAGGATGAAAGAGGCCGATCCGGTTATGTACAATAATATGGTTAAGTTTGGACGCAGAAATATTGCCCTTCTGACCATAGCTCCAACCGGTACCACCAGCCTTATGACCCAGACAACCTCAGGAATTGAACCAATCTTTTCCATATTCTATAAAAGAAGAAGAAAGGTTAATCCTAATGATTTAGATGTAAAGGTGACATTCCAGGATGAAGTAGGCGATTCATGGGAAGAATTCAATGTTTTTCACCATAAATTTGTCGACTGGCTGAAACTTAACGAATACGACCCCGATGAGGTTACCCGGATGAGAGATGAGGAAATTGAAACGATAATTGCAAAATCACCTTATTATAAAGCAACAGCTAATGATGTTGACTGGATAGCCAAGGTAAAAATGCAGGGTGCAATTCAGAAATGGGTCGACCATTCAATAAGTGTTACCATAAACCTGCCTGCAGATGCAAAGGAAGAACTGGTAAGTGAGCTATATCTTACAGCATGGAAATCGGGATGCAAAGGAGCAACCGTTTATCGCGATGGTTCAAGAAACGGAATCCTTATCGCAGGAAAGACCGAAATCCGTCCTGAAAGACCAAAACGTCCCAAAGTTCTCGATTGTGATGTGATCAGGTTTAACATCAATGAAGAAAAGTGGGTTGCTTTCGTCGGACTGAAAGAGAGCAGACCTTATGAGATATTCACCGGTATAGCCGATGAGGAGATATTCCCGATTCCAAAAAGCATAATGAAGGGGAAAATAATCAAAATTAAGGATGAGGACGGGAAGACACGCTATGACTTTCAATTTACTGACAAATACGGATATAAGAAAAATATTGAAGGGCTTTCGCATATGTTCAAACCGGAGTTCTGGAATTACGCAAAGTTGATTTCGGGGGTGTTGAGACATGAGATGCCGATACAAGACGTAGTTAATCTTGTACAGTCACTTAAGCTTGACAGTGAGTCAATTAACAACTGGAAGAACGGGGTGGAAAGAGCCATGAAAAAATATATTCCAAACGGAACAAAAGCAAAAGGCAGGTGCGGCGAATGCGGTTCGGATAACCTCGTTTACGAAGAAGGGTGTCTTATCTGTAAAGACTGCGCATCATCAAAGTGCGGATAGACTAAAATAAGGGGTCCCTGGTTAAGGGAATATTATAAATCAGCGGGTGCTTTTCGAAGCGCCCTTTTTTATTTTGCAGTTATCTTGTTGCCCTGATTAATCCCCTTCGAAGCCATGGGGCATTCATTTTTTTGTCGTAATAGTGGATCATATATCCTTTTGAAGGGGTGATTGAGAATCCATGATTCCTTAATAACAGAGTAAAATCTTTTTCATCGTTGTTCTTATGATAGGTGCAGAGGGCGACTTTAAAAGGCTCCGGGGTGTTAAAAACTTCACTGCAACTGTTCAATACAATCGCCTCAGTACCATCAACATCTATCTTAAGGAAAGTAATCTCTTTTTTGTTTTTATAAAAAGTATCGAATCTGATATGAGATCCGTCATCAGAATCGGAAACATACTTATTTATAATCTCAACCTTTTCTGCCCATGGGGCAAAAGTAGCTTTGAGCGCCTCAATCCATTCGTTGTCATATTCAAATAGATAAACCTTCCTGATTTTTTCGATGACTGATAACGAAAAGTTGCCTTCAGCGGCTCCGATATCAGCAATAACATCATCATTCCCAACGGTAAATGATTCTGTAAGATATCTGTGCGGACTGTTTATATCCTGCTCCCTTAAAAGATCAGAATATGCTCTTTTTATCCTTTTTTCACCCCAGCGTTTTTTAAAATATAGCCGTTTTTCTTCCTGCAAAACATAACGCATTCCGGTTTGCGGATCAAACATTACTTTAATCTTTTCAGGAGAGTAATTATCATAAAACGGGTAGGGAAATATTTTTACGGGATTATTGTCGAGGTATCTGAGTACTTCCCGTTGCTCATCATTAACTTCATTTTCAGGAAGTGAAGCAAAGTGTTCCAGAATTTTCTCCCGGAGAGATTTTTTCAGAATAATGGTCCTTAATGGCTTCGGAACCAGTATCCGGTAAATTGAAAAAAGAATCTTATTCATTACTAAAAATTAATTAATAACTCCAAGATCTTTCCCGATTTTTTCAAAAGCTCCAATTGCCTTATCAAGATGGCTTTTTTGGTGACCGGCTGAGAGCTGCACCCTTATTCTTGCCTGACCTTTTGGTACAACAGGATAATAAAACCCGATAACATAAATGCCTTCCTTAAGAAGTTTTGCAGCAAACTCTTGTGAAAGTTTTGCATCATAAAGCATCACAGCGCATATTGCAGACTTAGTAGGTTTTATGTCAAAGCCAAGTTTTGTCATTGCGGTTATGAAATATTCAGCATTCCAATGAAGTTTGTCCTGAAGCACGTTAGTTTCAGTCATCATCTCAATCATCCTGATCCCTGCTGCAGCAACCATAGGAGGTATTGAATTTGAAAACAGGTAAGGACGTGATCTCTGTCTCAGAATCTCAATTATCTCTTTTTTGCCGGTAGTAAAACCACCGATAGCTCCACCGAAAGCTTTCCCGAGGGTACCTGTTATGATTTCAACTTTTCCTGTAATATTATAAAGTTCAGTAACGCCTCTTCCGGTTTTTCCAACAACTCCTGCTGAGTGAGATTCATCGACCATCACCATGGCATTGTATTTATTTGCCAGTTCCACTATTTTGTCAAGAGGCGCCACATTGCCATCCATAGAAAATACCCCGTCGGTTACAACCAATCTGAATCGCTGGGCCCGGGCAAGCTGGAGTTGTTTTTCAAGATCTGCCATGTCGGCATTCTCATACCTGTACCGAACTGCTTTACAGAGGCGAACGCCGTCAATTATAGACGCATGGTTCAATGCGTCAGAAATAATTGCATCCTCTTCTGTGAGGAGTGGTTCAAAAACTCCTCCATTAGCATCAAAACAGGCAGCATAAAGGATTGTATCTTCAGTATTGAAGAACTCAGCAATTTTCTTCTCAAGCTCTTTATGAAGATCGGTTGTTCCGCAGATAAACCTTACTGATGACATTCCATATCCATGATCATCAAGAGAAGTTTTTGCTGCTTCAATCAGTGATGGATTATTCGATAGTCCAAGGTAGTTATTTGCACAGAAATTCAATACCTTCTGTCCGGAATTCAGCTCAATTTCGGCCCCTTGGGGGGAAACGATAATTCGCTCGTTCTTGTATAGACCAGCTTCCTTTATCTCATTAAGGACTGAGGTAAGATGGTTCTTATAATCTGTATACATAATCAATCCCAGTTTAAAATTACTTTACCGCAATTCCCCTGTTCCATGGCATCGAATCCCTTCTGAAAGTCGTCTATTGAGAAACGGTGAGTGATAACAGGATTTAAATCTATCCCGCCTATGATCATCTGTTCCATTTTGTACCAGGTTTCCCACATTTCACGGCCATAAATTCCTTTTAATGTCATTGCCTTGAAAATGATATCGCTCCATGGAACCTCGAAGTTTGACGGGAGTATGCCAAGTAATGAGATGCTTGATCCATTATACATGTTGTTGATCATCTCAACAAATGCTTTTGGCGACCCCGACATTTCGAGTCCGATGTCAAATCCTCTCATTCCCAGTTTTTTAACAGCATCGGAAATCTTTTCTCCTTTCGAAGGATTGATAGTAATGGTTGCTCCCATCTTCTTTGCAATATCGAGACGGTAATCGCTCAGATCGCTTGCAACAATGAATCTTGCCCCGGCAAATTTTGCAATAGCCACAGCCATACTGCCAATAAGCCCTGACCCTGTAATCAGTACATCTTCACCGAGAAGAGGAAATGACAGAGCGGTATGAGTTGCATTTCCGAACGGATCCATTATTGCAGCCCACTCATCAGGGATTCTGTGATCGAGAGGTATTACGTTTTTTGCAGGAATCTTTACAAATTCGGCAAATGATCCATCGATATGGACTCCGATACCGACTGTATTTTCGCATACATGCTCCTTCCCCCGACGACAGTTACGGCAATGACCACAAGCAAGGTGGCCTTCTCCTGTAACTCTTTCGCCGATTTTGAGGTTAGTTACTCCTGCACCCATCTTTTCAATGTGCCCCATGTACTCATGACCAATTGTCATCGGTGTTTTGATGGTTCGTTGTGACCAGGCATCCCACTCATAAATATGGAGATCGGTACCGCAGATTGCAGACTTCTTAACTTTTATAATGACATCATTAAGGCCAGGTTCAGGAACAGGAACTTCCTCCATCCATAATCCTTTCTCAGGCCTGGCTTTTACAAGAGCTTTCATCTTCTTCATAAAGACCTATTTTAGTAGCTTTAATTTTTTTTAATGCTGCTAAATTAATACAAATCTATTGTACAAATCCTGATTTTCGAAATAGTATTATATGTAATCGGGTTTGTCTATCTTTGCTCATATTTTTAACCTATTTATCCACTCTATGGCACAAGTAAGAGTACGTTTTGCCCCAAGTCCAACAGGCCCTTTGCATATCGGCGGTGTAAGAACAGCTCTTTACAATTATCTTTTCGCCAAAAAAAATAACGGGACTTTTATTTTAAGAATTGAAGACACCGACCAGGCAAGATTTGTTGAAGGAGCCGAAGAATATATTATGGAGTCACTTAAATGGTGCGGAATAATTATTGATGAGGGAATTAATGAGGGAGGAAATTATGGTCCTTACCGGCAGATTGACAGAAAAGAAATATACAGGAAATATGCAGACATGCTTATAGATAAGGGAGATGCCTATTATGCTTTTGATACTCCTGAACAACTTGAAACTTTAAGAAGCGAATCAGAAAAAGCCGGCAATACATTTATATATAATGCAATTGTCAGAGAAAAGCTGAGTAATTCGGTCTCTTTACAGGAGAATTTATGGAAAGAAAAACTTGAAAAGGGGGAGCCTTATGTTATACGCTACAAAATGCCGCATAATGAAGATATCCATTTTGAAGATATAATCCGCGGCCATATTGTTGTAAATACCAGAACCCTCGATGATAAGATTTTATTCAAATCTGATGGGATGCCAACGTATCATCTGGCTAACATTGTCGACGATCATCTCATGGAGATAAGTCACGTAATCCGGGGAGAAGAGTGGCTACCTTCGCTGCCTCTTCACTTTATGCTATATCGTTCTTTCGGCTGGGATCCCCCTCTTTTTGCCCACCTTCCTCTACTGCTTAAACCTGATGGAAAAGGGAAGTTAAGCAAACGAGACGGTGATAAAATGGGATTCCCGGTATTTCCACTTTTCTGGCCTTACGGTGAAACAGCCAAAGGATACCGTGAGGAGGGATATTATCCCGAGGCTTTTGTAAATATGCTTGCATTACTCGGATGGAATCCCGGGACAGAACAGGAGATCTTTTCAATGGAAGAACTTATTGAAGCCTTTACAATTGACAGGGTTGGCAAGTCAGGTTCCCGGTTTGACCCTGAAAAAGCAAAATGGTTCAATCACCAGTATCTTCAAAACAGGACTAACACTCAGCTTGCCCTTGAATTCAGGGAGTTTCTGAGAGCTCGCGGATATCATGTTGATATAGTTGACCTCGAAACCCTGGTTGGACTTGTGAAAGAAAGAGTGAGTTTTGTAAAAGATATATGGGAGCAAGCTGATTTCTTCTTTCAAGCTCCCGAAACTTATGATCAGGAAGTGATTAAAAAAAGATGGAAAGAGAATTCTGCAGCGCTGCTTCTGGAATTAAGATTCTTACTGGAGAAGATCAACGACTTTTCTGCAGCCGGAACAGAAACTGTTGTTAAGGCATGGATCGGAGAGAAAGGATATAACACCGGAGCAATTATGAATGTATTCAGGCTGGTAATAGTTGGTGCATCAAGGGGACCTCATATATTCGACATAATAAGCTGGATAGGGAAGCAGGAGACACTTAAACGGATCGACAAAGGACTTTCTATAATTGGTAAATAATAGCGATGAACCTTCCGCAACAAGGCGACTATATTGATATACATACTCATGGAAGCAAGTCTGGTTCAGGTGTTTTTTTCATCGAAAACCTGATGGCTCATGAAGAAAGAACTCCTGAAGATTTTCCGGAGCAAGCCTGTTCCTTTGGTATTCATCCATGGTTTCTCAACAACAATAATTACGATCAATTATTAAACAGCGTTAAGGCTATAACCGGTTTTTCCAATCTGTTTGCTATAGGAGAGTCTGGTTTTGATAAGCTCAGAGGGCCTACCACGGAGCTTCAACGCAGATCCTTTGAAGAACAGATAGCGATTTCGGAAGGGATAAAGAAACCTGTTTTTATACATTGTGTCAGAGCCTGGGATGAACTGTTTGCAGTGCATAAAAAACTCCATCCCAAAATGACATGGCTCGTTCATGGTTTCAGGGGTAATGTGGAATTGGCAAATCAGCTTTTATCTAAGGGGATGTATCTCTCTTTTTGGTTCGATTTTGTGATTCGGCCGGAGTCTTCACAGTTGTTAAGAAGTCTGCCTAAGGAGAGGATTTTTCTGGAGACTGACGGTTCAGATCTTGATATCAGGGTAATTTACGAGAAAGTTGCTTCTGATCTGGATATATCGATAGATGAACTAAAGTCAATTATCCTTACAAATTTTAATAATTTTTTTAAATATGACTGATTGGCTGACGAGAACGAAATTGATTCTGGGAGATGAAGGATTAAAAAAACTGAACGCTGCGAATGTTCTGGTTGTCGGATTAGGAGGAGTGGGGGCTTATGCTGCAGAGATGATATGCCGCGCAGGAGTTGGTACAATGACCATTGCTGACGGTGATGTTATTCATGCTTCAAACAGAAACCGGCAGTTGCCAGCACTTAAAAGCACCCAGGGTTTGCCTAAGGCAGAGGTAATGGGGCAGAGGATAAAAGACATCAATCCGGATATCAAACTCACTGTAATTCAGGAATATCTTAAGGATGAAAGAATGATCGAAGTTCTGGATATTGGTTTTGATTATGTTGTGGATGCTATTGATACATTATCTCCTAAGATATTTCTTATTTATCATAGCCTTCAAAGAAAATTCCCGGTTGTAAGTTCAATGGGCGCTGGCGGAAAATTTGACCCGACAAGGATAAGTATTTCTGATATTTCAGAAACAACAGATTGTTCACTTGCCCGGATATTAAGAAAGCGGCTGCATCATTTGGGGATCAGAGAGGGCTTTACTGCTGTCTATTCTCCTGAAGTGATTGATAAAAGCAAGATCGTCCCAACCTCCGGTGAACAGAATAAAGCATCAATTATCGGGACTATTTCCTATATGCCGGCTTCTTTCGGAATTGCATGTGCCTCTGTTGTGATAAGGGATCTGGTTGGAATTGCAAGGTGAAAACTTCCACACTGCTTGCCAGATTGGTTACTCCTGTAATGTATAAGCTTCTTAAGCCAAGCGGAATAAGCTAAAAATGAAAAGCATTAAATTTTATTTCCTGATAATAATAAACCTGGTTTCCCAGCCTTCGAGTTTAAGCTGGGTGTTGGTTCTGCCTTTCTGGCTCATAATACTTTTCAGGGGCAGTATCTGTCCTGAAGCCGCATCCCAGATGTTAGCTTTCCCATTCCCCGAAAGAGAAACATTAAAAGACACAGATTCTTTGCTTTCGTTAAAAATGAAGTATAAATTGGCATCTTTCCATGTCCTGTGTAAATATTTTACCTGGGGATAAAATATATCGGTTTTAAAATCGGGTACTGGTAAAACTTCAAGAATTCCGGCAGTTAATTTCCCGGACAGTTCATGAATAGCCCATTTTAGTTCTCCTGAGCTTACATCAATTATTTTGCTGGTTTTATCATCGTTATTAAATGCTGCTGTACTTATGATATAGTAAGGTAGTTTCTTTGAAATACTTTCTCCTCCATTTGCATCAATTCTTTCTGTAACCACCAGTCCCTGCATCTTCAAGTCAGGGCGTTCCTCGCTGAATTTGCCTCCTGTAAGACCACTCGGATACTTACCTTCATCCTCGATCCATAAACGCATTCCCCTGCTCTTTGCTTCTTCGACGGCAATCTTAACAAGAGCGAACCATTCAGGTGACAGATATTTTGCTGTCATACCATATCCGGCTTCGACCATAACACCACGAAAGCCCATTGCCTTGATCCTGTCAAGGTCGCGCTTAATAACAGTATCTGTCATTGGTCCTTCCCATCCCCACCAGAGTATCATGCCATATTCTGCCGGAGACGATTTGAAATTTGCGGCTATCTCTTTTACGCTGAGGTCAGAAAGCTGCTGCCAGGGCTGTTGTGCATTTAATGAAATGCCTGTGATAAAAAGTATAAAGATGGATATTGAAATTTTTTTCATGGAAGATATAATTCAAATCAGATAAATTCTAAATTTTTTTATCTCTGAACAAGCTGAAATGATAAATTCCAGTTTTGTCAAGAAAATATTTTATTGATGTTGACAAAACTCCAAGGCCATAAATGATACTCCTTATAAAGGTTATTGATGATGCCTCTTTGAAGTACATTGTGGGACAGGAAATCTCTGCGATATCATATCCCCTGTAAATAACTTGTGCTAAAATCTGGTTATCAAAAACAAAGTCATCGGAATTAGAATTAAAATCTATCAGTTCAAGTATCTCTCTTGAAAATGCGCGGTATCCGGAATGATATTCAGATAGTTTCTGATTCAATAATATATTCTGGATAAAAGTCAATATTCTGTTAAAAAAATATCTGTAAAACGGCATCTTCCCTTTAAGTGCACCTTTTCCTAAAATTCTGGATCCTAAAACAACATGATATAGACCATTTGCTATCAGATAGCTCATTGAGTGGATCAGTTTCGGAGTATATTGATAATCAGGATGAAGCATTACAATTATATCTGCACCTAACCCCAGGGCTTTATTGTAGCAGGATTTTTGATTTGCACCATAGCCCATATTTTTTTCATGTGAGATAATGTGTTGAATATTAAGCTCTTTGGCTATCTGAAGAGTGTTATCGATACTTCTGTCATCTGTAAGTATAACTAAATCAACAATATCTAAAGGGATTTCATGAAAGGTACGGGATAGTGTTTTTGCTGCATTAAAAGCAGGCAACACAACGGCAATTTTTTTTTCGTTAATCATAGAATTTATGTCCTGAATAAAATTAGTATAAAAAATTGATATCAAAATATTTTTATTGAAGGATGAGCTTTATTATTAAGAAGCAAACCAATAAGCAATGTAATAATTTCCTTAATATGAGGGAATTTACTATTTTCGTCTTCCGGAAATAAACCGATTTCCGGACTAATATTTGTTTGCATTTACCATTAATGATTTGAAAGAATGAAACCATTTATTTTAGCGGAGACAAACTGGAAAACTATCAAAGATCAGAAAATCGATTTAGCTGTTTTGCCCTGGGGGGCAACTGAAGCGCATAATTATCATTTGCCATTTGCCACAGATAATATACTGGTTGAGAAAATTGCAATAGAATCAGCTCAATCGGCATGGAATAAAGGAGCCAGAGTAATTGTATTGCCAACAATTCCATTTGGTGTAAATACAGGTCAGTTGGATATTAAGTTAAATATTAACCTGAATCCAAGTACGCAATTTGCTATTCTGAATGATCTAATTGATGTCCTGAACAGACATGAAATTTATAAGTTTCTGATTTTGAATGGGCATGGCGGTAATGATTTTAAACAGATAATCAGAGAATTAGGGCTTAAATACCCAAAAATGTTTATTTGCAGTTGCAACTGGTATCAATCATTTGACAATTCAGAATTTTTTGAAAATAGTGGTGGCCACGCCGATGAAATGGAAACAAGTATCATGCAATTCCTTGTTCCGGAATTAGTTCTTCCATTAAATAAAGCCGGGAACGGCAATAGTAAAAAGTTTAAAATAAAGGCTTTAAATGAAAACTGGGCATGGGCTGAACGTAAATGGTCAAAAGTCACCAGCGATACAGGAATTGGTAATCCATCCAAAGCAACCCCGGTAAAAGGAGAGAAATGTTTTAAAGAAGTCATTAATAAGATTGCCAATCTTATGATCGAATTATCGAAGGCAGATATAAATAATATGTATGAATGATATGGAAAAGACTTTGTTTCAAAAGCTCAATTTCCTTTTAATTGCGATACCGTTAGTGCTGACATCTTGTAAGAATGAACCGTTTGTGTCGCAACGAGAAACAATGCTTCTTAACGGATCGTGGCAGTTCGCTTTAGACACCGCCCGGATTGGCATCGCAGAAAAGTGGTATGCACGGACCCTTTCCGATTCGGTGAAATTGCCAGGGACCCTTGATGAGAACAAAAAAGGGATCCCGAATACCAACAGGCAGGAAACAATGAGACTTTCACGCGAGCTGATATATGCAGGAATGGCCTGGTACCAGAAGGAGGTGACCATTCCTGAAAACTGGAATGGTCAGAATATCAGATTAATGATGGAGAGAACCAAGCCGACCCACGTTTGGGTTGACACCGTTCTGACCGGCAGTAGCGACGATATTTTAACAGCTCAATATTACGATTTATCATCACGTCTAACTCCCGGAAAACATATAATTACAATCCTGGTAAATAATGGAAATGGTTCGGTTCCGCGGGGAATTACCGGCTCTCATGCCTGGACTGAACACACACAAAGCAACTGGAATGGGATTATTGGTAAGTTCTGTCTGGAAGCATCCAGCCCCACTCACATTGAAAATGTACAGATTTATCCCGATGTAGAAAAGAAAAACATCATGGTTAAGGTAAAGATATACAATCCGGGAGGTAACATTGAAAAGGTGAAAATCTTACTGAACGCCTCTTCCTGGAATACTAAAATTAGCCATAGCGTCTCTGAAAAATCATTCCCTGTAAACCTGAAAACAGGAGAAAACATCGTGGAGCTTACTTACAAAATGGGCAATAAATTCCAGTTATGGAGCGAGTTTAATCCTGCTTTGTACAAGCTGAATGTAACTCTTAAAACCAAAGAAGTACTGGATAATGCCATTGCTGATTTTGGTATGAGTAAGTTTTCCACTCTCGGGACACAGTTTACTATCAATGGCACAAAAACATTTCTCCGTGGCAAACACGATGCATGCGTTTTCCCATTAACTGGTTATCCTCCAATGGATGTTGAAAGCTGGAGAAAAGTCTTCCGGATTGCAAAATCATATAGCATCAATTTTTACCGTTTCCATTCATGGACACCCCCTCTTGCTGCCTTTGAAGCTGCTGATATCGAAGGGATATATCTGCAACCTGAATTGCCTTTTTGGGGCGGATTCAGCAAGAACAGGAATCCCGATTTAAATGCTTTTCTGCTTAAGGAAGGCGAACATATTCTTGAAACTTATGGAAATCATGCATCTTTTGTGATGTTTGCTTTGGGAAATGAGCTTTCAGGCGATTTTGATGTGATGAAAGAGTTCTTAAATCATTTCAAATCTCTGGATAACCGTCATCTTATGGCCTATGGCTCAAATAATTATCTTGGTTTCAGGGGACAGGCAGAAGGGGAAGATTATTACGCAGGCTGCCGTGTGGGAGCTGATACAGACACCACCTACAGCACACATATCCGTGCTTCATTTTCATTTGCCGATGCAAACGACGGAGGTTATATAAATGGCCGTTATCCTTCTACCGATCTGAATTATTCCGGGGCCATTTCAAAATGCACTGTTCCGGCTATCAGTACTGAAGTAGGCCAATATCAGATTTATCCCGATTATGATGAAATAAAAAAATATACAGGTGTGATGAAGCCTTGGAATTTTGAAGTCTTCAGGGAGCGGCTTAAGGAAAATAACCTGAGTGATCAGGCCATGGATTTTTTCAGGGCTTCCGGAGCATCGAGCGCAATCTGTTACAAGGCTGATATTGAGATGGCCATAAGAACCCCCGGATTTGGTGGTTTTCATCTGTTGGATCTGCAGGATTTCCCCGGGCAGGGAACTGCACTGGTGGGACTTCTCGACGCATTTATGGATAGTAAAGGTGTTATAACCCCCGAAGAATTCAGTCAATTTTGTAACAGGGTTGTTCCTCTGGTAATTATGGAAAAATATTGCTGGACAAACAACGAACCATTTACAGGAAAAATCCAGGTAGCTAATTATTCGGAAGCGGCTTTAAAGGCACAACCTGTTAAATGGGAGCTCAAAAACACCAGCGGCGAAATTATTGTCCAAAATGAAGCTATTGTGGAAATTTTGCAAGGGGAATTAACCGATATAGTTTCTCTGAATATTGATCTTTCAAGAATTACCAAAGCAGAAAAATTATCACTTTCAATCGGTCTTGAAGGAACTCAATATAAAAACTCTTATCCGCTCTGGGTTTATCCTGCCAATGTGGATACAAAAATACCGGAGAGTATACTTATTTCAGAGAAACTGGATAAAGCTACTCTTTCAAAGCTTACCGGAGGGGCAACAGTGTTATTATTTCCTGATTTTGAGGATATGAAGGGACTTACCGTTGGTGGTTTGTTTACGCCTGATTATTGGAATTACCGTATGTTTAAAGGAATTTCCGAGTCAAATAAAAGACCTGTATCGCCGGGCACCATGTCAATTCTTACAAATCCTGAGCTTCCCTTACTGAACGATTTTCCAACGGAATTCCATACTAACTGGCAATGGTGGCCTATTGTTAAAAACAGCCGCCCGTTTATTCTGGACAATACACAAGAAGATTATCGCCCCCTGGTACAGGTGGTAGATAATATTGAACGGAATCACAAGCTGGGATTAATTTTTGAATTTGCAGTTGGAAAGGGCAAATTATTGGTATGTATGTCTGACCTGATGGCAATCCAGGATAAGCCTGAAGGAAGACAGTTGTACAGCAGCATTCTCAAATACATGTCGTCGGATAAATTTAATCCCGCACAAGCGATTACTCAGGAGGACCTTGTTGCCTTATTCAGCACCAAAGTTTCAGTCAGGAAAATTACAGGGGTGAAGAATATATCTTACCAGTAAAGCGTTGAAAGACTATTGTTACTATTTATTTGATTTGAATTTCTGTTTGTATACCTTTATAATCATAAACCCGCAAATATTTGTAATTAACTCACATCTAAAAACTCAGATTGATGAAAACTTCACGGAGAACCTTTGTTAAAGCCGGCACCCTGGCTGCAATAGGCACAGCGATTTTCCCCGGATCAATTTTGTCTTGCGCAAGGCCAAAGGGAATGGTCGGCCTACAGTTATATTCTGTTCGCGCAGAAATGTCAAAAGATCCTCTTGGATCGTTGACTCTACTGGCTAAAATGGGCTATGTATATGTAGAACATGCCAATTACATTGACAGGAAATTTTATGGCTATACGGCACCCGAATTCAAAAAAGTGCTGGATAGACTGGGTTTAAAGATGATCAGTGGCCATACGGTAATGGGAAGACAGCATTGGGATGATTCCAAAAAAGATTTCAGCGACAGCTGGAAATTTACTATTGATGACGCAGCTACGCTTGGACAAAAATGGGTTATCAGTCCATCAATGGATGGGAGTATGAGAAAAACTTATGACGATTTCAAACGTTACATGGATATCTTTAACAAATGTGGAAAGTTATGTAAAAAATCCGGAATGAAATTTGGCTACCATAACCACGATTTTGAGTTCAGCGAAAAACTCAATGATGAAAAATTGTTTGATATTATGATGAAGAGTCTCGATCCCAATCTGGTGGCAATGCAATTGGATATCGGTAACCTGTATAACGGAGGAGCAGTGGCACTTGACGTTATGAATCAGTATCCCGGCAGATTTGAGATAATTCATGTGAAGGATGAAATAGCTGCTACCAGCGGGAATGAAAAATATATAAGTACCATTCTTGGTGACGGGATTGTTAATACGAAAAAGGTATTAGACCTGGCCAAAAAAATCGGAGGAACTAACTGCTATATTATTGAGCAGGAATCATATGGAGATAAGACACCTATGGATTGCGTTAAGGAAGATCTGGATAATATGAAGAAATGGGGGTACTAATCTGAATCTGATAGTTGCATGTCATAATCATCCTTTTGGGTTTAGTAATTAATAGTACGAAAAAAGAAGAATATTATATTTTTCATGAATGTTATTGTGCTTCAGACGTCACTTTGGCTAACGAAATTTGACACCCGGCAAGCCGGAGCATAACTAAAAATTTAGTAAGACCAGTTTATTTGGCATAATTATTGCAAAAACAGGTTAATAATCAAAATTCTGAACCGTGGAGAATCACAGTTATAATAGAATTCTCGGTATAGCATTTCTTGCAGGATTACTTTTTATTTCAGGCTGCAGCAAGCACGTCACTCAGGAAGCCGGATTCCTGGAAGGTGTAATTTCTGTCGGGCCGATTTGTCCTGTTGAGACGATCCCTCCTGATCCGGGTTGTCTGCCAACTGCTGAGACGTATAAAGCATATCCAGTCAGTGTATGGACATCCAATGGAAAGCGAAAAATTGCTCAGATAAATCCAGCATTAGATGGCTCATTCAGAACAGAGTTGGCTCCGGGGAATTACCTGGTTATTCTTGAAAAAGAGCATAATACGGTTGGTGGCAGTAACCTGCCTGTTGAAGTTTCAATAAATTCACAGGACAAAACAATTCTCAACATAAATATTGATACAGGAATACGGTAATGTCAATTATATTTAAAGACCATAAGAGAGCAATTAATTGCTTTGATGAATTTCTTTTAGCCAACGAGGATCAAACCCAGTTGAAATATATTATCGATCAGTGCTTACATTAGTAGAATTGGGAATCCTGTAATCATTTTTGAAAATGGCAGGGTTTCTGTTTTTACATGAGATCCATGGCAAAGTGCAAGAGACGGACGTCTTTACCACATTTGGCCGGTTAGATAACAATTAACATACATAGCTAAACAACAAGTATTTAACTCCGGATCTTGGTGGTCAATATGATCCGGCCAACATGGTCAGGGCCACTAACTTTTCCAATTAGGGAATTTTTAATAATAAAATGAATATTTAATTTGATTCATTTCAAAAATTCATTTATTTACAAGCCGATATTAACTTTTGTAACTTTCCTGATAAATCTTAAACCGGAGGAACCATCATGCTTAAAAAAATTCATACATTAATTTTATTGACCATTATTGTCTTTGTCAGCTGTAATGTAGAAAACAGTAGAATCAAACCTTCTTTAGCAGGAATTACTGTTGAGGATATGAAAGATCGTATTTCTGTTCTTGCTTCAGATAACTTTCTTGGCAGAGCTCCTTCAACTGAAGGAGAAGAAAAAACGATAAGTTACCTGGCGGAACAGTTTAAACAAATTGGATTGAAACCGGCTAATAAGGATAGTTATTTTCAGGAAGTGTCACTGATGAAACTTACTGCCGATGCTTCCATGAAACTTGATATCAGTGGAGGGAAAAGTAATATTAGCTTAAAGTTCTCAGATGATTTTATCGGCGGTACTCCCCAGATCAGCGAACTTGTTCAGATCAACAATTCCGATATTGTTTTCGTAGGTTATGGAATCAATTCCCCCGAAAACAGGTGGAACGACTATGATGGACTCGATGTAAAAGGGAAAACTGTCCTGATGCTGGTGAACGATCCCGGTTATGCCACTTCAGACACTAATCTTTTTAACGGGAAAGCTATGACTATTTATGGGCGATGGACTTATAAATTTGATGAAGCGGCGCGTCAGGGAGCAAGTGCTGCAATTATTATTCATGAAACAGGTGCAGCCGCTTATCCTTGGGCTGTCGTTCAGAATAGCTGGTCCGGATCTCAGTTTTATCTTATTGATAATGACCTCTCCAGGTCGAGCCTTCAACTGCAGAGTTGGGTGACAACAGAGAGTGCACAAAAAATATTTGAATCGGCCGGTTTAGATTACAACCAGACTATCACCTCTGCGGCAAAACGTGGATTTAAACCTGTTCATATGAATCTGAAGGCATCGATTCAATTTAAAAATCAGGTGGAGTATACAAAATCGAACAATGTAGCTGCTGTCTGGCCGGGAACAGACCAGTCTGACGAATACATTATTTACACAGCCCATTGGGATCATTTTGGGGTCAATCCTGCTTTTAAAGGAGATTCTATTTTAAACGGTGCCGTCGATAATGCTACCGGAACAGCTGCTCTTATTGAAATTGCTGAAGCCTTTACTAAACTGCCGGAAAATCAAAATCGTTCTATCCTTTTTCTTGCTGTTACCTGTGAGGAACAGGGATTGCTTGGTAGTAAATTTTATGCCGAAAATCCACTCTTTCCATTAAATAAAACAGTGGCCGTGATAAATATGGATGCCCTGAATATTTCCGGGAAAACAAAAGACATGACTATCATCGGTTTTGGGAACTCCAAACTCGACGATTATGCTGTGGCGGTTTTAAATAAGTACGGACGATATGCAAATCCCGATCCTACTCCTGAAAAGGGAAGTTATTTCCGTTCCGATCATTTCAGCTTTGCTAAAAAGGGAGTGCCATCATTATACCTTTCAAAAGGGATTGATGATGTTGAACATGGGAAAGAATGGGCTTTGGCGGAATCAGAGAAATGGATAATGGCTAATTATCATAAACCAACCGATAACTACGAACCCGATAAATGGAATTTCGATGGGATGATTGAAGATATTAAGGTCTATTTTGAAGTTGGCTATAACCTGAGTATTATAAGAGAATTCCCGGATTGGAATCCCGGTTCTCCATTTAAATCGATTCGGGATCAGATGATGAACAAGAACGCAAACCGCAAGACAGTTTTCTAACAACAAGCATTTAACTCCGGATCTTGGTGGTCAATTTTTTCCGGCCATGTATGCCTAATTTCAGGGGCTTTCCCACTTAGCTGTAAACTACAACCCAGTTGCAGTCCGTTTTTTTAAATGGAAAGTGCCGAAGCCTCGGAATAGATATTTTCTTCTTTTGCCAATGAAGACTTGATAGTCTCCATAATTGCTTCAACTGTCTCTTCTAGAGTAACATTCCCCCTTCTATCTTATGGGCAAGGTCTTTTACGATTTTTGCTTTAGTCATACCATCTTCTTCTTGTTGTATAACTACTACCACCACCGCCAAGAAGAAGAACAAGACCCAAAATAAATCCCAACCAATATAACGAACCTGTATTATGTTCAGCATACAATCCTATATGCACCCCAAATAGTTTTGCAATCAATATGAAAGGGGAAATGAACCCATGAACAATACCGTAAAGGAAACCATATTCCTGCTGGGTCATTCCAACAGGAGCACAGGAAGTAACAAAAAACAGAACCAGCAATAATGATGATCCAATAAATATTCTTTTTGGTTTCATATAAATTAATTTTAAAATGTTTTTACTTGTTAAGTGATTTTAATTTGAAGTATATGAAAAATGTCAAAATATTTCCATTCAGTATTTTATCAAAATTAAACAGGATAACCTTAAAGAGATCCAGGTATAATATAAAAAGAAGAAATTATTAAAGAAAACTATCTATTAATTGTTTATAAAGGTGGGCATCTTTATACTGAAAAATGTTACACAACTTTAGAAAAAGATTGCATAATTCACACATTTCCCGGAACAATTCGTTAAAACTGCAAATCAATTACTTAGAACACACCAAATGCCTCATTTTTATTCATAGTCATTTATATTGAGTCTTGTCTTTATCCCTATAATTTGGACAGATTTGTTTAAGAAAGAGAACCAAAATGATGGATTAAGAGAAGAATGGTGGGAACTTCCACCAACCATTAAAAATTATAGATCAATATAAAATCATCAAAAACCTGGCAAGTTTGTTCAGGAATTTTATCTGAATAGGAATAATATCACATCAGAATTTAAAACTACTGAATTTGTATATTCCAATTCCCTTGATTAAAAATTATGGGTTATTGTTCCCGGAGGTCTTAAAACCTATCGCTTTCCTGGGTTTTGGATTATCGTGTTTCTCGATAAGCTTATCAAGATAGCTAAAGACAAGCTCTATATTTTTATCATGGTTTATAAGCTGTTTTTTAATTTCTTCTATCTCATGACGCACACTTAGATTATCCGTCAGGATCTCTCGGATCTTAGTAAATACACGCATGATCTGGATGTTTACTGTTATCGCTCGTTCACTATGCAATACACCCGATAACATAGCCACGCCTTGCTCAGTAAAAGCATTTGGAAGTTTCCGACGACCGCCCCAACTTGATGTTCCAAATTGGAATATCAAGTTATCGAACTCCTCTTTTGTAACCTGGAACATAAAGTCATCAGGAAAGCGGGTTGCGTTTCGGTTAACAGCTTTATTCAGATTCCCGGTGGTAACTCCATAAAGTTCAGCCAGATCTTCATCCAGCATCACTTTTCTATCTCTTATCAAATAGATTTTACTCGTAATTATCTCGTCCGGTATTGCAAGCTTAATGGTCCTTTTTGCCATCTGTTTTGTGATTGAGGTCTGTAAATTTACTTATTAAATCTTGAGGACACAATTTGTGACATCAAGATTTTTATCAACAAAGAGTCTTAACCCCCAAAATAGTTGTCCAAATAAATAAAATCAGTTAAGTTGAATCTCCTTGTTTTCTGATAGCAGAAAGACAGAATATTGGTTATGCAGTGATCTTGGCTTTTTGGTTCTAATTTC
This sequence comes from Bacteroidia bacterium, assembly GCA_026391475.1. GTDB lineage: Bacteria > Bacteroidota > Bacteroidia > Bacteroidales > VadinHA17 > LD21. Next base: position 163,972 of record JAPLED010000129.1, on the reverse strand, counting down.
ACATGTGATTTTTGTTTAATTTTCATCCTGAATGGTTTTGATGTGACAAGCTATTTCAGGACGAGACAAAGGCGTATAATCAAACAATTCACATGTTAAAAAATTAATAATCTTTGTTTTATTATTTTGAATAAGATATCTTTACATAAATAATATTTAAAAAAATCTAAATAATCAATAATTATAAATTAAAAATATTAACTCTTAAATCATTTAAAAATGAAACGTAAATTATTGTATTTAAGCTCCTTCTTTATTTTTATTACCTTTTTGTTTATCTATGCCTGTCAGAAAGAGAAAAGTATTGTCACAGACAATACTCCTTTCAACGCTAATTCTGTTGAGAAAAATGCCGTTGTAGCAACTGCAGCATTTGATGAACTAAATGATTTTGCTCAATCAGGATTTGATGCAACCGGTCTGAAAGGAGGAACTTTTGGTACTTGTCCTGTTGTCAGTGTCAATTTTATGACTTCCCCATTTTCAATCACACTTGACTGGGGAACTGGTTGTCTGTACGGTGATGGGATAACTCGCAGTGGAACAATCAGTATGACTTTATCCGGTTTGATGACTGAAAAGAACAGTGTGGCGACAATGAAAATTGAAAATTTTATTGCTGACGGAATGAAAATTTCAGGTACTACAAAAATTACTTATCTGGGTCCGAACACTGGCAATAACTGGCCAAGATATTCAATTTTTTCAGAGGGGAAAATTGAGTTTTCAGATAAAAGTGTCGTATCCTATCGTTCTGAAAGTGTCAGACTTCAGGCGGAGGGTACAAAAACTACTGCCATTACCGATGATGTATGGAGAACTGAAATTCAAAGTGCAAGCGGTGTCAACAAAGACGGAACAAAATGGAGTGGTAAAACAACAAAAGTTATGATTAAGAAAGGTGATTGCAAATGGTATAACAGTGGAACCTTCGTGATAACACCTGAAAAGGGCGATGTTAAAACTATCGATTTCGGAGATGGTACCTGCGACAACAAAGCTACCATGAAAGTTGGTGACAAAACAACCGATATTACATTATAGTTACTCGCTTAAATCAAACAAATATAATGTACCCTATTTCCAGGGCTGGATTTAATCAAAGTTAAGTTGTTTTTGAGATTTGCCGGAGAAATAATACATTTTTTTTGTCCTAAACATTATTTGAATAGAATGGTGTTAATTCCCACCGACCTTTGTTTATTTTTTAAGCAAATTATAGTAAAAATCCAGAAAACCTAGCAAGAACCTGGCAACAAACAAAAACAGCTACATGTTTTTACTATGTAAGTGTCTGATTATCACGTTGTCCCGTCCCTGCTTCACTTAGTTTCGCAGGGCGAAGCAGGTCTCGAACCTGAACTCTTCTGATCCAGAATAATACGAGAATATAATATTCTTATCTTAACACATTGATTACTAAACCTATTGTATAAAGATAAAATCTTGATATTTCCATTATTTAATACCTGTTATCCCCAAAACCTGGCAAGAAACCTAGCAAGATTTTTCAACAAGATCATGTAAGATTTATTTTTACGTGACTTCTAGTGGGGAAAGGCACAAGATTTTTAAAAAGTGGAGGTAACTTCTCTCTAATATATTATTCTTGTTTTTGTAATGATAGTATTTTTACTATCTTTGAAATGTCAAACAATTACACGATTCGAATTGAAAAGCTACAAGGTAAGTGAGGTTATTAAGATGCTTAAAGATGACAACTGGTATTTGGAAGCACAAAAAGGAAGTCATCGACAATTTAAGCATAGTGTTAAGCATGGAAAGGTCACAATAAATGGTAAACTAAGCGAAACATTGTCACAGTTTTTATTGAACAATATTTTTAAACAAGCCGGGTGGAAATGATCATTTGATAAAATTTAAAGTTATGCAGACAATTACGGTAAATATTGATTGGGAAAACAACTTCGGGGCATACAGTGAAGAAGTATCAGGCTGTGTGGCAACTCATAAAACTTTGGAAGGCGTAAAACAAGCCTATATTGAAGCCCTCAAATTCCATTTGGAGGGATTGCATAGAGACAATGATGAAATTCCGGCAGTATTGCAAGGCAAATATAGACTTGATTTTGTTCTTAATGTCAGGGCTTTACTTCATTATTTTGAGGGGGTACTTACTCGTTCAGCTCTATCCCGTGTAACAGGTATAAATGAGCGTCAATTAGGACATTATATTACCGGACACCGGAAACCGCGCCCGGAACAACGCAAAAAGATTGTAGAAGGCATTCACCGTATAGGTAAAGAAATAAATTCTGTTGTATAGTTATTGTTTAACAGTCTACAGATTCAATTTGCCGGAGAAATATTACATTTTTTTTGTCCTAAACATTATTTGAACAGAATGGTGTTAAATCCCACCGACCTTTGTTTGGCCGGATTTTCCAATCTCGCCTTTAGTGTCCTGATTTTACATGTGATCAGGTTTAATTTTCATCCTGAATGGTTTTGTTGTGAAAAACTATTTAAGGACGAGACATCCCGGATATTTATGTGCTAATTTCATCCATCTGAGTTAAATCTTGAGTGTATGGTTTTATATTAAGAGTAAATAGAATTGCATCCCGATTGGAAAGGGCGTAACTTTGTTAAGTACCAATTCTAAGAAAATTAGACGTAATATGATCCCAAATGAAAAATATATTTAGAATTTCATCCGTAATCATATTGAGCCTATCATTCATTTTTATTCATTCCTGTAAGAAAGATAAGCCTACACTCCCTGTTATTTCAACAACAACTATCACTGCAATTTCTTATACTACTGCTACTTCCGGAGGAGAAGTTACAAATGAAGGAGGTTCTCCTGTAACAGCGAGAGGTATCTGCTGGAATACCTCTATTGATCCGACCATTTCAAATAATAAGACAACGGAGAGTGGTGGATTAGGTACTTTTACGAGTAATCTAACACAACTTACACCAAATACATTATACTACATAAGAGCCTACGCAACCAATCGTGCTGGTACAGTTTATGGAAATCAGGTTAGTTTTACCACAAGCCCTCTTGTTATTCCTCCCACTATCACCGGATTTACTCCAAAAAACGGCACAATGGGTTCACAAATAACTATAACCGGTACGCATTTCAAAACAGAGATTTCAGGTAATACTGTAAAGATAAATGATCTTGTTGTGGTTGTTACCAATGCTTCGGACGGGGAACTAAATGTAATTGTTCCTGAGGGAGCTATAACAGGCAAAATTTCTCTGACAATTGGAGAAACAACTACTACCACCACAGATGATTTCACTGTCACAGATTTTGAAAATAGATTTGTTGTGCGAGGCCTTTATGTGCAGTTTGACAGACGTGGTGTTCAGTCAGGATATTATACCGGCCAGGTTATAAAAGATTTGAACAACTTCGAATCTTCACTTGGTCATACAGTTGCTGATGAGGTTCGCCTTCAATTGGATGAAATGAAAAAAATTGGAGTAAACACGATTGTCCTTGAACTAAGAACTTCTGAGCCGGGTTGGACTGGAAGTTTTGATTATCCTGTTTGTAATTTGCACGAAGTACTCGGATTGACCTATCCTGTTCCAACACAATCGGAAATTATAAATTTACTTGCCCTTTTCGATATAATCCATTACAAGCAGATTAAAATAATGCTTCGACTTGTGAATACACACATGGAAGAGCAACCCCCCCTAAACAACACACAATGGTTAAGTGCCATATTGAATGTAGTTAAAAATCATCCTGCTCTCGACCTTGTACTTTTTGAAGGGAATACTCATTTAATTGATAGCAATGGAGACGGTATTAAAGATCAATGTGGTATACCTGCTGAACCACCATTATGGCTCGGCCCATCATCTGTACCTGCAAAATATGTTAAGTGGGCAATACAATACGGAATGACATTAGGATTGCCTGCAAATAAAGTTTCTGCAGAATGTGTTGTAGGCAATTATATTATTGATTCTGAATTTCCTTCTGGACCTGATGCAACCGACCGTCATTTATGGCGCACAGTAAAGGTCCTGAAACAAATATTTGATGATCTTGCCATACCTGAGAATCAACGGACTTATCCAATCTCGTTTTATCTGCAACGGAAATGCGAGAACCCGGGTAATATTCCTTGTGTGGATGCTGATCCGGCTGTTTGGGCAGAAGAAACCTGGAAAAATGTTTTTAAAATTACTGGAAGAAAAAATTCCAGGGTAGTTGCAGTGGAAATGGGATTAAGTAAAAATGATCCCAACTGGACGACAGAAAAGGCATTCGAAACCCATATTAAATTGATAAAAAGGTACGGTGTGGCGGGAGGTTGCTTCTGGAGATGGGTTTTCTTTGATGATAATGAAAAAAATGATCCGACATTATCCTCTCCTGTTAAAAAGAGAGGTTTAACCTTTGAATACAACGCAGTGAAAGATATGATGGCACAATATTACCTTGGTCAGTAAAAAGGTGTTCTGGTATGCTATCTCAATCATCCATCTGAGTTAATCTTTCGTGGTTGGATTTATATTTTAAAATTAATTTGACTTGTGTTATTGTCTGTCGTGTATTAGCCCCATAAATGGTAGGACAAATAAATAAAATCAGTTTAGTTTAATCTCCCTGTTTTTTGATAGTAGGGAGACCGAATATTAGTCTTTGCTTCGGATTGAGATAAGAATGGTGTCAACTCCCACCGACCATTGAATAATCTTTCAAGATTATTCATAAAATTTTATCCAAAACCTAGCAAGAACCTGGCAAGAAATAAAAAATCACCTACAAAATAAACTGTAAGTGATTGATTATCTGGTTGTCCCGTCAGGTTTCGAACCTGAACTCTTCTGATCCAGAATCAGACGTGTTGCCAATTACACCACGGGACAAATTTGAGGTTGCAAATATATATAAAATCCTGAAATAATGGGTTTCCCGTTTATTTTCGTTGCATAATACCCGTGAACCCCTTTTCTTTTATATGTGGTGCCGGGTACTGGGTGCTGGTTATATTTTTTAATTCCAGAAAACATCGACCAACAACCAAGGAACCAGAATCCAGAACCAAGTACCCAGTATCACTTGTTAACCTTTACCCATGAGTCTTTTAGCTGAACAGTCCTGTTAAATACAGGCTTCAGCGATGTTGAATCATAATCTACGCAAAAATAACCCAATCGCTGAAATTGAAATTTTTCAAGTGGTCTGGCTGATCTTAATGAAGGTTCAACCTTGCATCCTGTAAGTATTATTAATGAATCGGAATTCAGAAATTTCCGGTAATCATCATCTTTCTGTCCGGCCGGATCTTCATGATTGAACAACCTGTCGTACAGCCTTACTTCTGCATCAATAGCATGCTGTGCCGACACCCAGTGAAGTGTCCCTTTAACTTTTTTAACTGATGTGTTTCCGCCACTTCTGGTATTTGCATCGTAGGTGCAATAAACCTCTTCGATTGCACCGGTCTTTTCATTCTTCTTAAAGCCGTCACATTTAATGATATATGCGCCTTTCAGGCGAACTTCCATACCGGGTGCCAGTCGGAAAAACTTATTCGGAGGTGTCTCCATAAAATCATCCTGCTCAATGTAAACTTCGCGGCTGAATGGAACAAACCTTTTGCCCATACTTTCATCTTCAGGGTTATTGATAAGCTCAACATTCTCAACATGGCCTTCAGGATAGTTTTTTATAATGACTTTCAGTGGGTTTAATACACCAAAGACCCTTGGGGTTCTTAAATTAAGATCTTCACGAATGGCATGTTCAAGAAGTGAAACATCGTTTGTAGCTTCGACTTTAGTGTACCCGATAAGATCAATAAATCTTTTTATTGACTCAGGTGTGTATCCTCTTCTCCTGAGGCCACAGAGTGTAGGCATCCTCGGATCATCCCATCCTTTTACTTTCCCCTCCTGTACCAATTCGAGCAACTTCCTCTTACTCATCATTGTATAGGTAAGATTTAGTCGGTTAAATTCGATCTGTCGGGGTCTGTAATCATCTGTTTTCAATTGTTCAATAAACCAATCGTACAGAGGACGATGCACTTCAAACTCGAGAGTACAAAGTGAGTGAGTTATTCCTTCAAAATAATCGCTCTGCCCGTGTGCAAAATCGTACATCGGATATACCATCCATTTGCTACCTGTCCGGTGATGAGGCGACTTTATTATTCTGTAAATGATCGGATCGCGCAAATGCATGTTGGGAGAAGGCATATCAATTTTAGCCCTCAGCACACGTCTTCCTTCATCAAATTCTCCTTTATTCATTCTTTCGAAGAGGTCAAGATTTTCGTTAATCTGACGTTTGCGGAATGGGCTTTCTGTTCCTGGTTGGGAAGGCGTTCCTTTCTGAGAAGATATCAGGTCGGCAGGCTGATCATCAACATAAGCGAGGTCTCTTTTTATAAGATCGGTGGCAAAATTGTACAGTTTACCAAAATAGTCAGAGGCATAAAATTCCCTCTCTTCCCAGTCGAATCCCAGCCAATGAATATCCTCTTTTATTGAGTCGATATATTCAACCTCCTCCTTAACAGGGTTGGTATCGTCAAAGCGAAGATTACATTTTCCACCATATTTCTTTGCCATGCCAAAATCGAGGCAGATAGCTTTTGCATGACCGATATGCAGATAACCATTGGGTTCCGGGGGGAAACGTGTTATTACCTTTCCCCCATTCTTACCATCTTTTAAATCTTCGGCAATAAACTGTTCAATGAAACTTATTGAGGGTTTTGATTCTTCTTTTTTCCTCATGTTATCGTCACTCATCCCGGATAATTTTTAAGATTACAAAAATAGGATGAATTTGAGACCATACATCTAAATTGGATTGAATTTTTTCCGAACTACTTTTCGGGATTCAAATAATCTTTAAGAGCTTTAACGTATTCGGTAAATTTTTGCTTACCGAGGGGAGTAATATTGCAGAGGGTTTGCGGATAGTTGTTTCTGAATTTTTTTGTAACCTCGATATATCCGGCCTCTTTAAGTTTTGTTATCTGGATACTGAGGTTTCCTGCAGTTGACCCCGTCTGTTCCCTTATGTAAGTGAACTCGGCCACTTCAGTTCCGACAAGCAGAGATATTACTGCCAGGCGCAACTGCGAATGCAAGATGGGATCGAGTTCTTTAAACCTTGTCATGATCAACTTTGTTTTTTAACAGATAACCGGGAATAAGATAACCTGTTAGCATTGCTACCGGTACTCCCAGAGGAGCAAGGGAAGGCCCTGCAAAATGTACAACCAGGGCAAAGATCCAAAAACAAATCCCTCCGGCAATTAGTGGCCTGAATTTGAGGATGAATCCCGAAACAAATGTAGGGAATCCTGCCAGTAACATGATATATGAAGCAACAGTTTCCATACTTTTCGCGTGTACAATGAAAAGTACTGTTGCAGCTATAATAAAACCCAACCATGTCCACATATATATCATATCGGCATAGGTATGGACCTTTGCTTTTCGACCGTTTACAAATCCGTAGATCATCGAAACAAATACACCGGGAATCACAAGCATCCATACATAATAAGGATGTTTGAAATCGGTAAATTTAAGGAGAAGGTATTCTGCAAGGCTGATTGCAAATATCAGCCAGCCCCAGAAGAGCAGGTGAAAAATGCCCTGGCGGATGTTAACTTTTGTTTTGTTGATCATTTCTGTTATGATTCTCAGACTTTCTTCGCCCGTCATCATTTTTTCCTCGTTTTCCATAATAATGTTTACTTTTATGTTTAATGTAATAATGAATGTAAATATATTACAAATATAAAGTAGTTTATAATATAAACCAAATAATTAAAGAAATATTTTTTATTGATTTTTGGACTAAAGTCCGCAAACGGCTCATTATCAATAACCCCGGACTTAAGTTCGGGGTTATTAAAAGTCCTGAAAAACAGGGCTTTAGCCCAGAATGGTTGTTGTTTATCGTTTCTGTTGCTCATTTTTTATCAGAATGAGGTAGATCAGAGTGTATCAGGAATTAATTAAAATGTTGCATTAAAATAATTTTTTATGGGTCTTATTCAGATCGAGAATATGGAGTTTTACTCTTTTCATGGCCATTTCAAGGAAGAGCGTATTGTAGGTAACAAGTTTCTCGTAGATCTTACTATTGAAACAGATATGAAAGTGCCGCAGGCGAGTGATAATCTTAAAGATGCTGTTAATTACCAGAGGATATATGAGATAGTTAAACTGCAGATGGAAATGAAATCGCATTTGCTCGAACATATTGCCGGTCGTATTCTTGATGCAATATATTCCGAAATGGGAGGGATAAAGAAGGTTACTGTTAAGGTTTCGAAGATGAATCCGCCCATGGGAGGGAAGATAGGGTCGGTTAGTGTGGTTATAAGCCGGTGACTTGTTTTTAAACAAATTTTATTATTTTTGCACTCCAAACTAATGTTACACCTTCGCTAAAGCTTTGGTGCACATGGTCGGTTAACCGAGTGGCTAGGTAGCGGTCTGCAAAACCGTTTACGGCGGTTCGAATCCGCCACCGACCTCAAATCAAGACCTCATCTACATTGATTATCAATGTGATGCGGTCTTGTTTTTTATCTTTTAGTCCCACCAAAGTCCCACAAATTGATTTAATCGGTCTTTTTGGACGAACGTTGAAATAATCAACACTCATTACTTAAAATCAGGTGAACATAGCTGTTGTGTAGGTTCAAGTCCCGTTCGGGGTACCAGAGTAGACAAAAGGTCATTTTTGACCTCTTCTTTATTTTTGGAAGTTTCCAGAACCTTACCGGCATTGATTAAGACCTGTAGAGGTAGTGTGAAGGGTGTGGTTGCAACTCTCCCATTTTCTAAAACGAGTTTTTCGGAAAAGATGCGACCAAAAATCTTTTTCTTGGTCGCTCTATCTGACTTCCTGTAAAATTATACACTATATTTAAGTTAAAATGAAATTATGAAAATAAAACTGAAACCCGCATTTTTTTTCTTATTGACTGTACTTTCATTTAATTTGTTTGCTCAGGAGAATCCTTATAAATCCACATTGCTCTCCCTATGTAATACTCTCCTCAGTACACAAATAAACGATCCAACTGATCCGAACTTTGGGGCACTGGTTTGTCCGTCATCAAATCCTGAAAATCACCCTATTCACTCGCGGGCAGCGGAGGCTGTATATCCTTTTGCAATAGCCTGGAAACTCACCGGGAAAGTCAAATATCGCGATGCTGCTATAAGACTGGGTAATTGGCTTATTAAAATTCAGGAAACCTCAGGAAAAAAAGCTGGTGGTTGGAGCGAAGCTTGGCCAGATCCGGAGCAGAAGGGTTGGTTTGGAACTACTACAGATCAACTTATATCTATGGCAGGTGCTTTTCCTGTTTTGCAAGCCTATTTAAACTCTTCAGAAATTGAAAAATGGAATTCTTCAATTGAGAGAGCTGCCGAATTTGTTAGGATGAATTTTCCGCTCGGGTCGAATATTAATTACAATGCCACCGGAGCTGCTACTTTGGTATTTGCTTACAACGTTGTGAAAAATCCAAGGGAAAGTTGGTTAATAAAAGCCGATTCGTTAATGAACATAAATACCTTAAAGTTTATTGACAGGCAGAATTTATTATCCGGAGAGGGAATGGGTGTGGATGAAGGATATGATATTGCCCAAAGTATAGGTTATATTGCTCTTTATGGTATTCTGAAAAATGATTTTCGGATTAAACAAATTGCTGCCGATTTGCTTAAAACACATTACTTGTTTGTTTATCCAAATGGCTCAGTTGATAATTCATGGGGAACAAGGTCTTATAAATGGAGTTATGAAAGTGGAACAAAAACAGCTCCTGGCGTATATTTCAGTTTTGCATTGCTGGCTGAAATGGATCCAAAATTCAATACTGCCGGATTAAAATGTCTGAAATATTTAAATCAAAAATGTATTCGAGACGGTTGGATTAGTTATGGGCCTCATGCGAAAAATCATAAAACAAGCTCACCTCCATGTAATTATTCCACGTTTGCCAGAGCTCAAAGTTTAGCTTTAGCTATTGAATATGGTGCAAAAGCAAAAATCAAAGAACCATTTCCTGTACAGGAACAAAATTGGTACAAGTTTTTTCCAGATATTAAGGTGGCAGTTATCAGAACTGATAAAATTATGGCAACAGTGTCAGCTTATGGTGAAATTGGACGATATCCCCGGGAATCAGTTTGCCGCGGTGGAAGTATTTCAAATCTTTGGTATGAAGGATTTGGCGAAAATGGCTTTATGCAATCTTCTTCAACTTCATCGTATAAAAGAATTGAACCTATGCACATGCCCAATGAGAAAGATTTACTTCCATTAACCGCAAGAATAGAGTTTAATATCGATAGTTCTTACTATTCAAATATTTTTGAAGCTAAAGCAACTATGAATGTAGTCAAGGAAGCGGATAACATCAGAGTAACAACTACCGGCAATATGCAGAGCATAAATGGTTATAAATCTAAGGTAAACTACAGCCTAACAAACAGATTTTATGATTCATATCTTACAAAAGAAATAACTGTCAAAGGAAATAGTCAGGCATTCAGAATTATAGAACCGATTGTAAAAGACCAGGGATCTACATTTTATCTTAAGAATGACAGTACAGTAATCATCAAAACAACTTCTTCAAAAACAGAATGGGAATTAAAAATTACGAACAGCACCATATCCTATAAACTAACATTAGGCACTGACACAGAAAAATACTGGTGTCCATTCCCGGCTGTGGAAGCATATCCGATTATAATCAGTTTTAATACAGTTTCGGAGGCTGCCCAAACTATAAAAATATATTTAGGCAAAAAAACGGACAATTAACTGTAATTACATAGGAGATATTATTTTCTCATAGTTCTCCTGCTATACTAAAAAAACCCTCGGAATTCGGGAAAAAAAGATCTTGGATGTGTACGATAGTGTTCAGTTGTAGTTCTTAGTTACGGTTAACTCAAATATGTGAATGATGTAACTTATTCCTGTAATTATGTAAATGTTTCCGGAATAGAGAGGCATACCTTTGCTAAGGTAATAATTTACTCACAATCTTAAAATTGTACCAACGAATATTATTTCTAACATTATAACATAAATCAAATAAACTTACAGTCATGGGAAATCTACTTTATGTCATAGCAGTAATCCTGATTATTGCATGGTTAATTGGATTTATAGGTTTTAACCTCGGAGGCATCATACACATTCTTCTTGTTATTGCAATTATTGCAGTACTACTCAGGGTTATTCAAGGCAGGAAAATAATTTAAGTCAACTAAATTTATTAAAATCAATTAACATGAAAAAGATCGTTCTTTGTGTAATGGCAACATTCTTGTCATTAACAATTCTCCCGCTTCAATCATTTGCGGCAACTACCGATAAACCTTCCTCTCTGGTTGTTACAAAACCTCCGGAACCTGCTGAATCAGCAGAAGCTAAAGCCTTAATACTAAGGTTAAACGAAATCAACGCGATGGATATGTCAAAATTGAAGTCGTCAGACAAGAAAAATTTGCATAAAGAAGTACGTTCAATAAAACACGAGCTCAGAGAAGTCGGTGGTGGCGTATACCTTTCAGCGGGTGCATTAATTCTAATTGTAATTCTGCTGATTGTTCTGTTGTAAAAAATTATAAACAACAATAGTAGGAAATCTGCTTTATGTTATAGCAGTAAATCTGATTGTCGTATAGGCAATCAGATTTTTTTGCTTATTATGATTCCCCGGCAAAGTCGCATGCTCTTAAGGATTCAGTTTGAAAACTATAATTTCGATCGGAGAGGGTTAAATTTATCAAGTCTGAAAACAAACCGAATCCTCTCTTTGAATGATCCGGTTATTGCGTTAATATTGTCAGAAACAAGCAAAGGGAAATAGATCTCGAAAAAGTTCCATATGCCTGCCTTAAATCCTGCTTCAAAGAATAGTTGTGATTTATCAGTTGCTCCGCTACCATGATCGTTCAGTAATAAGTTAACGAATGGTTTTACGGGAATCCGTGAAGCCTTTCCCGGCAGGGTGCTGGTTAAAGAGAGTGAGCAGACCCAGCGGCTATATCCAAGGCTGTCATTGACAGGAGATGCTAATCCTCCTTCAGACAGAGTCATCTGTCTCGACCAGAAGGTTTTAGGAAACTCGCTGAAACGATCGGGGTATACTCCCTGATATAAATATTGTTCACGACCGCTCCTGCCACTTGCAGAAAAAGCATAAAACGGATCTGCAGCAGCATTTCTCAGCATGGTTCCTGTAAATATTCTTACTTCCAGGCCGTTATCTTTACCATGATAACTGTATTTATAGTTTAACTCCAGCGATGTCTTCTGAAACGACTTACCTGATTCAAAAGAAACCAACATGTTGAAAGGATTGATTATCCCGGTCCTTTCCATCACGTATCCTAACTGCAGATATGAACGCATCTTTGCCTGCCTGAGAAGTTCAATCTGAAGAAGGTCTGATGCTGCAATATAATATCCAAAGACCTTCTGATTTATAGGATTAATGATTTTGTCGGATCTGAAATTAAGATCTAACCCTATCTTCGCTTTCTTAAAGTCCTGATTTCCCGGCGCACCGAATTGTGCTCCTTCCAGCGTAAATGTCGCAAGCCTGATGAAATTGTCATAAGGAGTTTTGTTGATTAAAATTTTCCCATAACCGGCAAGTCCCGGATTACGGAAGGTATAGAAAGGAATGACAAAATATTCCACTGGTTTGGGTATGAGTGTCCCATTATGTAAAGCCAAACCGGCCATAAAGCCATCTGCACTGTTCCAGTCAAAAGCAGGAATATATATCAAAGATCGCTTGCCGGGATCCTCGATAGTATATAAGAACTGGGAGTGAACAGGATCAGCTCTACGGAAAATACCTGATGTTCGGATGTTGTTATTAAGCCTGAATAATTCGGTCATCTTATGTCCCGGATCAATTTTTATTGCAGAATAATTATTCCATTCTCCATTGACCCATTTCTTTCCTTCAAAGCCATCTTCCCAATTTTCTGAAAAGATTGAATCTCCAATTACTCCTGCAATCAACAGCGGTGCTTTCAACTCACCCAGGTTTTTTATAAGTAGCTTCTGGTTCTCAATGCGAACCATTTTATAATCGAGCCGCTTGGTTGTACCCATAAAATCATCAAAAAACCATGAGAGATCTTTAGCCGTATGGGATTCAAAGACCGCCCTGAGATCTTCAGGCAGGGGATGCCTGTTTTTCCATGTACGGTAGTAATCATGTATAATGGAATCAAAGAGGGAATCTCCAAGATAAGCCCGCAGATAGTTAAAACCCTGTGCGCCTTTATTATAGATTATGCTGCCGTAATTCGCATAGTTGTAATCAGGAGCTGCAAGATTAACAGGCTGTTCTAAGTTCCTGCGGGCCCTGACAAGCCAATCGAGCTCCTGAATTCGTTGTACCGGCATTTCTTCAATGTGGAAAAACTCTGCCAGTTTCCTGTTTTTAAAACTAAGTTCCCAAAGCTTCTTCCCCGGATATCTTTCATCCATATATCTTGATTCATATGCACTTGCGATGCTTTCATCCATAAAAGGGAATCTGCGTTCATCGGATCCGATTGCGCTGTAAAACCAGCTATGACAAATTTCATGGGCTATCACTTCATCTAATAGGTAAGGATCTTTTGCAAGACCTATCACTGTCAGACCAGGATATTCCATTCCTGCCCCGGAATTAAGCGCACTCTGAATTGCTGTAAAAGTATTATAGGGATAGTCCCCATTCCATTTTGAAAAATACCAGATGGCATTATTTACGTATGAGATGGCATTCATCCAGAGTCGTGCTTCCTGATTAGTAAACATCACCCATGTAGTTACTTCCCTGCCGGAGTCCGGAAGCTTTACTTTTCCTTTTAGTACATGGAATCTCTTATCAGCAAACCAAGCGAAATCATGTATCTGATTCTCCGTATATCGCAAAGTCTTCATCTGATTTGATGACGGTGGGAAATCTGCCCCTCCGGAGTCTGGTGTTTTCATCCAGGAGGTATCTGCAGAAAGCATATCAAGCAGTTTCATTTCCTCTTTATTCTGCAGGTTACCTGTTGCACCAACTATATAATTAGCAGGCAGAGTAATACTTACATCAAAACTGCCAAATTCCGAAAAGAACTCACCCTGATCTAAATAAGGCATTTGGTGCCAACCTGATTTGTCATATACTGCTGGTTTGGGATACCATTGGGAGATCTGATATGATTCCCCGATATGACCTAATCGTGAAGTTACTCCTTTTGGAATTTTTATATGAAAAGGAGTGGTAATGTATATTGTGTCACCAGGCTTAAGAGGCTTATTAAGAATGAGCTTGCAAATATCGGGTAACCCTGACAATAAATTCCATTGAACACGATAACCTTCTACCTCAAAGTCCAAAGAATCAATATATCCTCTTAATTCCGGATCCTTGAACAACTTTCCCTTCCCCTCCCGGTTGAAAATCTCTCTGGCTAATTCGGTTTTATTGTCTGAATATGCATTCGGCCAGAGGTGAAAATATAAAAACCCAAGAGTATCAGGAGAATTGTTAATATACTCAACAGATTCGAATCCATTCAATTCATGCTTCGTATCATTAAGAGTCACATGAATTTTAGTATTTACCTCCTGCTGAAAATAGTCCTGCGATGAAGCCTTCAGAAAAGGCCAGAAAATTCCAAGACTCAGCAACAAATACTGCCTGAAAACATATTTAATAATGCAATTTAACATTTAATAATCTTACCTGAAATGAAATATCCTGAGGCTTTAAGCATACATATATATAACCCGCGTTGAACAGGGGCCCCGTTATCATTACACCCGTCCCAGGTTAATGATTGATATCCGGGTCCCTGAGTCTCATTTAAAAGAGTGCGGATTTTAAGACCCGTTACTGAGAAAATTGAGACAGAAATATGGCTCTTATCAGATAATGTATATGAGATGGTTGCAGAGTATTTCATCGGATTTGGTGTTACTTTCAGGTACAGCCCGGTTTGTTCCCTGATTTTTTCAACACCCAACTCACCGGATTCTCTGACAATTGCAGTATCCAGATTTGAAATATTGATATTGTCGAACCATATTTGTTTTCCTGTTGTTCCGGTATATTCGGTTGAGATTTCAAATTTGTCAATTGCCGCCCAGTCGAATTTACCCTCAGGATTGTACCAAGTACCATTATCCCATGCTCCCTGTTCGGTTAATCCTGTTAATGGTATGCGTACGTGGTGCCATTTTCTGTCCCATGCTGCATCGGTTTCATCAATCGTTGCTCCCATGCGCCATGGATGATCCCCCGGAATTTCTATTTTGGTATCCATAAACCGGATATCAAATTTTATACCCGGTTGATTTCCTTTTACCATGAAATCAACCGCGTAACCTCTGGCAAACAGCAAAGAAAGATCCTTGTCGGGTTTAAAGTCAAACACTATGGCATTGTACTGGCTAAAGTTTTTCCAGGAAAGAGAGTAATGATCATTATTTGGCAAATCGGGTGAATAGAAGTTAATCGGGCCACTGCTGTAACTTCCATCATTAATATAAGGCCCGATGAAATCAGAGTAAATAATAAAACCTGCCGTGTCCGGATGAATTGAAAATGGGGTCTGAGGTGGTATATTAAACCCCAGTGATTGCAGCAATGGGACATTCAGATTATGTTCAAATAATTCATTCGACCCTTTATTGAACAATCCAAAACCTCCTTTATAATCCCAGATTGTCCATGGGATATTATTCTCTTCAAGATATTGCCTTACAATATTGTACCAGTAAGTCCTGTCGATCTGGCTGCTGTTCGGAATATAAACCCCGAATTCACCACAGAAAATTTTTACATGCCTGCTGTTTCTGAAACGGATTGCATTGTCGATCAATTGTTTAACATGACTAACTGTACCTTCATTCAGATAACTGTTTAAGCCACTTTCAATCCAGGTACCCTTAAGACTGGCAGGGCAGGCAGTCATCCTTGCAGCATCATATGGGAAAGGAACACCTGAAAGAGGCTCCATAGATGGTGAGACCCATGATGCACCCTGGTGTGTAAACATGAAAGGATCATAAAAATGAAAAGTGTAGAGGAGGTTGGTGTCAGCGTAAACAGGAAGATTCCGGAGTTCAGTATATGAATTGTATCCTGACCCACCGACTACAATCATATGTCTGGTATCTTTTGCACGAATAGCGTTAATTACCTGGTTTTGTATAGTACCCCAGGTTGCTGTGGAGATTCCATGTGGTTCATTCAGGATTTCATATAAGATGTAATCGGATCGGTCTTTGTAATGCATAGCCGTTTGCGACCAGACTTTTGTAAGAATGTTTTCAATGTCGGGACTTGTATTCACGTTGGGATCAAAACTATGGTTATCAATCATAAGATAAATATGAAGTTGTTCGCACCATGTGACCACCGAATCGAGAAATGAAACATACATGGGATCAAGTGTATATGAAGGACTACCGGAGGTCATGCTATGCATATTGACCGGTAACCGGATCACATCGCACCCAAGACTTTTAATATTGATAATATCCTGTTTTGTAAATCTGGTGAACTGAATTTGCCCCGGATTATCTGCCTGGAACCAGCCTGTCAGATTTACACCACTGCTGAAGGGAGCCTGAGAACGTGCTGAGATGACAAATAATAAGCAAATTATAATCAGAATCCACTTTTTGTTTTCTTTCATCTCAATGACATATATATTCTTAAATTGTTGAGCTATTCCTGTAGTTTAAATAAATACTAAGGTAAAGACAATTTTTGCTTCATCCAATTTTGAAAATAATATCTTAAATTTAACAGGTTATGAATGGTATCTTTATTTTAATAAATTTAAATTTAAACACATGCAACAATTCATTACTTCTTTACTATTTGTAATATGCTGTACGGCTTTCTCTCAAACGCCTAAACTTTTTTTAGAGAAACCTGGCAACAAGTTGCCGGTTCGTGGTTTTTGTATTGCTGCACCACAATCAAAGGATCTCGATGAGTTTGTTAAATTCATAGATGAAGAACTTGCCCCCAGGTCGGTAAATACACTGATCCTAAGGGTGGATTATAATTATCGGTATGAAAGCCATCCGGAGCTGAGAGATTCAGGAGCTCTTTCAAAAAATGAGGTTAAAAAACTTGTAGCAGTTTGTAAAAAAAACAATATCTGTATAATTCCACAGGTTAATCTCCTCGGACATCAATCGTGGGCCGGTTCGATAGGAAATTTGTTGAGAGTCTATCCTGAATTTGATGAGACTCCCCTGGTAAAGATGCCTGAGAAATATGTCTGGCCAAATGCCGATGGATTATACTGTAAAAGCTATTGCCCGCTTCACCCCGATGTTCATAATGTTGTGTTTGCCCTTGTTGATGAAATATGCGATGTATTTGAGGCTGATGCTTTTCATGCAGGCATGGATGAAGTTTTTTATATTGGGGAATCACAGTGTCCCCGCTGTTCGGGAAAAGATAAGGCGGAACTGTTTGCGGGTGAGGTTACTACAATCAGAAATCACCTGGCAATAAAAGGGCGAAAACTATGGATATGGGGCGACCGGCTTATCGATGGCAAAACAACCGGTATGGGAGAATGGGAGGCAAGCTATAACAATACTTACAGGGCTGTTAATATGATACCTAAAGATGTGATTATCTGCGACTGGCATTATGAACGTCCTGATCAGACCCCCGTATATTTTGCAATGAAGGGATTGAGTGTTGTTACATGCCCGTGGAGCAATCCTGGAAATGTTGTTCTCCAGGCACAGGATATGGTAAGATTCCGGAATCATTCCACCCCTGAGATGAGAGACCGGTTTCTGGGTATGGTACAGACAGTCTGGTCGGGTGCAGGGCAGTTTCTTGACAGCTTCTATAGCAAAAGACCGGAAAATGCTGTGAACACTCCGGTCAATTGCTTTAAAGCATTATACGATGAAATTCAGAAAATGTCAGCCTTAAAATAATTGGTTCTTCGCCTTCAGCCTACTTGTAAGTTTTTGTCATTGAGGATGGTATAACTATCACAAAATCAGCCTGACCCTTGTTTTCATCATCCATTTTATCTATATCATCCTGAAGGACTGTGGTGATAGTGGCAACTTTGATTAAAGGATTATATTTATTCAGATACCAGATAATTCCCATATGCCTGTCGGAATGATAACTGCCATTGTAATGGATAACCATCTGACCCTTTTGCCAGTAATTTACAATCGACTTTTCCATTGTAGCATCTTTTATAGCCTGGGCTTTTGGCAGATTTGTACTTACTTTTTTCTCCATAGCACCTCCGATTGAACCGCCCATAGAGAGCATATCTTTATAGCAGGCTAGTGTAGAATCATATTCCACAGGAAGAGGAGCAATGTATTTCAATGCTTCTGGTGAAAGTTTCTGGAGGGCCTCGAACCCTCCCGATGCAACAGCAGAAGCATATCGACGTGGGATATTTGAGGCCACAAATCTTAAACCGTTCTCCCTGGCAAAATTAAGGAGAGGTTTATAATCTGTCGCATAATTTTTCCATAAACGGACCTCGCTCTCAAAGGAAGATTCTTTTATTATCCCTGCAAAATATTCATCAACCAGAAGCTGGTTGTCAGTTTCAAACATTTCTGCTGCAAGAACCAGATTCTTTCCTTTTTCTGAGAAAATATCTTTTGTTATTTCAAGTTCAAGCCAATGGGCAACAGGGTTATCATGTAGCTCCCCGAAAAAGACAACATCAGCCTTAATTACCTCTTTAAGGATATCTTTATAATCAACTTTTTTACCTTCCCCGGTAAATACTTTATAGGCAGGTTTGTCCTGTGAATATGACTGTAATGACAGTGGAAGAATAAATAGTAGTGCGGATAACTTCATATTAATTGATTTAATAAGGATTAAAATAATAGTTGCTCAAAGGAAAGCAAAATCATTTTAAACCAAACCGGTAGCTGAACTTAATAAGAAAAACATTATGAGGTTTATTATCGCCTGTATCAAAGAGATCGCCCAGGTCGTTGAAAAGATCAAGATTTCCGGAAGCGTTTGAACTGCTCCTTGTCTGGCTCCAGACAAGATAGACTGATGACCCCGGGTTGTATTCCCACCTTACAACAAGGTTAGAAAGAAACTCCTGTACATTAAAATCTCTCTTTCCAAAGCTGTAGTCAGTTGTTCCATCAGTATTTTCATCAACATTATAATTATTTCCATCGAGGCTGATCTGTCTTTGGGAATATGTCCAGAAACGATCATTGTATTTATCTGCCATCGGCTCAAATATGAATTTATGATCATAGTACTTTCCGGTTGCAACAAATGGTTGTCCCCAGTACTGGAATGTAAGATTCGGGCTCAGGTTCAGATTTACCCTGAATGATGTGCTAATGGTTTTCCTGTTGATGCTGGCAAAAATGTACTTCTCCTTGCCATTATAATTAATTTGGGATACATACTGAAGTTCGGAGAATGACTTGCTGAAACCCGGACTGATAGTAAGCACAAGATAATTGATTGGTTTATAAGTTATGCCGATTTCGGTGTTCAGATCCCTTGAATCTTTTTCATTGCCTTTTGATCCATTTAAATAAACATCAAAGACCAGTTTTTTACGATTATCTGTCGAGAAGCCGATACGTGCATTCGTACTTCCAGGTAATTTCATCATCGGGCCGCCGCGAAGCATTCCTGTGGAAAGTGATGAGCTGCTTATGTTTCCTCCGGTCCATACATTCCAGTAATTTTTCAGCCCCATGTTGGCATTCCATTCAAATCCTTCGCCTACCCAGTCACCACCAAAATTATTGACGGCATAAAAATCTGCATTGATATTATAACTTCTGTAAATCCATTTAGGTTCCCATTGATTGTATCCTGCCCAAAGGACAGATAAAATCTGATCTGCTTCACGGATATAGCCAAGGTCATTTGTTTCAAAGCCTGGTGTTTTCCAGATAGTAGCACTCATGAAATTCCAGTGTCCGTTTAGTTTCATTATCTGCATCCTTCCACCTGATCCGGCAAGTGAGGTCCGGCTTGTATCCAGAACAGTGTAGTCGTTATCAGGTCGCTGGAAGTAACGTGCAGAAGATCTCTGTGTATTTTCCAATGCTTTTTTAGAACCTTCAACAACACTAAAAGCTGCATTGAGGTTAAACATCCAGTTTTTCTCTTTGAAGTATTGCGTAAAATCAGCTCCTCCTGTATAGGCTGCCTTATGCATAAAGTCACTCAGATTAGCATCAAGATCTCTGTTTGTGCTGGTAAAAATCCCGCCAATGATAGTATTGCCGGCGTTAATGTCTTTCTGCACACGGCCTACAAGGTAATTTGTAAGTGGCTCAACTGTCTCGTATTTTCTTCCGCCCAGTGTATCGATTTCAGCCTTTTCTTCAGCAGTCATAGCTTCGACGAAACCTAGTGAAAGTCCGTTTTTAGTCTTTCCGGTAAGTTTGGCTGCTCCCAGTATAGTTGTGTTGGTTGGAATATCAGCACTCCATCCGTCTTTAAGGTCGGGATATCCATGTGGCTGGCGACCTATCCTTCGGGAGTAGAATAGATTATCGTTACCAACACCTCCATCACCAATGCCTAAGCCAAAGTTTGTGATATTGTTACCTTCAATAAAAAAGGGACGCTTTTCGCTGAAGAAAGTTTCGTACGCCGATAGGTTTACTTCCGAAGGGTCTGCCTCCACCTGCCCGAAGTCGGGATTAATTGTCAGGTCCATTGTCATATTATTTGTGACTCCTATCTTGGCATCTATACCACCATTTAATCCTGACAATTTTCCCTTTGACAGGAATGGATTTTCAGGTACTGCTTTAAAGGTTTCAGCTTTTGCAACGCCATAGGGGGTTATATCAAAAATCTTTCTGGGTTTTATTTGTTCGAGTCCTGACAATTCACCAAAAAGGTGAACTATTCCGGGAGCATCTTTTGGAATATGTTGCCAGAAGCTTGTTTCATTCTTCCGGTACAAAACCCTTGCTACCTCCAGACCCCATGTATCTCCGGAATTTTTTTCAAATCTGACCTGACTGAACGGGATCTTCATCTCAGCGACCCATCCTTCATCATTAATAGAAGTTTTCACCCACCAGTTTGGATCCCATGATGAATCCTCATTTTGTCCATCGTTTGTGTACATCAGGTCGTACTTGACCCCGCTTGAGCTTATACCAAAGAGAAAACCTGTTCGCAGGTCATGGAAACTGTCGAGGATTATTCCAACAAGGTCACCATCGGGATTGTCACGTCTGGTTAATCGGTTTACAATACTGTCGGGACTTGTGTCAAAGGCCTTGAAAGCGGCATAGATATTATCATCATCAAAGAGAATTTTGAATTCGGTTCTTTGCGATGGTTTTTTCCCGTTATATGGCTCAAATTGAGTAAAATCATCAATCCACTCACCGGTTTGCCATACCTCCTCATCGAGAATTCCGTTAATGACAGGAGCAGTGGATATCCGGGTTGCCTTATATTGTTTCTTGTCAGGTGTCTGTCCAAAAACAGATGGCAGGAATAAAAAAATCATCAAACCGGAAATAAAAAAGATTCTCATGTTAGGTTTCATTTTAAATGGTTTCCGGATAATGACGAATAAGAAATGAATTTGATGCAAACCCCATCTATTTTTATTATTTCAAAATAGTGAATATAAACAGGAACAAATTAAAAGACCCTTATCCGGGCTGATCCCCTATTCGTAGAGCCTGATAAATTCGAGGATATTACATGTTTTTTGAGTAATCCTGAATTTCAAAGTAATATATTGTTCTCTTCTACAGGAGAATAACCGGTGTCTTCAAGGAGTTCGCTCCTTGAATAAGCATCTACTGCCAGCCGGTCGCATATTTCATTTTCAGTATTATTGGCGTGTCCTTTTATCCAGACAAACCTGACTTTGTGTTTCCTGTATATTTTAAGAAATCTGATCCAGAGGTCAGGGTTTTGTTTCTTTTTAAAAGCTTTTGATTCCCATTGGAATACCCACCCTTTTTCGACGGAATCTGCTACATATTTTGAGTCGGTATAAACAACTACTCTGCTGCCTGGTATTTTCAAAGCCTCCAGGCCAGCAATGACAGCCATAAGTTCCATCCTGTTATTAGTTGTAAGTCTGAAACCCTCAGATTTTTCAAGCCGGTGTTTCCCCGAAATAAGAACTACACCATATCCTCCCGGGCCGGGATTTCCACCTGAAGCTCCATCGGTATATATTGTGATTTCACTTGGCATGAGGCAGGACTATACCGGTGTTGGTGAGAAAGAGTTTTATTGCAATTGACAAAAGAATTACACCAAATATTTTTTTAAGGATTTGCAAACCTCCCTGCCCGAGAATCTTTTCAAACAAAGTAGTTAACCGCAATAC
Organism: Bacteroidia bacterium; assembly: GCA_026391475.1. Lineage (GTDB taxonomy): Bacteria > Bacteroidota > Bacteroidia > Bacteroidales > VadinHA17 > LD21. Next base: position 141,586 of record JAPLED010000129.1, on the reverse strand, counting down.
AAAATAAACGACTATCATATTGAGAATAAGGGCAATAAAAATATTAATTGTTTGGTATTCAGCTTTAAGCGAAAGAACGGTTGTAATTGATCCTGCACCTGCAATTAGGGGGAATGCTATCGGGAATACAGATCCTACTCCGTGTGAATCCTGTTTAAAGAGTTCGATACCCAGGATCATTTCCATTGCTATCAGAAAAATGATAAAGGAGCCCGCGATGGCAAAGGATGAAACATCAATACCAAAAACACCAAGCAAAGGACTACCGATAAACAAGAATGCCAGCAATATTAATAAAGAAACAAGAGTTACCTTCCCGGAATGAATAATACCGGATTTAGCTTTTATATCTATGATGATCGGGATTGATCCTGGTATATCAATTATGGCAAACAGTACCATAAAAGCTGCCAGAATCTCTATTAAACTTAAATGCATAAATCTAAATTTACTGAACGATAGTCATTTCATCAACAAGATGTTTTGCTCCTGCATAAACATCCATTACCCAGAGTACACAGCGAATATCGACAACGATTGTTCTCTGTAGTTCAGGCTCATAGGCAATGTCGCCACTCATAGATTCCCAGTTCCCATCAAATGCCAATCCGATCAATTCGCCGTTACCATTCATTACAGGGCTGCCTGAATTACCGCCTGTAATATCATTTGTAGTGAGGAAGCATACCGGCATGTAACCTTTTGAAGACCCATATCTTCCATAATCTTTCTTATTATTCAGATCAATAAGTCGCTTCGGCAGATCGAATTCATAATCGCCTGGTTTATATTTATCTACAACACCCTGAAGAGTAGTGTAATATTTATAGGTAACAGCATCTCTTGGATCATAATCCTGTACTGTTCCATAAGAAAGACGCATTGTCGAGTTTGCATCAGGATACCGGGTTTTCTCAGGTGCCATCTCCATTAAAGCGGCAATCCATAGTCTCTTTCCCGTTGTCAGTCCTGCATCAAACTGACTCGATCCTTTTGACACTTCTGCTCCAACCTTATAAATTGAAGTAGATGTAAGGTAAACCGGATCGGTTTCAAGTGTTTTAAGTACAGGCTTATTGAGGAATGCATTCAGTTTCTCCTCACTGGCAAATACTGATCTTTTAAACATATCATCAACAAATTTGTCAATGTTCCCTTTAAATTTTTTATCAACTACATTAACATAAAAATCGGGATGGAATTTAGCAGATACGTCAGCTCTGTAAAGCTTCAGCATAGCTTTCATTGATTTATTGTCTGTGGGAGGATTATAGTCCTTATAAAACCTGCTGGCGTTATTCTTAATCTGGGCAACAGCTTCATCTGTTTTTTGCTTATCTCCTGATTTGAGTGCAGTGATCAGTGCAGCAACACCCTGATTCATTGTAAACAGTTCGCACCCCTGAATGCATTCGTTCAGGTATTGCAGTGCATTGTAATATTCGGCTCTGCCTTCAGTTGCTGTTTTGATCATATTAAGGGCTTCTCCGTATTTTGCATTACGATCGGGATTGTCAACAACCCACTTGTTAAACTGGTTTTCAATCTCCTCTTTCTTTGCTTTTACATTAAGTCTTTCAAGACCGGCTTTCTGACCAATAGAGTATTTCCAGTAGTTTGAAGAAGTAAAGTATTTATTCGAATACTGAATATTTACCTTCTGGTCAGCCTGCATGTCTTTCATCCATATATCCTGCTTAATACCACGGATTTTAATTCTGTCGGGATGTAAGATCTGAAGTTGTTCATTTATTTCAAAAGAGGTCATATATCTGTTAGTCCTTCCGGGATATCCGAGGATCATGGCAAAGTCGCCTTTATTCAGATCTTTTATTGAAACAGGCAGATAATATTTGGGTTTCAAAGGAATATTTTCTTTTGAATATGGTGCAGGTTTTCCATCTGGTCCGGAGTAAACACGGAATACACTGAAGTCGCCGGTATGGCGTGGCCATTCCCAGTTGTCGGTATCAGAACCGAATTTACCTATTGATGATGGAGGAGCTCCAACTAAGCGGACATCATTATATCTCTCATAAACAAGAAGATAAAAATAATTTCCTCCGTAAAAACTTCCGACGGAGGCTCTGTAATTATTTCCTTCAACGGTCTTTTTCTCTATAATCTGTCTTGCTTCATTTATTGCTGTACTGCGTTCAGTTTCGCTCATGCCCTGTTTTACATTTGCAAGAATCTGATCGGTTACCTCTTCAATTCTGATAAGAAATGTAACTGAAAGGTTTGGGTTTGTTAACTCCTCTTCCTTCGACATTGCCCAGAATCCATCACGGAGGTAATCATGCTCAACAGAGCTATGAGCCTGGATGGAGCCATATCCGCAATGGTGATTTGTGAGGATTAGTCCTTGTGAAGAAACGATCTCACCGGTGCATCCGCCTCCGAAAATCACAATAGCGTCTTTAATACTGGCTTTATTAAGACTGTAGATATCTTCAGCAGAGAGCTTCAGACCCAGTTCTGTCATTTTGCCCATATTTAATTTCTCGATAAGCGGCAGAAGCCACATACCCTCATCAGCTTTTGCTTTAAATCCAAAACTGAGAACAAGGATTACTAAAATCGCAAACAATTTTTTCATGCTATAGAACTTATTTTAGATGAATTTTAAATTATCGGGCAAAGATAACTGTAATAATTCAGAATGAAATATTCAAAATTCAAATTTCATCTGGGTATCGAAAAGATTGAAAAATTTTCTGTGGTAGGGAGTAATTCCATGTTTTAATATTGCCGCTCTGTGGAAGGAGGTTGGATATCCTTTATTCTTATTCCATCCATATTCAGGAAACTCATTATGAATTTTTTCCATGAACTCATCGCGGAATGTTTTTGCCAGAACTGAAGCTGCAGCTATTGAGAAAAATATTCCGTCGCCCTTGATAATTGTCTTATGTTTAATGGTTTTATATGGGTAGAATCTATTCCCGTCGATAAGCAGAAACTGTGGTTCTGTTTCCAGAGCTTCAATAGCGATGTGCATCGCTTTTATTGAAGCTCTGAGTATATTCATTTCATCAATTTCATTATTATCAACGAATGCCACCTTCCATGCAATAGCTGAATTTATGATCTCATCCTTCAAAAGAGCTCTTTGTTTTGGTGTAAGTTTTTTTGAATCGTTAAGTACAGGATGTTTAAAATTCTTTGGAAGTATAACCGCTGCAGCTACTACAGGTCCTGCAAGGCATCCCCTTCCTGCTTCATCACAGCCGGCTTCAGTAAGATTGTGATACAGGAATGATTTGAGCATAGTCAGATTCTTTCGGGCAATAAATATAGAATATTTTCATTGGTAAATGATTCCAGTCCTGTTTGATATCTGTCAGATAAAAATATCTCATGATGAATCGTTACAGATAAGTCTGATATAAAAGTTTAAATTTGCATAAATTAAACTGACTAAATGATAACTAACGAACAGATAAAGGGTTTATCGGGACGCCGCGATGCGTTAAGGAGGTATCTTTGACATTCAAGGCAAGTTAGAACTTATTGCGGAAAAGGAGAATATATCACAACAGCCGGGCTTATGGAACGATCCAAAAAAAGCCGAGGAACTCCTTAAAGGCATTTCACAAATAAAAAGCTGGACAACAGATTTTGAAAAAATAAATACCGCAATTGACGACCTGGTTGTTCTGAATGATTTTTTAAAAGAGGGGGAAGCAACTGAAGAAGATGTTGATAATCAATATAATAATTGTTTATCGATGATCGAGGATCTGGAAGTCCGTAATATGTTGCAGAAAGAGGAAGACCAACTTGGTGCAATATTGAAAATTAACTCGGGTGCCGGTGGCACTGAAAGCAACGATTGGGCAGCAATGCTTATGAGGATGTATCTCCGGTGGGCAGAAAGAAACAATTATAAAGTTAAAGAACTTGATTATCAGCCCGGAGATGAGGTTGGCATTAAATCGGTGACTATAGAGATAACAGGGGAACGAGCCTATGGTTATCTGAAAAGTGAAAATGGTGTTCACCGGCTTGTAAGGATCTCCCCCTTCAATGCACAGGGAAAACGCCAGACAACTTTTGCCTCGGTCTTTATATCCCCTCTCGTTGATAACAATATCGAAATTGAAATAAACCCGGCAGATATTTCATGGGACACTTTCCGGTCAAGCGGTGCAGGGGGGCAAAATGTTAATAAGGTCGAGACAGCAGTCAGGTTACGGCATCATCCTTCAGGACTTGTTATTGAAAATCAGGAAACACGGTCGCAGCTCAATAATAAAGAGAATGCGTTGAGGATACTTAAATCACAGTTGTATGAACTCGAACTGAGAAAGCAGAGGGAAGCACAAGCAATAATTGAAGGCGAGAAGAAAAAGATTGAATGGGGCTCGCAGATAAGATCCTATGTGCTTCATCCATACAAAATGATAAAGGATCTCCGGACAAACCACGAGACCGGAAATGTTCAGGCCGTTCTTGATGGTGATCTGAATCCATTCATAAAATCATATCTGATGGAGTTTGCCGGGAAATAGTCTTGCATTCTACTAACATCTGAATATGATAAATTTCATAAAACATAACCAGCAAATCATTTAATTTGTATCAATAATTACAACGGGTAAAATTTAATGGTGAAAAAGGAAAAATTATTTAATCAGTTTCCCCCGATAACCACAAAGAAGTGGATGGATAAGATTCATGCTGACCTGAAGGGAGCTGATTTTAATAAAAAACTGGTCTGGAAAACAGATGAGGGATTTGAGGTGAAGCCTTTTTACCGGATGGAAGATATTGAAAACCTTATGTATATCAATACCCTGCCCGGTGAATTTCCCTACATAAGAGGTGCAAAAATCAAAAATAACACCTGGTATATCAGGCAAAATATTGAAGTGTCTGATTATTCCGAGGCAAACCTTAAGGCTTTGACTATCCTGATGAAAGGTATTGACTCACTTGGCTTTATAATAACTGATCCGGAGTCAGTTAACGAAAAGAATTTTAGAATTCTTCTTAAGGATATCCATATTGAAATCATTGAGATAAATTTTCTGTGTAACGGGAAAGCAAAAGAGATTCTGGATCTGATCATTAAAATCACAACTGAAAGAGAGTTGGATCCGGTTAAGTTATGCGGCGCGATTGAAGCCGATCCGATTGGACGGTTAATGGTCAATGGTAAACTGTGTATTCCTGTTGAAGAAGGCTTCGATTATCTGGCTTCCCTGACCGGATCTTCATCAGCTTATCCAAAACTTCGTACAGTTCATCTTAATGCATCACACTTCAATAATGCCGGAGCTGATATTGTTCAGGAACTGGCATTCGGGATTTCAATGGGAAGCGAATATATGGCACAGCTTACCCAAAGGGGACTAAATGCTGATATCGCAGCATCAAAGATCCGTTTCAGTTTCGGGATTGGGTCAAACTATTTCCCGGAGATTGCAAAGTTAAGGGCTGCCCGCCTGCTATGGTCCGTTGTAATAAATGGCTTTCAACCTGCGCACAATGAAAGTATTAAGATGGATATTCATTGTGTGACAAGTGAATGGAATAAAACAGAGTATGATCCTTATGTAAATATACTCAGAACTCAGACTGAAGCAATGTCGGCTATCCTTGGCGGAACCGATTCGCTTACTGTTGAACCCTATGACATAGCTTTCAGGAAGCCTGACGAATTCTCCGAAAGAATTGCCCGCAACCAGCAGCTGATACTCAGGGAAGAATCTTATTTCGATAAGGTGGCCGATCCTGCCGGTGGTTCATATTATATTGAAAACCTTACTAACCTGATTGCAGACAACGCCTGGAAATTATTCCTCGAAATCGAAGATCAGGGGGGTTTCCTTTCCTCCATGAAATCAGGGTTTATCCGGAAAAAATTATCTGAATCGGCAGGCAAACGTAAAAATGGCAAAGATTATGAGACCAAAATTCAGATATAGTGACCTGAATACACTTTCCATCACAAAAAAAGATTTTCGTGAATGGGAGAAGGAGAACAACCTGAAAAAGGAGTGGGTGACACCTGAGGGAATCCCTGTAAAGAGTGTTTATACGAAAGAGGATCTTGAGGGAATGGAGCATCTTAATTATGCTGCCGGTTTACCACCGTTTTTAAGGGGACCATATTCCGGCATGTATGCTCTGCTGCCATGGACCATACGTCAATATGCAGGATTCTCAACGGCTGAAGAATCAAATGCCTTTTACAGACGAAATCTTGCAGCCGGTCAGAACGGGTTGTCTGTTGCTTTCGACCTTGCTACGCACAGGGGGTATGATTCAGACCATGAGCGGGTTGCAGGAGATGTCGGCAACGCCGGAGTTGCAGTTGACTCAATTCTGGATATGAAATTGCTTTTTGACCAGATACCTCTCAATAAGATGTCTGTGTCGATGACAATGAATGGTGCTGTTCTGCCAATAATGGCTTTTTATATTGTTGCTGCACTCGAGCAAGGGGCAAGGCTCGATGAGCTGAACGGTACTATCCAGAATGATATCCTTAAAGAGTTCATGGTCAGGAATACATATATATACCCACCTGAATTCTCAATGAAGATCATTTCAGATATTTTCCAATTTACTTCAGCAAAAATGCCGAAGTTTAATTCAATAAGCATCTCGGGTTATCATATGCAGGAAGCGGGGGCAACTTGCGATATCGAACTTGCATATACACTTGCTGACGGACTTGAATACCTGAGGACCGGAGTCAATTCCGGACTTGATATTGATGCTTTTGCTCCACGGATTTCATTTTTCTGGGCTATAGGGATGAACCATTTTATGGAGATCGCAAAGATGAGGGCAGCCCGTATGCTCTGGTCAAAAATTGTAAGTGAATTCAATCCCAAAAATCCCAGGTCACTTGCTCTCAGAGCTCACTGTCAGACATCAGGATGGAGTCTGACCGAACAGGATCCATACAATAATGTCGGAAGGACATGTATCGAAGCAATGGCAGCTGCACTTGGCCATACCCAGAGCCTTCATACAAATGCCCTCGATGAGGCAATGGCACTTCCAACCGATTTTTCAGCGCGGATTGCCAGAAATACACAGATTTATATTCAGGAGGAGACACAAATATGCAGGGCAATAGATCCCTGGGCAGGATCATATTATGTTGAGACCCTTACACATGAAATTGCTCAGCGTGCATGGGAACATATTATGGAGATCGAAAGTCTTGGGGGAATGGCAAAAGCAGTTGAATCGGGTGTTCCAAAGATGAGGATTGAAGAAGCTGCTGCAAGGGCACAAGCCAAAATCGATTCCGGAATGCAGACAATAGTTGGCACAAACAAATACAGGCTCGAAAAAGAAGATCCGCTCGAAACACTGGAAGTTGATAATTCAGCAGTACGTGAATCGCAGATAAAAAGGCTCGCGAAACTACGCGCAGAAAGAAATGAATCAGAATGTCAGATTGCACTTGATGCAATAACCAAATGTGTTCAGACAGGCGAGGGCAACCTTCTTGAATTGGCTGTTGAAGCTGCCGCAAAACGCGCCAGTCTGGGCGAAATATCTTATGCATGTGAAAAAATAGTCGGGAGGTACAAAGCAGTGATACGAACAATATCAGGTGTTTATTCATCCGGGTATAAGTCAGATAATGACTTTAATGAAGCAAGGGCCCTTGTTGCCCGGTTTGCAGAGAAAGAGGGTCGTCAACCCAGGATAATGATTGCAAAGATGGGCCAGGATGGTCATGACCGCGGAGCAAAAGTTGTCTCAACCGGATATGCCGATATTGGCTTTGATGTAGATATCGGGCCTCTCTTCCAGACACCGGCCGAAGCTGCAAAACAGGCAGTTGAAAACGACGTTCATGTGCTGGGTATATCGAGTCTTGCTGCTGGTCATAAAACACTTGTCCCTCAGGTTATTAACGAACTAAAGAGACTTGGCAGGGAAGATATTCTTGTAATTGCAGGGGGAGTAATCCCTCCACAGGATTACCAGTATCTCTATAATGCCGGTGTTGCGGCAATATTTGGTCCGGGGACATCCGTATCAAAAGCAGCGAAACAAATTCTTGAGATATTGCTGCTGTTAATTAAATAACAAAGCTTCAGCAAGTAACTGTGAATTAATTAACGATAGAGCATCATTTCATTACCAGTAAAGGATTATCGTTTATTTTGTTAAAAAAATCTACAAAAAAACTATTTAGAACCATTATATATTAAGTGGATATATATCATTTTTTAAAAATATTTATTTTCAGAATTGATATATTGGTTTCATCCTGATATAGATTTTTGTAATAAATATTCATATCTAAATGAAGCTCTATATTCCACCACAACTTACACGACTTGCACTTGCCTTTGCAATATTTATCTCTCTTTTTCTGGTACTCCGGCATTTTCTTGTACCTGATACTTTCGGACAGTATGGTCATTATCGCGGAGCTTCTCTGATTGATAATGCACAACCTGAAATTCATTATGCGGGACAACAAGCTTGCTTTGAATGTCATCAGGATATTCAGGATCTGAAAGCACAGGATGTTCATAGTGAAATACATTGTGAAACTTGTCATGGACCCGGGCAGAAGCATGTTTTAAGCGGAGAATCGTCAGATATATTAAAACCGACAGGCAGAGAATTTTGTGGCCTTTGTCATGCCATGAATGCAGCAAAACAAAAAAATGCTGTATTTCAGGTTGACCTTAAAAAACACAATATTGGTAAGAACTGCATAGAATGTCACAATCCACATCAGCCATGGGAAATGAAAAAATAAAGTCATCAAGAAGAAAATTCCTTAAATCGGCAGCAACTCTTGCTGGTGCCACAATCGGATATTCATGGCTGAAATCATCGCAGGTTTTGCTTTTTGCAGCAGAACCGAAAGATGAAAGTCTGCCATGGTATGGGATTGTAATAGATATTGAAAAGTGTATAGGATGCGGTAGCTGCGCCAAAGCCTGCAAAAAGGAAAATGATGTCCCCATCGAACCATTTTTCTTTCGTACCTGGATAGAACAGTATACAGTTAAAAATGATGGCAGTGTAAATATTGTTTCCCCAAATGGAGGGATTGATGGTTTTGAGCAGACTGTCCCTGATGAGGATATCTTTAAATCCTTTTTTGTTCCAAAGATGTGTAACCACTGTTCAAAATCACCTTGTATTCAGGTTTGTCCGGTAGGTGCAACCTATGATAGCCCGGAGGGTGTCGTACTTATAGATGAAAAATATTGTATCGGATGCAGGTATTGCGTACAGGCATGTCCATATGGCTGCAGGTTTATTCATCCTGTGAAGAAAGTTGCAAATAAATGCACCCTGTGCTATCACCGGTTGAAGAAGAATCTTACACCGGCCTGCATGGAAGTTTGTCCGACCGGCGCCAGGATGTACGGTAATCTGAGGGATAAAAACAGTGAACTGGTTAAATTTTTGAAAGAGCATACGACGCAAGTACTTAGACCCAACCTGAATACCGGCGCAAAATTATATTATAACGCACTAAGTTCGGAGGTAAGATAATATGGAACCACATTACCAACATTTGTATGAAATTCTTGCCAATGCACAAGGTTATATTTTCCCGAATGAAATTGATCTGCAATGGGGAATTCTGATTGTTGTCTACCCATTTATAACAGGGCTTGTTGCCGGAGCTTTCATACTTGCATCGCTTGAGAGGGTTTTCAAGGTAAAAATTCTGAAACCCACATACCAGATTGCACTTCTGACAGCCCTTTCATTTCTGTTGGTTGCAACGATGCCATTAATCAGTCATCTATCACAACCACAGAGAGCCTATGAAATTATGATAACCCCCCATTCATCTTCAGCAATGGCGATCTTTGGTTTTGTTTATCTGTGGTATCTGATGGTCGTGCTATTACTTGAAATATGGTTCGACTACCGGCATAGTATGGTTGTATGGTCGAATGAGAAAAAGGGAGTAATGAAGTGGGTTTATAAAATTCTTACACTTGGAGTAAGCGATATATCTCCAAGAACAGTCAAATGGGACAGGAAACTCGGATATATTATTACAGTAGTAGGAATTCCGTCTGCTTTTATTTTACATGGTTATGTAGGATTTATTTTCGGATCCATTAAAGCAAATCCCTGGTGGTCAACGCCTCTTATGCCGATTATTTTCCTCTTTTCGGCGATGGTATCAGGAATTTCCCTGGTCATGTTGGTTTATATGGTAATATCACATATCCGAAAGAAAGTCATTGATGTGAATGTGCTGGATGCAATAGGGAAGTATCTCTTCTTCGTATTAATTCTTGACTTTACTCTTGAAGGCCTCGATCAGATACAAAGGATTTATGAGGCCGAAGAATCATTTGAAATCATAAAATTGCTGGTTTCGGGGAAATTATACCTTACTCTTTTTGTTGCACAAGGACTGGTGGGGACAATTATTCCGCTTATTACACTTGCTTTCCTGCAATTCTACAAGCATAAGATAAAACTACGTAAAACTATGTATTTCATTGTGAGCATACTGGTTCTGATCGGGGTTTATTCAATGAGGTGGAATGTTGTCATCGGAGGACAGTTATTCTCAAAAAGTTTTTCCGGATTTACAAGTTTTAAGGTTGGGCTTATTGGTCTCGACGGAACGCTGATGGCCGCATTCTGGCTTGTACTTCCAATAGGGATACTTGCATTTCTTTTATGGTTATTGCCCCCCTGGAAAATGGTGGAAGAGGAAGAATAGTTATAATTATTTGCCGTGGCAGATCAGGATAATAAACTGGAAAAAATTGGCAAACGACTCCAATCGATAGAACTTCGCCTGAGCAGGTTGGAATCAGCTCTGATAATCGCTGACAATAAAAACGCATACAGATCAGAAGAGCAGGTTCAAACAGTTGATCCATCGCGGAATTCAGATACATTTAATGATGATGAAAAGGGGCTTGAATCGCAGATCGGAAGATTTGGCCTGGCATGGTTAGGCAATATAGTTTTGCTATTTGGTATCTCCTTCCTGACACAATATCTGATGATTCTGGGGCACCGGTTTTTATCAATTATTCTTGGTTACATTGCAGCTGCATCAATTTTTTTTCTGGCAAATTATTTAAAGAAAACTAACGTTCACCTGGCATTTATGTTTAAGATGAATGCTCAGATACTTCTCTTCTATATAACCCTCAAATTACATTTTTTTTCAGCTTCACCGGTAATCTCTAATAAAACTATATCTGTTATTATCTTACTGTTACTTGTTGCGATCCAGGCATATTTTTCAATCCGCAATAAATCGCAGGCTTTTGCCGCTTTATCTGTGTTTTTTGCCTTGACTACAGCTATCATTGGCGATGCAACACATTTCATGCTACCATTAGTGACTTTGACAGCTGCCGGGACTATATATTATTATTACAGGTTTAATTGGGAACCTTTACTTATTGTAACAATTCTTCTTACCTATATCTCATTCTTCCTGTGGCTATTTGGAAATCCTTTAATAGGTTACCCGATGCAGTTGATAACGGAACAACATTTTGGCGTCATTTATCTTTTTGGACTGGGAGCATGCTTTTCCATTATGTTATTGTTCAGGAAGAGAGATGCATCTTCCGATGATTTTTTGATTGGGGTAACAATCGCTAATGGAATACTATTTACTATTCTGCTTCTTCTTGTAGTATTAAGGTTCTTTAGTACTGATTATGTAGCTCTTTTTGCTATAATAACTATTTGCTGTATCATCTATTCAACGATTTTACATTCTAAAACAGACTGGAATTTTGCATCTGCTTTCTACGCTCTTTATGGTTTTATGGCAATGAGCATTGCTCTTTACGGACTCTTTGGACTCCCGCGGGTTTATTTGCTTCTTTCGGTTCAAAGTCTGATCGTGGTTTCTATGGCACTTTGGTTTCGCAACAGGCTGATAGTGATTATGAATAGCCTCCTTTTCATGGTAATCCTTATTGTATATTTTTTGTCATCAAAATCTATCGATGGAGTTAATTTTTCTTTTGCACTGATTGCCCTTATTTCTGCAAGAATAATTAACTGGAAGAGGTCACGGTTACAAATACAAACAGACCTGATAAGAAACCTATATCTGATCGAAGGTTTTTTTATGGTATTATATGCTTTATTTCATGCTGTTCCCAGACAATTTGTGACACTTTCATGGACAATGGCAGCACTTCTTTATTTCTTACTTAGTTTTATCCTTAAAAATGTAAAATACAGATATATGGCACTGGGAACCATGATCTGTGCCGCTTTTTATCTTTTCATAGTTGACCTGGCCAGAATCGAGATAATCTTCAGGGTGTTAGCATTACTTTTTCTTGCTGCAATTTCCATTGGCATTTCAATATACTATACAAATCGGATAAAAAAATCGGATAGTTAATTTCAGATTTAGTTCAAAGCATATTCTTGCTGATTTGTTATCTGCATTTTAACCGAGCCCCGATGCATCGGGTCGAGTTACATCATACCATTAAAAACAATTATAATATGATGAAAAAATCCCTTTAATTTGTATTCCCTAAATTGTCATAAATGAAAAATATTTCTTTTCTGCTAATTTTACTTCTGGCTAGCATCAGCGGGTGCAAAACAATTAAACCTGCTGCTGAGATAAGACCGGAGGTAACACAGACACCGGTACCCGTTACAGATGTTGCCCCTCCGGCAATTAATTTCTCCGATCAATCCACCTGGGTACTCGGATATTTCAATCTCAGCAGACTGACCCAGGCACCTTATTCCAGTTGGTATATTAAGGGATACGATGGATATCAGTTTAGTAGTGAGGTAATCAATAAATTACAGGATATAAGCAAGGATAACCTGACCATAAAAATCGTGATGGGAACATGGTGCCCCGACAGCAGAAGAGAGGTTCCCCGGTTTATGAGGATTCTCGATATCTGGAAGTTCCCGGTTTCGATGGTAACATTTATCGGGGTTGATAATGCAAAATCATCACCGGTAGAAGAATACGACAAACTGGATATCCAACGGGTACCAACATTTATTATTTATAAAAATAATATTGAAGCCGGACGCATCATTGAAAATCCAACGACGTCTTTAGAGCAGGATATGGTTAACATCCTTACCAGGAATGAATAATAACAAATAATTTTAATATCATGGAAGATATAAAAAATAACACAGGACAAAATATGGGGATTGCTGCTCTCATTACAGCTATAATAGCTTTTGTCATTGCAGTTATTCCTTGTGTGGGTCTGATTGCAATTATCCCCGGGATTATCGCTATTGTTCTCGCATCCGTTGGCCTTTCTCAGGCTGCAAGAAATAACGCGCCGCGCGGGGTGTTATTTGCCGGGCTGATAATTGCGATAATTGCTTCGATGATCTCATTTTCACAGGTATTTGTAGCCGGTAAGTTCGCAAAGAGTGCTGACAAATGGTCAGGCAACATTCATAATATTATTAATGATGTTCAGGATAATGTTATTAAGGATCTTGAAGATGCGAATATCTCAATAAAGGTTGAGAGTAATGGTGAAAAAGTTGAAATAAACGCCAGTTCAAATAAAAAGGATCAAGAGCAGAAGCTTGAAGATCTTGAAAGTGGAAACACTCAGAAGGATGATACTTTACAAAAGAAAAAGTAGTGCTGAACAGAACTTAAAGGTAAGTCTCAGAAATGAGCCTTACCTTATTATTAATATTTTTTTTGCCGGAGTAATATTGCTGATTATCGCATACTCCGGCTTTTTTTCTCCTGAAAAGGATAATTATCCTGTTATCTGTTTACATGAAAAACTTACAGGGGAACCATGTTTCTCATGCGGGTTGTCGCATAGTTTTTCTTTGATAGTAAGAGGGAGGATCGATGAAGCATACCAATGGAATCTCTATGGGATGCGAGTGTTCCTTTTCTTCGCTTCGCAACTTATTCTAAGGGTGGTATTTTCGATATTCTATCTGTGGTACCCCGACACCCGCAAACAATTGATAATTATTGATTGTATTGGCTCCGGCCTGATCTTTCTGATCTCTTTCTGGCCGTTTATAGCAAGCATAATTTCAGAAATTTTATAATTGACAACAATTCCTTAGAGGTTGTATTGAAAGCCCACCACCTCCCTCCGACGGTACCGTCGGGGTACTCCCTGCCTACCGGCAGGCAGGCTCCTCTGAAGAGGAGGAGAAAGTTAAAATATTGTATTTCAATAGTTTCCCCTCCTTTGAAAAGGAGGGGTGTCATGACCGCAGGGTCATGACGGGGTGGTTGATAACAGTTTTTAGACAACCCCAATTATGAAAATATCAATCTTCAGTATCCTTCAGAATATCATAGAGTAGACTGCTTTCGAATCCTTTTGATAAACCGTATCTTAAAAGCCTGGCTTTCAGATCATACTGGTTTTTGGCTTTGACAAACCGGCGATGACCGGATATTAAATCACTTAATGTCTTTTTATAAAGTTCATTATCAATGGCATCCAGAGCTGTTCTTATAATATCCCCGGGAATATTTTTTATCCTGAGGTGAGCAGCAATCTTAACCTTGCCCCATTTATTGTAATTGAATTTATCTTTCACAAAAGCCTGTGCAAACCGATCTTCATTTATAAAGTTTTCTTTTATCAGCATGCTTATAATTTTCTCACTATCAATATCGCCCATGCCCCACGAATATAGTTTAGTCCGTATTTCACTACAACAGAATTCCCGATGGGAGCACTGGGCCATCGCTTTTGAGAGGGTAGTTTTGAACAGGGCATTTTCAGACATCTTTTATTCCTTTAATTATTCTCTCCTTACTATTAATATCTGCAACAATTTGTATCTCCGTATATCCGGATGATTCAAGTAACTGTACCATTGATTTCCCCATCGCTTCATTGATCTCAAAATACAACCTGCCTCTGTGTTTAAGAATTTTGTTTGCAAACTTAAGTATGGCACGATAATATATAAGAGGATCGGAGTCGGTTACAAAAAGGGCCGGATGAGGCTCAAAATCAAGTACGTTTTTGCTCATAAATTGTTTTTCCGAATTGCGGACATAAGGCGGATTGCTGACAATGATACCTGCCTTATCAACTCTTTCAGAATCAAAGCTGAAAACATCACCTTTCACAAACGAGACTGTCACATTATTTAATTGTGCATTTTCCCGGGCTGTCCTGATGGCCTCATCCGAGATATCTATTCCTGTAACTACCGCACCTGGCAGATTTGCTGCAAGGGCAACAGCTATGCAGCCCGAGCCTGTCCCGATATCAATAATCGTTCCCTGATAGCCCCTGTTTTCCCTGATGATAAGATCAACCAGCTCCTCTGTCTCGGGACGAGGAATAAGTGTCGCACTGGTTACTCTGATGACACAATCGTAAAAACTGGTCTCACCCAGGATATATTGGATAGGTTTTCCGGTTTTAAGCTCTTTGCAGATATCGATAATTCTTCCCGCCTGCCGCTTGGTAACTATTTGTTCTGTCATATAAAGCTGAGGCATCTTTGTGATGCCAATAACAGTCTTAATGATTATATTGGCAAGGGCGCTTATTTCCTGTTCCTGATATATTTTTTCAAGTTCCTTTGCAAGATAAAACCTGATATCTTTTATTGTTTGTATATTAACACCCATAAGTCAAATTTAGCATTTTCATCGTAATGGCGGAGAAAAATGATATTAAATTCATGAGAAGATGCCTCGAACTGGCCTCCAAAGCCGAGGGTTTGACTTATCCTAATCCTATGGTAGGTTCCGTAATTGTGCATGATGGCAAAATTGTAGGAGAGGGTTACCATCTCAAAGCAGGCGAGCCTCATGCAGAGGTTAATGCCATTAACGCTGTTTCTGAGAAAGCAAAGTTGAAATCTTCAACGCTTTACGTAAACCTTGAACCCTGTTCTCATTTTGGGAAGACATCCCCCTGTGCAGATTTTATTATTTCTAATTCAATTCCCCGCGTAATTATCGGAACCGTTGATACAAGTGAAAAGGTATCGGGACAAGGATTGATCAGGCTCCGGGATGCAGGTTGTGAGGTCATAACCGGAGTGGTTGAAGATGAATGCAGAAGACTCAACAGGCGGTTTTTTACCTTTCATGAGAAAAAGAGGCCTTATATAACCCTTAAATGGGCACAAAGTGCTGATGGATATTTGGATATTTCAAGATCTGAAGATCATAAAACTGAACCAACCTGGATAACAGGCAAACCTGAAAGAGTTCTGGTTCATAAATGGAGAGCATCTGAACAGGCAATTCTTGTCGGTGCCGGTACTGTAAGAGCAGATGATCCAAGTCTCAATGTAAGGGAATGGAAGGGAACTCATCCTTTAAGAATAATCCTTAGTAGTTCAGGATCACTCAATAAAGAATCAATTGTAAATGAAACAAATAGCACAGTTGTTGTGTTTACTCATAATATGAATGCAAACATCGCAAAAGCGGTAAAAGTGAAATTGAATGATAATGTACCTTCTGCCTTACAGATTGCCGAATACCTGTTCAGTGCAGGTATTCAATCACTATTAATTGAAGGAGGGGCAAAAGTGCTGAATCATTTTATTTCAAACGGGTTGTGGGATGAGGCGAGAGTTTTTACCGGGGAAAATTATTTTAAAGGAGGAGTGAAGGCACCTCTGATACACGGGACGCTATTATCACGGACAATTTTCAGCGGAAGTTCCCTTGAAATATACTTAAGGGATTGGAATAAGTGAAGACGGTAGTATATATAGATACAAAAATACCTGAAAATTAGATTTTTGCAATACTCCTTGGGTCTTGCAGCCATGTATCCTTTTTTAAAAGATAAGACAGAACCGCTTCGGGAGTTTCGGCAATTTTCCACATACCTTTATGTTCATATTTTAGGAAATGGCCTGATATCATATGTTCAAGAAAATCAATAAATGATTTATAAAAGTTCAATGTATTGAGGATGATAATCGGCCCCTTGAACAGACCAAGCTGTTTCAGGGTTATAGCTTCTGTCAGCTCTTCAAGTGTTCCGACTCCGCCTGGCAAAGCAACAACGGCATCTGCCATTGCAAACATCCGCTTTTTTCTTTCTCCCATATCCTGTGTTAAAATCATCTCCTTTACATTTGAATGATCCCATCCTTCATTCTTCATGAAAGAGGGTATCACACCGGTAATTGTACCTCCGTTTTCAAGAACAGCATCAGCCAGTTTGCCCATCAGGCCGATGCCACCGCCACCATATACTACATCCATTTTAGCCTGTGCAAGGAGTAATCCAAGGTTTGAAGCAGCAGTTGCATATTCACTGTTAATGCGGCTGCTGGAAGAGGCAAACACACAAATTGTCATGGGCGATTATTAAAAAAGCCGTTACGATAAACCGAACGGTCATATTAATTAATTCTAACTTTTAAATAAGAGCATTAAGTTTAGCTACAAAGCTATTCTTTGGAGCAGCGCCAACCTGTTTGTCGGCTATTTTGCCATCCTTGAAGAAAAGAATTGTCGGAATGTTCCTGATACCATATTTGGCAGCAACACCAGGACTGCTATCAACATCGCATTTCACAACGAGAGCCTTACCTGAATACTCTTTTGATATCTCTTCAATTATAGGGGCAATCATTCTGCATGGGCCACACCATTCTGCCCAGAAGTCAACGACAACCGGTTTATCTGATTTGATGACTAATTCATCAAAATTACCATCATTTACCTCTAATGCCATAATAATTAATATTTTAAAAATTTCCTATAAGTATCTGTTGCAAAGATAGCTAATTGACTTTAAAATCAATGCCAGGATGATCATCGAGATAAGAGATTAATTCGTTATTCAACCTCACACGGAAGGTTCTGGAAAACATAGGGAGTGAGATTTTGTCATCAGGATCAAGGAAGAGGAATTTCAGTTCGGTTTCTCCCTTGTTTTCATGAATCAGCTCCTTAAGCTCATTAATCATCTCGTTACTGATATTCCCGGGGTTGATCTTAAGCGTTACTGATTTAATAAGCTCATCCTTCACACTTGACAAAAGATTTATTGTTTTTATCCTTAATTCAAGTTCATCTTCTTTATACTTTCGTCTCTGTACTCTTCCCTTAATAAGAAGATAATATCCAATAGTAAAAAACTTACTGTTTTCAATAAAATCTTTATCAAACATCATAAACCGGAATGAATCGGAATAGTCCTGGAGTGTAAATGAGCCGTAAGGTTTGCCGTTTTTCCCGATCCCGTTTTTTGTGTCTGTCACCATTCCTGCAACGACAACATCTCTTTCGAGGTATTCGCGAAGATTTTGCAGATCGGCAAGCGTTGCGGTTGCAAAAGTGTTGATTTCCAGTTTGAAATCATCGAGAGGATGAGAGGACAGATAGATACCTATTACTTCCTTTTCCCTGTTAAGCTTTTCCAGTTTAGGCCAATCGGGGCAGGGGGCAGGTTCCGGTTTTACCATATCAAACCCGCCTGTTTCACCGAAAAGAGACTGCTGGCTT
This sequence comes from Bacteroidia bacterium, assembly GCA_026391475.1. Taxonomy (GTDB): domain Bacteria; phylum Bacteroidota; class Bacteroidia; order Bacteroidales; family VadinHA17; genus LD21. Next base: position 123,153 of record JAPLED010000129.1, on the reverse strand, counting down.
GAATTCTTAACAGTTTTTGCGTTGTTCCCGTATCTGATCAGGCTTTCGATAAAGCTCGATCCTCTCGTGTCGAGAGAAAAATATTGTGCCCTGATTATTGACGGAAAACAGTCAAATGCTCCTGCAACGGCCATAGCCTCAAGATTTTTCTTGTTAAATGAGTTAAGGTTCACTCTTTCAACAAGATTATAAATATCCTTATAAAAGCCATTCTTTTCCCTCTCCTCAATCAGCTGCAATACAGCACTTTCCCCAACTCCTTTAATCGCACCGAGGCCAAACCTTATATTTCCATCCTTGTTTACAGTGAATTTCACATTACTCTCATTAACATCAGGCCCGAGTACATCCATCCCCATCCTGCGGGTCTCATCCATAAATGTTGTGATCTTTTTGATGTCACTTATATTACGGCTGAGAACAGCTGCCATATATTCTGCAGGGAAATTGGCTTTAAGGTAACCTGTCTGGAATGCAACAAGGGCGTAACAGGTAGAGTGCGATTTATTAAAAGCATATTGTGCAAAAGATTCCCAGTCGGACCAGATCTTATTTACGACATTTTCATCAAACCCATTCCTTGAACAACCCTCCTGAAACTTCAGCTTCATCTCATCCATTATGGAGCGTTTCTTTTTTCCCATGGCTTTTCTCAGGGAATCAGCTTGTCCTTTGGAAAACCCTGCCAGCTCCTGTGAAAGTAACATCACCTGTTCCTGATAAACCGTAATCCCATAGGTGTCATCAAGATATTTCTCCATTACCGGGATGGGATAGTCGATCTTTTCGGTTCCATGTTTCCTTCTGATGAACTTTGGAATATATTCCATTGGTCCGGGACGGTAGAGGGCATTCATGGCTATTAAGTCCTCGAACCTGTTTGGCACAAGATCTTTCAGGTATCTCTTCATTCCGGTTGATTCAAACTGGAAGATCCCTGTTGTTTCACCGTTACTGAAGAGTTCAAAAGTTTTTTTATCATCAAGTGGTATTTCTTCGATGTTAATCTCTATCTCTTTCGATTTTTTAATATTTTCAATAGCATCTTTTATAATGGAGAGTGTTTTTAAACCCAGGAAATCCATCTTAAGCAAACCAACGGACTCCACATGACTTCCATCGTACTGTGTTGCATATAGATCAGTATCTTTTGCCGTGCATAGCGGGATATAATTGTCGAGAGAGTCTTTCCCGATTATTATGCCACAGGCATGAACTCCCGTTTGCCTGACTGATCCTTCCAGAACTTGAGCATATTTTAATGTCTGTGCAATCAGTTTATTCGAAGATTCTTTTTCTTTTGCGAGTTCAGGCACCTCTGCATAGGCCTCAGCGAGTGTGATCCCCGGCCTTTCAGGGACAAGCTTGGCAAGCCTGTCAGCATCGTGTAAAGGAAGTTTCTGTACTCTTGCAACATCCCTGATGGCCATTTTGGCGGCCATTGATCCGAAAGTGATTATATGAGCTACCTTATCGTGCCCGTATTTATCAACAACATATTTCAGGACTGCCTCTCTTCCGTCTTCATCAAAATCAATATCAATATCAGGCATTGAAACGCGGTCGTCGCTCAGAAAACGCTCGAACAGTAGTCCATATTTAATGGGATCCATATCAGTGATTCTGAGGCAAAACGCAACTGCTGAACCGGCAGCGGATCCTCTTCCCGGACCAACAGAAACCCCCATCTCCCTGGCAGCACGAAGGAAATCCTGAACGATAAGGAAATATCCCGGAAATCCCTTCTTAGCAACCATCTCCAACTCAAAATCAAGCCTTTCGGTCTGCTCTGGTGTAAGTGTTCCCCATCTCTCCCCTGCCCCTTTGTAAGTCAGAAATCGCAGATACTGGTCTTTGTCGGTATAACCCTCAGGCAACTCAAATTCAGGCATGATCGGATCATGGTCGAGCTTGTATTTTTCAATTTTATCGACCAGTCCGGCAACATTATCGATAGCTTCAGGAACATCGCTGAAGATGGCACGCATCTCTTCTTCACTTTTAAGATACTCCTGCTTTGAATATCTTAATCTGTTCGGATCGTCAATATCTTTTGCAGTATTAATGCATATCAACCTGTCGTGAGCTTCAGCATCTTCGGCATTAATAAAATGGACATCATTTGAGGCAATCAGTTTTACATTATATTTAGCTGATAATTTTTTAAAAGCCTCGCTAACTTTCAGCTGAAGGGGAAAGGCAGATCTGTCAGCGTCGGGATCGTAGGTCTCGTGCCGCTGTATCTCGAGGTAAAAATCTTCCCCGAAAATATCAAGATAGCTCTTTAGTGCTGCCTCAGCACCTGATGTGGTACCATTAAGTATCTCATCCTGAATTTCTCCGGCCAGACATGCTGAGGAAGCTATCAGGCCTTCTTTATATTTTGCTAAAAGCTCCTTGTCGACACGCGGCTTATAGTAAAAGCCTTTGATCCAGGCAATTGAAACAAGTTTAATCAGGTTTTTATATCCTGTGAGGTTTTTGGCCAGGAGAATAAGATGGTCGCCGGAGCGGTCCTCTTTTCCACTGACATCTTCAATAGATCTTTTCGCAACATAAATTTCGCACCCTATAACAGGTTTTATTCCCTTTTTTGTGGCACTGTTGTGAAACTCTTTGACGCCAAACATATTACCATGATCAGTAATTGCAATAGCTTCCATTCCCAGAGATTTCACTTTATCGATCAGCAAAGGGATACTGGATGCTCCATCCAGTATAGAGTATTGAGTATGAACATGTAAGTGCGCAAATGCTGTCATGGATGGAGATAATATATTCAATTTGATCAGTTCACAAAAATACGTAAAATTGGATTATGATTGGAGGAGTCCGGCTCTCGATAAAAAAATAATCCGAAGCATTAATGGGTTGAATCTACGGATAGCTAAATTAGTATTATTCATTTGTTCAATTAAAATTTACTACTATCTTTGCAGCCACAATTTTAAAACAGGTTAAATAATAAAGCGTAAGAATTAATGGCAGTTAAAATCAGATTAGCTAGAAAAGGCCGTAAGAAAGTGGCCTTCTACCACATTGTGGTTGCAGATAGCAGATCGCCACGGGATGGCAGATATATTGAAAAGATCGGATCTTATAATCCGCTCACTAATCCGGCAACTATCGAACTTGATTTCGATAAAGCGTTGGGTTGGCTGCAAAATGGCGCATTACCTACAGATACATGTAGAGCTATCCTGTCTTATAAAGGTGTTCTAATTAAAAAGCATCTTTTTGAAGGTGTTAAAAAAGGTGCATTCGATGAAACAGAAGCTACAAAGCGGTTTGAAGAGTGGATGATGCAGAACGAAGCAAAAATCGAAGCGAAGAAATCAGGTCTTGAAAAATCTCAGGATGATGAATTAGGAAAACGGCTTACGGATGAAAAGCGCGTTAACGAAGCAAGAGCAGCGAAACTTGCAAAGAGAACTGCAGATATTGCAGCTAAAGCAGCAGCAAGAGATAAAGCAGAAGCTCAGGCCGAAGAGGCGGCACCTGCCGAAGAACCAGCTCAGGCACCAGTTGCAGAAGAGACTGCATCAGAACCGGTTGCAGAGGATAAGCCCCAGGAGTAATTGAGCAGTCATAAGGATCAACGATCCAATGGCTTACATTAGCAACATATTACTGGGACGAATCATAAAAGTTAACGGCTACAAGGGTGCCGTAACAGTTAAGTTAGAGAAAATCTTTTCTGAAAATATACCCCAAATGGAATCGGTCTTTCTGGAAATTGAAGGAAGACCGGTTCCTTTTTCTATCTCAGATTCGGAGTATTCAGGAGCCGATATTCTGAAACTTAAATTTGAGGGTTACGACTCAATTGAAAAAATCAGCGAATTTACCGGCTGCCGTGTGTTTCTGACTTCCGGTATTCCTGCTGAGAATAATACAGATGATATTCAGAGCCTCATTGGATATAAAGTTTTAATACAGAACGATATTTTGCTTGGAACAATTACGGAAGTTATTCCAAATCCCGGGCAATGGCTGCTGAATATTTACTCCCCAGAGAATAAAAAAATCCTTATCCCTTTCCATGAACATTTTATCGTGAGTATCGATAAAAAGAAAAATAATATAATAATGGATATCCCGGAAGGACTGACTGAAATTAACTGACAGAATAATTTCATTTCTGTGCAGCTATTTACTAAAATTCAGGTCTTTTCCATGTATCAATCTAATTATTTAAAATCATAACACTATGAAAAGGGGAATTATTTTATCAGTAATTATTGTTGCAATGACTTTGACCGCTGGTTTTTCGAACGGTCAGTCAATTGTAAAAGAAACAAGGGATGTATCTGGTTTTACAAGAGTAAGCTTTGGTGTATCCGGTGACCTTTACATTAATTTTGGCTCTGAATTTAAAGTAGTTCTTGAGGGAGAGAAGGCTTTACTTGGAGATATTGTAACAGAAGTCTCCGGTGGCAAACTTGTAATTAAGAAAGAGAACTGGCGATTTAATATGAATGAAAAAGTTACAATTTACATTACGATGCCCGAAATAAAAGGATTGGGTGTTTCCGGATCAGGGAGGGCAGAGATTAAAGATGCTGTTAAAGCAGAAAATCTGGATTTAAGTGTCAGTGGCAGCGGTAAGTTATTTACAACGGATGTGGTGGCCGCTGATCTTAATTGCAGCATTTCTGGTTCAGGGGATATTATTATTGGGGGAAGTGGTGATGCAACCAAAGCAGATATTTCAATCAGCGGATCAGGCAACTACAGAGGGGAACCATTAAAGATCGGTTCAGCTGAAATAAGCATTTCCGGAAGCGGTAATTGCAACTGTAATGTTACTGAGTCTCTTAGGGCCAGTGTTTCAGGTAGCGGAAATGTGACTTATCTGGGTGATCCAAAGGTTGACGTAAGGGTTTCAGGCTCAGGACGGGTTAGGTCAAAATAGATTATTTCCTTATAATCTTAATTGTACCGTTTTGTTCCATTTTAATGACGGGTGATGCAGAATGTTTTTGCCGGTCATTCTGACGATGTTTTACAACAAAATCAGCAGAATCAATGACAGATTTTTCAATTTCACTGAAATTTTCAGGTGATGGTTTCCCGCTGAAATTGGCTGAGGTTGAAACAATTGGTTTCCGGAACCGACTTATCAGTTCGCGGCAGAATTCATCATGACAGATTCTTATTCCTACTGAACCATCCTCACTACAAACACCGGCTGCCAGATTTTTGCCTGTCGGGTAGATTATTGTGAGGGGACTATCGGAAACGCTGGTAAGTTCATACACTATTTCCGGGATATCTTTTACATAACGATCAAGCATCTGTTCACCGTCAACAAGAATAATCAGACTTTTACTGTCGTTTCTTGATTTTATTCTAAAGATCTTTTCAATCGCAGAGGGGTTGGTAGCATCACAACCAAGGCCCCATATTGTGTCTGTAGGAAAGAGAATGATACCACCCTTTTTCAGGGTGATCAGAGATTCTTTTATATCTTCATCGAAGATCATTCAAATAAAATTACTGTGAAACTCCGTTCTTGTTGAGAACCCTCAACTTCTTGTACTTATTGAAGGTGGATTTTGCATATAAGGAGCAGATCAAAAATCCGTCATAACCGTCAAGGAAACCTACTCTGATAATATATGATCTGAAAAACCCCCAAATGAGATGGATATATGGAGTGAACAGACTGGCCTTTCTCCCGGCTTTATAAAACTCTCCGGCACCAATTAGTGAATATTTCTTCATTTTATCAATATGATCCTGGTGGGAAATAAAAGGCCAGTGAAGCAGATCGCCTTTCAGCTTGCCAACTTTAGCTCCATTTGACATAATAAATTTCTCATGGAGATTAAGTTCTCCAAATTGCCCTTTGTCGGAATAAAAAAGTCTCAACTGTCTGTCGGGGTACCATTGCGAATGCCGGATCCACTTTCCACAAAAGTTATTTCGCCTGTTAAACAGATAACCATCATATTCCCATTTATCTTTAATAGCAAGTATAGACTCTCTGAGCTTGTCACTCAAAGCTTCATCAGCATCAAGAGAAAGTATATTTTTATGTGTGGCAAGTTGAAGAGCATAATTCTTTTGGTCCCGGTATCCTTCAAATGCATGTTTTACAAACCGCACTTTATATTTTTTGCATATTTCTTCAGTCGCATCTGTGGAAAATGAATCAACTACAACTATCTCATCTGCAATCCCATCTATTGAAGCAAGACATTTATCAATGAACAGCTCTTCGTTATAGGTTATAATAACTGCAGATATTTCAGGCATAAATCAACTTCAATTAGGATTGTGTCCAAAATTAACATAAAATCAATTATTAACAACCATTAACTTCGCGAAGTTACTCACCTGTTTCAGAATTTTAATTTTAATATTTTCATCCTCTCTTTCATTTCATTAATAACTTCTATTTCTTTTTGAAATGAATCTGCCTCAAAGGTTACTGAGAATCGGATAAATTTCCCGGCGTCGTCCCAGGGAACAGTAGATATTAATGATTCATGTATAAGAAATTCGGAAAATTCAGTCGCTGAATTAAAAACTTTACCACTTTCCGTACCGATAGGAGCTTTTACATAACAGTAAAATGATCCTTTCGGCTTTTTAGCGTCAAATCCTAAATCATTTAAAGCATCTACCAGCAGATCGAACCTTCTTGAGTATTTTATTATCGTTTTATCTGTTATTTCCGTATGCCTTAATGCCTGAATAGCTGCCTTTTGAATTGCTCTGAACTGCCCTGAATCCGTATTATCTTTTACAGTTGCATAAGCTTTTATCGCTTTACTGTTTCCACAAACAAAACCTATTCTCCATCCCGTCATATTAAAAGCCTTTGATAATGAATGGACTTCTATTCCAACATCCATTGCTCCTTTAATAGAAAGAAAACTAAGGGGTTTGTATCCATCGTATGTTAATGCACTGTAAGGAGCATCATGAATGACGATAATATTGTTCTTCTTAGCAAAATCAACTACTTGCGTAAAGAATTCAATAGTTGCCACAGCACCTGTTGGATTATTTGGATAATTCAGATATAGCAGCTTAGCTCTTTTTAAAATTGGTTGAGGTATTGTGCTTAAGTCTGGCAAAAATGAGTTTAATTCCAGTAATGGCAGGTTGAATACTTCGCCGCCAAGATATTTTGTATAAGTTGCTGTGACCGGGTAACCAGGAACTGTCGTAAGTAAAATATCACCGGGATTAATAAAACATATTGGAAGCATTGCAAGTACCGGTTTTGATCCTATACCATGAATAATATGTTCTGACGGTATTAAACCTGAAAGCCCATATACCTTTTCAAGGTAACGAGCTGCGGCTTCCTGAAATTCAGGAATTCCGTTATCTGCATACCATCTGTTTTCAGGTTTTCCGGCTTCTTCTGATAAAACTTTTACTACCAGATGATCGGCGGGCCAATCTGGCTCTCCAACCCCCATGTCAATTAAGCCTGATTCGGGGTGTGCTTTTTTTGCCGCTGCTTTTGCTCTTTTAATAAGCTCAAATTTGTATATCGTTGCTGATTTTCCAAAGTTGACACCGCCAAGCCTTTCTGATATTTTGTCATCAAAAAAATTAACCATGATTATTTTTATATTTATAAATACTTCTGTAATTAATCAGTTGGAAGACCGAAGTCGGAAGACCGAAGATTTTGTCTTCTGGCTTCTGTCTTCTGACTTCCGACTCTGATACCATTAATACTGTTTAGTTGCAAACTGCTAAATTCTTATTTTGGACAAAAGTAATAAATGTAAAGGGGAAAAATGTAAAAATCTGTACAAGTAAATAAAGAATGAAAAGCAAAATTTCATTTTCACAATTGTAAAAACTAGCGTAAATTTGATATTAGTTAGACTTTAATCTTTCTGTTGAATAATTTGTAAGTAAAACATTCTTCTTTTAATTAATAAGAAAAGCTATGAGCAAGTACATTTATTTAACCTGCAATCCTGAAGCACTTGTAGCTTCAATGCTTCCTCCTGAGGGATTTGGCCTCTATCTGTCAACAGGCACCAAAAAACGGAACAAGAGCCAGGCAATTTTCTTCGAAGTTGACCTGGGTAAGATTGAAAAATTAATAGACATTGACAGCCTTAATAAACGGTGTGTAGCAAAACCAGATGGCAGCCCGAAAAGCTCTGTCTATCTTTCCGTCTACAAAGTGCTGGAAACTGTACCTGTGGCAGCAATTAAAAGTCTGTATCTCACTACTGATCATGGTTGCCTTCTTGAATTAAAAAAAGCAGTCTATGACAAGACAGGGGAACCGAAAAATGCTCTTCATCTGTACCAGGAATTATGCCCGGTAACTCCACTTGTAGCTAGTGACCTTGCTCCTTCATTATTTCTTAAAAGACTTACCGATGGATCAATCCCGATTGTTCTTCCCAAACTTTTCTTTGTTGAATTAAAACTTGGTGAATTGGCAACTAATCCGCTTTCGGGTTCTGCTGAACACCTTCCTTATCCCAATATCGGGCATTTGAGAGACTGCCTTGAGATACTTAAAGGTGAATATGAAAAACATATGAAAACAGTTCATCGAATATTCTCCGGAGAGCTTCTTTACAGGACAATTGACACCGGATTCTATGTGGGAGCAAAAGATGAAATCGCTTATTATCCCTATCCAAAAATGGCAGAACTGGAAAACCTGAATTACAATTTTTTCAGGGCTATTTAGTGGGATTCATTTGATATTAAAGATCTTTTAAAAAAAAACATCCCGGCAGAGAGGGTTTTGAACATAATTCTTGTTTAGATTATGAGATTTTTTCTTAATAAAACTATTTCAAGAATAGTTCGTTTTCATTTGTATTAATAAAAAACTAATATAGTTTTGTACCGGTGATTTTTTTTCATTTCAAAACCATTAATTTTTAATTTAAAAACAGATATTATGATTAGTAATTTATTCTGGATTGTGCCGATCTCAGCACTCATGGCATTGTTATTTGCCTGGATCTTTTATAAAGGTATGAAAGTTCAGGAGGAAGGAACAGATAAAATGAAAGAGATTGCTGAATATGTAAGAGAAGGTGCAATGGCCTACCTGAAAAGCCAATACACGGTTGTTGGCAAGATTTTTATTGTTCTTGTTGCATTATTATCCATACTGGCATATATGGGTGTTCAGAACCCATTTGTTCCGGTTGCATTCCTGACCGGAGGTTTCTTCTCAGGTCTTTGCGGTTTTCTTGGAATGAAAACTGCAACATTTGCATCCAACCGGACAGCCTGGGCTGCTTCAAAATCACTCAACAAGGGATTACAGGTAGCTCTGCGTAGTGGAGCAGTTATGGGACTTGTTGTTGTAGGATTCGCTCTCCTCGACATTGCGGCATGGTTCATTTTCCTGACTAAAGTAGTATTTACTCCGGAACATATGGCGACAGGATTTAATTTTTTGGGTCTTACATTTGTGCAGGCAGGAATTGATGAGCACCAGAAATTTGTTGAGATTACAGCAACAATGATCACTTTTGGTATGGGTGCCTCAACACAAGCTCTCTTTGCACGTGTTGGTGGCGGTATCTTTACAAAAGCTGCTGATGTGGGTGCTGACCTCGTTGGTAAGGTTGAAGCAGGAATTCCTGAAGATGATCCACGTAACCCGGCAACTATTGCTGATAACGTTGGTGATAATGTAGGTGACGTAGCCGGTATGGGAGCTGACCTTTATGAATCTTATGCAGGTTCAATTTTGGCAACTGCTGCACTTGGTGCTGCCCTTCCTATGATAGCAGGACAGAATGATTATCAGATTAAAGCTATCATAGCTCCCATGCTGGTTTCAGCAATCGGGATTTTATTGTCAATTGCCGGAATATATATGGTCAGAACAAAAGAGTCGGCTTCTCAGAAGACTCTTCTCAGGGCACTTTTACTGGGAACGGGGGGAAGTTCATCTCTTATCCTGGTAGTATTAGCAGTAATGGCCGCAGCAAATTGGATTACGTGGGGCGTTTTCGGCGCTGCAGTCTCAGGTCTTGTTGCAGGTGTAATTATCGGGCAGGCTACAGAATATTATACTTCTGATGGCTATAAACCTACACAAGGTATCGCAGAACAATCTCAGACAGGACCGGCAACAGTAATTATTGAAGGTATGGCAGTAGGTATGTTCTCAACCTGGCTGCCTGTTTTGACAATAGTTGGGGGTATTATTGCTGCTTATGCATTTGCAGGAGGATTCCACAACTTTGCTATGGGTGTTTATGGTATCGGTTTCGCCGCAGTAGGTATGCTTTCAACTTTAGGTATCACACTTGCAACCGATGCTTTTGGACCAATCGCTGATAACGCAGGAGGAAATGCTGAAATGTCTAACCTGCCCAAAGAAGTCAGAGAAAGAACTGATGCCCTTGACGGGCTTGGAAACACAACAGCTGCTACAGGTAAGGGCTTCGCTATTGGTTCAGCTGCTCTTACTGCCCTGGCTCTTGTTGCTGCATATATGGAGGAAGTGAAACTATGGCTTGGCAGACTTGCTGACAAAAGTGTTGATGGTTATAAACAAATCGGTGATGTTTTGTTTTATAAGAGTCATGTCCCGGCAGTTGTTCAGGCAGGCCAAAGCGCAGTCGAAGTTTCACATGCCGGAATTAAAGATTTTGTTTCAGCCTATAACCTTTCACTCTTTAACCCGATATTGCTTGCAGGTCTTTTCATAGGAGCAATGATGTGTTTTGTTTTTGTTGCAATGGCGATGAAAGCTGTCGGAAGGAATGCCGGAGTAATGGTTGAGGAGGTCAGACGTCAGTTCCGTGAAATTCCAGGTATTATGGAAGGAACAGGAAGACCCGAGTATGCAAAATGTGTTGAGATTGCAACTAAAGGCGCACAGAAAGAAATGGTTGTACCTGCACTTATGGCAATCGTAGTACCTGTTGTTACCGGGATCATTTTTGGTGTTCCCGGGGTTGTCGGATTGTTAATGGGTGGAATGACTACAGGTTTTACTCTTGCCAGTATGCTCAATAATGCCGGTGGTGCATGGGATAATGCTAAAAAGTACATTGAAAGAGGAAATTATGGTGGAAAGAAAAGTGAATGCCATAAAGCAAGTATTGTTGGAGATACCGTAGGGGATCCGTTCAAAGATACGTGCGGCCCGTCAATGAATATTCTGATTAAACTTATGTCAATGGTAGCTGTCGTAATGGCAGGTGTTACTGTTGCATGGAGTATATTTTAGTCAACAGAAAAATCAGATTATATAATAGGGACATGCCAAGGTGTGTCCCTTTTTTTATTTAAGGAATTTTTGGAATATTAATATGACAGGTTTAAAAAGGATATCCGATTGCAATATTTAAAATCAGGTTCTCCCTTCTCCATGAAGTATTTCCAAAGTTTATCTGATTAATTACCCACCCGTGATTTTCTTCCAGCCAGGGCTTTCTTAATGGTGTTGCAAGATCGAATCGTAAAATGACAAAGGAAATATCAACTCTTAATCCAATGCCTGCTCCGACAGCGAGCTCATGATAGAATCCGGAATAGGAAAATGGACTTCCCGTATTTGCAGGGTTTGATTTTAACAACCATACGTTTCCTGCATCTGTAAATAAGGCACCTTTAAAAAAACGAAAAATATTAAAGCGATACTCTGCATTCATTTCCACTTTTATATCGCCTCCTAATTGTAAAAATCCATTATTATCGGCATTCTGTTGAACAGTTCCCGGACCAACGGAATTAATATGAAAAGCGCGAATACTATTAGGACCGCCACTGAAAAATTGTTTGGTGTAAGGTAAAGCGGAGGAGTTCCCGTAAGGTACAGCTACTCCTGCAAATACTCTGACCGCTAATTTGTTTTTACCTGTAAAATTGTAATAGCCACGGCCATCTAAACTAAATCTTGCATATTGTGAATAGATTGAACCAGCCACTTTGGAGGGGCTGTCAGATGATATTTTCTCCCCGGTAATTACTTTTGCTAAAGAAAAAGTATTTCCGGCAACCTCTGATGTAAAATGAAGAAAGTACTGTATCTGTTTTTCCGGTACTACCTGTTCATTGTAAGTGAACGAATAGCTTGCTCCTGCTATAAACTGCTCTTCATAACTTTTTTTAAGGAAAGGGTTGGAATTCAGCAACTTTGTGAATGCTTCTGATTTGTTTGCTATAGACGTATAACTTACATTTATAGGATTTAATTCGTGTTCTGTCAGGATATTTTCTTTCCAATTAAAACCATAAATGAATTGAAACATACGCATATCAAAATAATTGACCCTTTTCAAATAGTTATAAGAAAGTGATAAACGAGTTTTCGGAATATATATACTTTTTGTTCCAACATTGAAAGGAACCAGAAAACGTGGGAAATACAACTCTATCTGAGGATTCCAGGAATAAGAATATAAATTATTCCCATTTCCACTCAATTGTGCCTCGTATGATCCGGCAATATTTAGTTTTAGCAATTCAGCTCCTTTAAAAGTATTTTTATTCAGATAACTTAAATTTATTCGTGGACCGGTAAAATTATTCGATTTTGAAACTAGATCGATCTCGGTACTGAATGTGTGTTTTGTCATTGGTGTCATTAAAATAGCTACATCTAAAAATCCTGCAGCTGAAGTATCGCTGTCAGAAAATTTTACGCTCACGAATTTGAAATTGCCCATTGACATCAAACGGTTAAGTGTGATGATATGATTCTTTCTCGAATAGATTTCATGTTTTCTCAGATAAACCGATCTTAATAGTACTTCTGTTTTGATATTCATTCCTGTTTCCTTACCCGGAAGCATATTATTTTGAGTTCTTAATGTATGGTTAGTACTGTCAGTGGCCATATCATTTAAAGAATAATTCTGATCTATATACACATTATTAATTCGATAAGCAGTCAATGCGCTTTTAGGAACGCTGTCTTTTAAGGTAAGGATGAATGTCACATTATGATTTATTTCTGAGGTATCAGCTTTATAAAGCAAATAATCAGGATTGAAGTAGAAGTATCCATTGTTTTTTAACAAATTATCTATTCGTATCCTTTCGTTTTTTAATTGATCCAGATTATAATCTTCGCCGGGCTTAATTAAAGATTTTTCTTTTTCCGTAAGGATAATCTGACTTAAACTATCATCTGATATAGAATAGATTAGTTCCTTAACAGTATATGGCCCATGAATCCTGCTTAAGTAAATTACTTTTGAAGTGTGTCCCTTTTCAACGATTTTGAATTGAGTAGAACTTTTAAAAATTCCAATATTAAAAAGTTTAGCATCAATGATCGCAGATGTGGAGGCAGGTTTAATATTCCCTATCAGCACAGGAGCTTCCCCTCTTTTCTTAAGCCACTTTTTAAATTTACTATCTGGAGCTTCTCCTGCTGCCATATACAGCCATAATTTTGGGCGCATGCCTAAAAAAGTTTTATTAGGTAATGGACGTATTGAATTTTTAACCGTTGTTTTAACATATCGTTTCTCTCTGTTTTTTATCTGATCTGCTGATTCCAGTTTCATTTCCGCTCCGATATAAAGCTTTTCTCCGGATGGCAAATACTTTGTACCGCTACATGCTGTAAGAAGCAGACAAACAATGATCTGGAAGAATCTATTTATGATTGATCGTATCATTATTATTCGTTTTTTTCGAAGAATCACTTTTTCTTTTTGAGAAATGAAAGAATTCTTTCCATTTATTGAAATCAAGAACATATAAAACACCGGCGCCGGTTTCTACTAACTGACCTTCAATGGCACCTTCATATTGATTATGTCTGAAACCTTTCAACCTGAAGCTGCCATCTTTTGTAATTTTGTATTCTATTGTAACATCACTTGTTATATCACTTGCAGAGTTTTGTTTCGCCTTATCTCCTTCTACATCTACAATACCTCCGACCTGAACTGATAATCGTTCATTAAAGAGCTGCTTCTTCACGCCGATGTCAAGTTGTGTTCTCCCTTGTGCCTGTCCTGATTGATAATCGTTATAAGACTGAATATCAAAATTTAATTCCACTCCCGGTACCACTTTTGAACTCCACTGATTTAATTGTGCTGAAAGAAATTTTCCCACTGTTGTACGTACAACTGATGATGCTACATCCGATTCAGTTTTAAAAGGATTCTCCTGTACAAATCTGCCTAAGACAAGTAAAGCAAATACCTGTTTATTTAGTGCTGATGGATCTTCATTTAACATGTTCAGTTTTGCATTGACTGCTCCACCCAGAATCCCAATATCCTCTGGAAGTAATTGTATTTCAAAGCTGATTTCCGGATGTAAAATCGCTCCCCGCAGTTTCAGCAAAACCACAAATGGATAACGCTGTTTGTATGTGTTTTTATCGGTTTCACTCAATCCTGACATTTGATCAGCGACCAGATCAATTGGTGCAGCACGAACTGAATAGGTTGCATTAATTGATACTTCAGCATCCATTGGATCACCATTCCAAATAATCGTACTTCCTGATTTAATATCAAATTTCCTTTTTATTACGGATTCCAGCGAAACAAGGTAACTGCCATCATTTAAATTGTATGCCCCGGTAAGACTCATTTTCCCGCTTTGGTCTATTGTAAAACTTAAGGCAGCATCGCCCTTAACCACCAATGAATCAGTAGTAGAAGGATCCAATAATAACCGGAGTGTTGCTTGTTTATCTATTTCAACAATTGAGGAAATATCAAATCCGGTTAAACCTGATCTTTGTTTTGCTTTTTTATTATACAGGATTGGGTTAAGAATTGATAAATCATTAAATTCTACTACACCCTCTCCTTTGTCAGTGGTGAGCTCTTTTTCAGAAACCGCAAATGTAAAGTTTGAACCTTTTTTCAGTTTTAAATTTGCATTTACAACCGGAAGTTTTAGAGGTCCTTTTATATCGACCTTGCTGTCAATAATCATCCTGCCAAAGAATTCATTATTGTCCTTTGCTGTTGTATTGAATAATAAAAAATCCTGTGCATTGACACTTAATGAAAAAACGAAATTTTTGAAATGTTCCATATTAACTACACCATCAATTGAAGCAGAGTGTTGGTTTGCATCTAAAATCTTAAAAGAGTTAAAATATATTCCATCTTTTTTTAACTGAACAGTTTCATTTACTAAAAGCAATGGGTTATTTAATGCCGCAGGTTTGATTAAAGCATTGTTGAAAGTAAATTTGCCAGTAACATCGGGCGCAGAAATATTTCCTTCAATTAAGAGATTTCCTGAAAGATTTCCTGAAGCTTCCGTTATTGCTCCCATCGAAAAAGCTTGCACGGTTTTCAGAGAAAGAGATTGGATCGAAACGTTTATATTCACCGGATTCTGGTCCCCTTTCGTTACAAAATAACCTTTAGCTGAAAGATTATTTTCAGTTCCTGATAACTTCACATCAATATTGAATGTCTCCGTTGTTGGGTTCTCTGCTTTTATATATAAATTTCCAATTGGTACTTCACGAATAAATAAGTTGCTTATTGTGGCATCTGTAATTAATCCGTAAGTATTATTAACTCTTTTAAGCAATACATTGCCATCAACTTTTCCTTTAACCAAGCCGGTGTCTTTTTCAATAATTCCGGAAATATCATCAAGCTTAAAATTTTTGACTGCAATGTTAAGATCATCATTGAATTGATCATTGACAGAGGCAACATTGATCTGACTTTCTGTTTTATTTATAAAAAGATGGTGGATCAAAAATCCCTGATTTCCGAATTCAATATAATTATCGGCTGCAATGTCCCAGCGGTTATTCATCAGGTAAAAATCTTTTGGATCGAGGGTAAGCTTATAGTTAGCTTTATCCCTGATAATCTGAGAACGAATCAAAAGCTTTTTGTTTTTATTTTCATCTATTGAAGATACACTTGCGATTATTGTGTTATTGGCAAGGTTCCCTTCAACCAGAAAATTGTCTAACTTTATTTGTGAGCTTGAAATACTATTGGAAAAAATCTTAAAATTCAACGCATTCACATCCGAATTCACATCTACAGCAACGTCTTTAATTTCAGTAGTCCCATATACTATTTTTTCCAATGTCGCATTTAGTTTCAGGATGTTTTTCTGACTATCAAAACTTCCCGTAATTTTTCCCGGCCAGAATTCTTTTAATTTTGGAAAAAATACTTCCGAGAGAATGGGATGGTTGTGAAGTTGTATCTCAAAATTAAAATCCTGCAGTTCGCTACTCTTTTTCAGATGGGTTGAATCTATACCTGAAAATGGAAAATAGTTATTAACGAATTTACCAAGTACTATTGGAAGCTCAGTAGGAAAAACAGTTCCTTTATATTTTAAATCAATAAGCGAACTGCTGACATTTAATTCACTTTGGCCCTTTACGTTTATTAACTCTAATATTAAGGAATCGAGAACATAATTTTTCCCTTCGTGGGTAATAATGATGTTGCTGATCCCTGCCTTCCCATTTATTTCATTTACCGATACGCCTTTTATATCCGATTCCACGATTAATCCAATCCGTATATCATCCTTTGTAAAATTGAGTTTTTGAAGGTCTGCTCCATGGAGGTTTAAATGGAATTTATATTGTTCCTGATCCGGATTTAAGTTTAGTAGTGCGCTAAAATCAAATGCTGCATTTTCATCATCAAGATTTATTTTTCCTTCGAATTCCTGACCGGTAATAGTGCCATCTATGTTTAGCTTGTGATAAGTGTATTTATTCAGCCAGATATCTGAAACTTCAGCCTTTATATTTGCCTTTATATTTTCTCTATCTAAACCATGCCCGTCAGTTTCTGCAGTTAATGATACCTGCCCAAACATTGATTTGTTTTTTAACAAGCTGCCAAGATCAAAACCTGTAATATTTACTTTGCTTATGAAATTTTCATTCTTATCAATGATGGCAAAAAGATGAGCGGATCCGTAACTGCTGTTCAAGTCCATTGTTGATTCAAATGAGTTTATCTTTCCTTTAAAAACAACCTGTATATTAATGTTTTCAGGAAGATCGATGTTTTCAGGAATTAAAGAGTCGGCTATCATAGATATATCTTTCTTACCTGAATTAAACTTAAGATTTGGGAAATTAAAATAGGCAGTTTTGACATTTGGTAAACCAGCAACAATAAAATCGGTACTTAAAACCGTATTGACCCCTGTTTTAATTACCAGGTTTTTTCCGGTAAGATTATTCACAGGCCCGTTTATAATTCCGGAAACAGTTGTGATATTCATCGCATTTTTAAAGAATTCCAGATTGGTAATCCCAGGATTAAAATAGAGAATATCGGAATTTTTGATACTCACATTTTTGATGTCTAAATTCAGGATCAGTAATTGTATGGAATCTTTCAATGACCCTAATGACGGGTATTGAATATTCAAATCAGCATCTATGGATGAATTGGTGGTTTTGACCTTAAGATTTTTTGCTGTTAAGGAATGTTGATCCATGCTGAAACTGGTTTCGAATTTTGTAACTGAAAAATTATTCTGATCAATAGTTATGAATTTATTTATCGATGCTTCTGTTTTAGCTGATGAATAGTAAAAATCCTTTACTGCAAGTGTTAAATGCTTATATTCCATGTGATTTAGATCAAATGTATTTTTTATTTTCAGTTTATTATCAACATGGTATGCAATTGAATTATCATCCAGATCGATACTCTTCGCTGAAACTTTCCAATCACTTTTTTCCATTGATGTATTGGTTACTGCAACTGATGTATCAGATGATAATTCCGGAACACTTGTACTGTAATGAATTACACTTTTTGATAAGTACAAATTATCTGATGTTACTATTTGATTTTGTAAATCGGCTGATGCCTCATTTAACTTAAACAACTTAATATCTGTTATAACAGATTGTTTATGGATTGAATCTCCGTAACTTAAAACTGTATTCTTGATCTGTACTTTATTTGCTGTTATTTGCGGTAAAATACTATCTGACTTTTTCTCCTTTGTTTTTACGAATTTATTTATCAGAACATTTGCATTTAAGCCTTCTATTAACAACTCATCAATATTATAAATGGATTGCACCAGGTCTGCCTGATCAATTTTTAAATTTAAATTGTTAAGGGCAGCGGAAATATTCATACCTCCATAATCATCATTATAATGTAACCGGCTGGTTTTTATAATAACATGATCTATTCTGAATGTCCATTTAGATTTTTTTTCAGGTTCTGTTTTTACTTGTCTGGCAGTATCGGCAAATGCAGTTAAAAGAAAATTATAATTGAACAGGGAATCTGTCTCTGTGCGGTTCAGATTGAGATTTGCTTTTTCCAGGGCAAAAGAAATTATATGTATCTCATGATGGAAAAGGTCTTTAAATGAAATGTTTACATCCGTCCCTCCGACATATAATAAAGTATCTTTTTTAATATCTTCCAGATAAAGACCTTCAATAGCAACAGATTTCAAAAATGATATGCTGATCTTTTTTATATCTACCCTTGTATGGGTTTTGGTGCTGATAAAAGAAGTGGCATAATCAGCAACCTTTTTTTGAATTGCAGGAATTCTGATAAGGATACTAATAACAATGAATATAAGCAGAAAGCTTATAACAACCCAGAAGATTGCTTTAAGAGTTTTTTTTAATATCCGCATTCGCAATTCTTACAATTTCATGAGCCATATCCTCAGGTGATAGAATAAAATCAATACCCCTGCTTGCTATTGCGCTCTGGGGTGCAAACTAAAGGAAAGTCTCTTGCAGTACAAATTTACCGCCATACACCGCTCATGTGTTACATAACTCCGAGGAAAAATTACATGATTTACATATGCCGGATTGTGACAGGCATTGTTTTAGCCCCTCTTTCTTGGTGGAGAGCCTGCCCCGACTTGTCGGGGGGTTGGGGAGAGGCAAATAATTTGCTATTTTTGAGAAAACATTTGAAATGAGACTACCCGAACTTGCCGATATTCAGGCCGCCCACTCAAGGATAAAGCCATTCATTCACCAGACTCCGGTAATGAGTTCGCAACAGTTAAATGGACTTTTTGACTGTGACCTGTTCTTTAAATGTGAGAACTTTCAGAAAATAGGGGCATTTAAATTCAGGGGAGCTACCAATGCTGTTCTGTCACTGACTGCCGAGGAGAAAAGCAAGGGCGTTGTTACCCATTCATCAGGTAATCACGCGGCTGCACTTGCCCTTGCAGCAAGGATGAACGGAGTTAAAGCAAATATCGTAATGCCCGATAATGCGCCTGTTGTAAAGAAGAACGCTGTTATCGGATATGGAGCTGAGATAACTTTCTGCAAACCCACTTTACAGGCCCGCGAAGAAACAACCCGGATGATAATGGAAAAAACAGGTGCAACACTTGTCCATCCTTATGACAATTTTAATGTTATCTGCGGACAGGGAACTGCCGCATTGGAACTGCTCCAGGAAAAAAGTGATCTGGCGATTGTTATTGCACCAATCGGAGGCGGGGGGCTGATGAGTGGCACTTCAACATGTGTAAAAGGTATTAATAAAGGTATTCAGGTGATTGGTGCGGAACCGCTTAATGCAAATGATGCATACATATCCTTCACCACAGGGAAACTGACTCCTTCTGTTAATCCGTTAACAGTAGCCGACGGACTGCTCACATCACTCAGTGAACTCACTTTTTCGATCATAAGGAGGAATGTAGATAAGATTCTTACTGCAAAAGAAGACTCAATAATTGATTGCATGCTTCTGGTATGGGAAAGGATGAAAATTATTATTGAGCCATCATCAGCAACTGTACTTGCAATTATAAAAGAAAACCCTGATGTTTTCAGGGGTAAGAAAATAGGATTGATAATCTCAGGGGGTAATGTAGATTTCAGAAAACTGCCTTTTTAATACTTCTTCCTGAAATATGCAACGATCGGATAGTGATCGGAATACTTGACCCTTATTATTTCAAAATAGCTGTTAATAAGAGCTTTATCATACAGTATGTAGTCGATCCTGTTAGGAGGGTAGTTCCCTTTATATGTAAATCCGGCACCATATCCTGAATTGACGAAAGAATCATTAAGCCCCTTACGGATCTTTCTGTAAACATAGGATACCGGTGTGTCGTTAAAATCCCCTGCAACAATCACCGGGAATGGCGACTTGTTAATATGATCCTTTACAACTTGTGCCTGCTGGGCTCTCCTGACAAATCCTTTTTTCAGACTTACTGATAAACTTTTAACATCATCCATGGTCTCTTTATTGTCCGAAGTTGTCATCTCCTCTATGAATGAACGTTCCATCCTCTTAAGTCTGAAGGATTGAAGATGGTTGTTATAGATCCTGAAAGTGTCTTTCTGAATCAGCACATCAGTATAAATTGAAAGACTTGAAGAACCGGGATGAATTATTTCTCCTTTCCTGATAATAGGATATCTGCTGAATGTTGCAATCCCATAGAACCTGTTTTTACCGCTTCCCAGAACTTTCATATGGGAATAATACGTACCGCCGAGTGCTGTTTTGACATCACTCTCTTTCTGAGTAGGATTACCCAATATAAAGAACTCCTGCAGACATAAAATATCCGGGTTCTGAGCTTTAAGGAATTCAAGAATTTTTTTCTCGGAACTGATGCTGTTTTTATTCTCAAAGTAATTGAACAGACGAACATTATAACTTATGACTTTAAATGTATTTGTTTTATCTCTGGCAGGCTTTATGAGTTTTATATAATTCGAAAAATGGGTAAATCCAATGGCAATTACAACTACAGATATCAGAGCCTCAAATTTTAATAACATCGCCCAGATGATTGCAAATATGATGTTGATTAACAGAAGATAAGGATAGGCAAGGCCAAAAATGGCAGGAAGAGCAAAATCATCGGGATTGATATGTACCGCCAGATATGACATCAGTAGTGCAAAAGCAAAAAATGCATTTACAGCTAATAGAATTTTATAAAGGACTTTTCTCAAATACAATAATTAGTAATTACGAATTTACCAGTAATTGGGAGAAAAAAGGTAATGTGATTATGAAATTTTACAATCTTATGCAAAGATTATATTAATATACTAAATCTGAAGGTTAATTTTTCTTCTGACTTTCTTTGAAGAGGGTCTCTTTTTCTTCCTTTGTGAGGCTGTCATATCCCCCCTTGGATATTTTATCCAGGATGCTGTTTATCCTGGTCTGGTGCTCTGTTTTGATCTTGTTATACTCATATTCAGTAGCTGCCTTTTTGTAGGTGACTTTGAGTTTCTTCCGTGGTTTAAAAAGCGTCACAAAAAAATCAATTACCCTGTTGAATCCCTTGCCAATATCACGACCCTGTCTTAAGTTAATGGTATAAAAATATCCGAAGAAGGCTCCTCCGATATGGGCAAGTTTTCCACCGGAATTAATTGAAAAATCCATAATTGAAGTCAGAACAAAAATTGCCAGAGCCATGTACTTGATCTTAATCCTTCCAAATAAAAAGAGTTGAACGGTATAGTCCGGGACATAGGCAGCAATCGCAATAACAACGGCCATAACTGATGCTGAAGCTCCGATTGCAACTGATTCGGCGACGACACCTGTAAATGCCGGGAAAACATTAAATGAGAGAATGTAAACAATAGCACCGCTTATCCCCCCGAGAAGATATACTGCCACAAGCTTTCTCTGATCAAGATATTCAAGGAAGATCCTGCCAAACCAGTACAACCATAATATATTGAATAGGATATGCCAGATATCTTTATGTACGAACATGTATGTGATTATTGTCCAGGGTCTTACAAGCAAAATTTTAAATGAAGATGGAACGGAAAAAAGATTAAGAGCTTTCACGGAAACTTCCGGGTTATTAAGCAGGAAGCTGATAAGGGCTACAATATTAATCAGAATGAATACAGCAATATTGATATACATAAGCCTGGTAAGATTACTTCCATTCCTGAAAGTTTTCTTTATGTCGTCCCAGATTCCCATTAATACAAAGTGTTAGTAGTTTTTCTCCAGTACCTGATCAGCAGATAGCCGAATAACATACCTCCCAGGTGGGCGGCATGTGCAATATTGCCTCCTGATTGTGTCACAGCAAGAAAAAGCTCAATTGCGCCATAGATCATCACAAAATATTTGGCCCTGATTGGTATCGGCGGAATTAGGAGCATAAGCTGAGTGTTCGGGAAAAGTACTCCGAAAGCAAGCAGAACGCCAAATATTGCTCCGGAAGCTCCAACTGTGGGAGTATTGAGAAATATCTGAAGACTTTGCATAGCTGGGTCAATGAATCCTTGTCCCTTTTTGAAATATGTTGTTCCTTCATTAAGTACAAGCTGCAGGTTTTCAGGACTGAGGGCTTGTGCTAAATGGTTGTATTGGAATGCAAGAACCGATTCATGTGTAAAGGCTGCACCAAGTCCGCAAACAATGTAAAAAATGAAAAATCGTTTCGGGCCCCATACATTTTCAAGTACCTGCCCGAATATATACAGAGCATACATATTGAAGAACAGATGCCAAAAACCGCCATGCATAAACATGTGGGTGACTATCTGCACAGGCATGAACTGTTCTGATTTTGGGAAATAAAGTCCCAGTATACTATTGAGATCAATTCCCCAAACGCTCTGTGCTGCAAAATAAGCTAAAAGCATTAATACATTGATCATAATGATATTCTTCACAATCGGGGGTAACCCGAAAAAGCCTCTGCCGAATCCGTTCATCTATATGTTTTTAAAACAGTTTTTATCACTACATTCTATTTAAATCTTTTATCAATTTCTTCAAGTGTAATAATGCATATCACAGGCTTCCCCTTTGGAGAATAGTTTGGTGACTGGCATGCGAAAAGGGTATCGAAAAGATCGGCCATTTCGCTCTGACTCAATACCTTTCCATAGAGAATAGCTGATGCTCCTGCCATGGCAGATGCAACTTTTTCTTTAGCTCCTGTTGAAGGATCGGCCTGGGTATTTTTATAGTCCTCGATTAAAATCTCAAGCATCTCAAGAGGGGTGGAAGAGTCACTGCCGGAGGGCCGTCCGTTGATTGTAATTATATTTTTGCCGGAATGCTGAATGCTGAACCCAAGCAACTCCAGTTCTCCTTCGATTTCTTTTAGAATATAGTAATCGGCAGGATTTAATTCTGCAGTTACAGGGAACATATCGACCTGACTTACAGCTCGGTTATTACTGAGACATTCTAGGAACCTCTCGTACAGGACTCTTTCGTGAGCCCTTTTCTGATCAATAAGCATGAGACCCGATTTGACAGGGCAGACAATATATTTATTTTTTATCTGGAAGAACTTCCTTTGTGACTCCCTTATCTTTTCAAATTGTTCCGGATTATCATTTTCTTTTTCAAGTGTTGAATAGAGTTTTTCCCAGTTTGCAGTGTTTTCTCTTTCAAACCGCTCAATGAATCCGGACCTTTCAGGCATCCGCTCTTCGCCTTCAAAAGGATTATACTGTGTATTGATCTCAATCTTAGGTGGTTCGGGTATGTGGTTCGAGGAACTCCTTACAGGGATGTCTATCAGCGCTTCATTTTCAAAATCGAGTGACGGAACAATATTGAACCGGCCAAGAGCTTCCCGCACAGATGCCATAAGTATCTGCCATATTGATCTTTCGTCCTCAAACTTGATCTCGGTTTTTGTAGGATGAATATTTATATCAATCGAGGCCGGATCAGCCTCCATGAAAATGAAATATGAGGGTATAGCTTCAACTGGAAGAATATTATGGTAAGCTTCAACAACTGCCTTATGGAAATAGGGGTGTTTCATAAAGCGGTTATTCACAAAGAAGAACTGTTCACCGTATGTTCTTCGTGCATTCTCGGGTTTCCCGATAAATCCTTTTATGTTGATAAGGCTCGTCTCTGTCTCGAGAGTAATGAGATCCTGGTTGATCTGTTTTCCGAATACACCGATTATACGTTGTCTTAAGTTGCCTGCCACAAGGTTGTAAATCTCACTATCGTTGTGATGAAGCGAAAACCTGATATCGGGATGAGCTATTACTATCTTCTGAAATTCATTTACTATATGTCTGATTTCGGTATTATCCGATTTAAGAAATTTACGTCGTGCAGGGATATTAAAAAAAAGGTTTTTAACCGAAAAGCTTGAACCCACCGGACAGCTACAGGGCTCCTGTGTTTCAACTTTTGAACCATTTATTACTACAAGTATTCCGGTATCGCTCTCTTCCCTGCGTGTTTTAAGCTCAACCATAGCGACAGCGGCAATAGAAGCTAATGCTTCTCCCCTGAAGCCTTTTGTTGTAATGGCAAAAAGATCCTGGGCTGTTGTGATCTTTGATGTGGCATGTCTCTCAAATGACAGTCTTGCATCGGTCTCAGACATGCCGGCTCCATCATCAATTACCTGGATTAATGTCTTGCCGGAGTCTTTAATAATTACCCTTATGTTTTTTCCCCCGGCATCAACAGAATTTTCCATCAGTTCTTTTACCACAGAAGCCGGCCTTTGAATAACTTCTCCTGCAGCAATCTGGTTGGCTACCGAATCGGGCAAGAGCTTTATTACATCAGGCATCAGATGGATTTATTGCACAAATATATAAATAATTGGTACATGGCCTTTCTGAATCAATTGTGCCTTGCAATATCAGGACTATGATGATTATTAAAATTCAGATGAGTATATTTGATAAAAATTAAGGTATAATGCAAAAGCTGCTTATCTATATTATCGTCATATTTTTTTTTGTTCATACAGGTTGTTCACATGAGTCAGAAAAAGATGCAATTAAAATTATGACATTAAATGTCAGGTATGATAACCCGGGAGACAGTATTAATGCCTGGCCCAACAGGGCATCGCAGGTTTGTAATTTCATTTCAAAAGAGAAGCCCGATATTCTTGGTATGCAGGAAGTTTTATGGCGCCAGTATGAGGTTCTTGATTCTGTTCTGACAGATTATTCATCAACCGGAGTAGGTCGTGATGATGGGGCAAGGGCAGGAGAGATGAATCCGGTGTTTTTCAGAAAGGAGAGGTTTGATATGGTAAGAACAATAACTTTCTGGCTCTCCGACACACCTGAGGTCCCGGGATCGAGGGGCTGGGGAGCTTCACTTCCGCGTATTGTAACCTGGATGGAACTTGTAGAGAAGAACAGCCATGAGCATTTTTTTTATTTTAATACACATTTTGCACACGATTCCGATTCTGCAAGGATAATGAGTTCAAAAATACTCCTGAAAGAGGTTGATAAGATATCAGACGGATCCCCGTTCATAATTACCGGCGATTTCAACATGCAGCCTTCCAGCAAAGGTTATGCGATATTAACAGGACCTGATGAGAGCGTTCCATTATTAAAGGATTCCTATGTTATTTCTCAAAAAAGACCACTAGGTCCCACTTATACATTCAATGGTTTTTCTGATAAGCCGGGTACGGGAAGAATTGATTATATTTTCGTCAGGGACGGCATGAAAGTATTGGATCACAGCACTGTAATTAAAAAGGAAAAAGGGATTTTCATCTCCGACCATTGGCCTGTAAAGTCTACAATATTAATAAAGGATAATTAAGCTGTTTTCCGGTAACGTCTTACTGCAAGTGCTGAAAAACAAATTGCAATTACTGCCAGAGAATACAGCTCCCTGCTGATATCATGAATTGTAGATCCTTTCAGCATTACCATCCTGTTTATCCGCATCAGGTAGGCAACAGGATTGATCAGGTTGAAGTCCTGGGCCCACACTGGCATACTCTCATAAGGGGTGAAGATTCCGCTCATCAGGATAAAGATTATCATGCAGAAGAAAGCGATAAACATGTATTGCTGCTGTGTTCCTGAAAATGTTGAAATGAAAAGAGCCAATCCGAGTACGGCGATCAGAAAAAGTGATGCACCAAAAAACATAAGTAAGATACTTCCTTCAAAAGGGATGTTAAAAGCCAGTTTGCCGATCACTAACCCAATGGCAAGATCTATCAGTCCGATTAACAGAAACGGTACCATCTTGGCAATTATGAAATGATATTTTCTGACCGGGGTAACGTTTATCTGCTCAATAGTCCCTATCTCCTTTTCTCTGACCATATTTAATCCTGCAAGCAGGAACCCTATCGCTGTAACAAGTATCACAAGTATACCCGGAAGCATGTAATATTTATAGTTTAGCAACTCATTATACCAGTATCTGTTGGTGATCTGAATCTGCGGAACAGGAACCAAAGGATTAGTGCTGATGTTTTCAGTGATAAGATCCATATTGTAATCGCGTATAACTCCATTGAGATAAGCCCATGAAAGCTGCGCAGTTGAAGCGTTTATTGCATCAATTGTAGCCAGAAGTTTACCGGGCTTCCCGTTTCCGATATCCTTACCAAAGCCTGACGGAATCTGAAGTATTACACTGCATTTATTGCGATGAAGCAGGTTGTTTGCATCATCTTCGGAAAATGTCGAAAAAGATATTTTGAAAAATGTAGAACCTTCAAGCTTGCTTATCAGCCCTCTCGATTCAGAGGTCATATCTCTATCGTTATTGCCGGGACCAGTATCAGCATCTGAACAATCGGGACAGCAAAAATTGCTTTTGAAATAAATTTATTCCGGAATATCTGAATAAATTCTTTTCTTATCAGGTATAATATTGTCCTCATCTTATTACTTTTACCTTTTTACTTTTGCCTTTTATCGTATTGCGCCGGGATCTAACACTTCCCATATTCAGGTTCTCTGCTCCGGCGCAAAAATTGATAGGGATCCCTTTTCTACAAATATTTCACCCCTCTGGGGCTTTTCTTATTGATTGTCCTTACTTTTGTCTTTTCACTTTTTATTTTTCACTTTTGCCTTTTGCCTTTTTACTTTTGCCTTAATTTATTCCAGTCTTATTTTAAACTTCCGCACACTCAACCCGATAAAAAACAGTGTCATAACTATCAGGATAAGTGTCTCTTTCCATATATATATCAACCCTGTCCCCTTTATCATAATGTTTTTAATTATTACTATAAAGTACCTTGGTGGCAATATCATACTTACATAATCATAAACTTTTGGCATGTTTTCAATCGGGAAGATAAACCCCGATAGCAGAATGGTCGGCAACATCAGTCCTATAAGCGAGATAAAGATCGCTTGCTGCATGTTCTTCGATACAGTTGAGATTAAAATCCCAAGGGTTAAGCTCATTAAAATATAAAGCATACATTCAGCAAGCAGGAGTATAATGCTTCCTTTCACAGGGAGCCCGAATACGAACCACGATAATGCAAGGATAAGAAGGACATTGATAAAAGAAAGTATAAAGTAGGGTATCACCTTTCCGAGTATTATCTGGATGGGACGGAGAGGAGAGACCAGCAAAACCTCCATAGTCCCGAACTCTTTTTCACGTGTAATTGTAACAGAGGTCATCAACGCACAAATGAGTATGAGGATAAGAGTAATTACTCCCGGGACAAACATAAAATGGCTTTTCAGATTCGGGTTATAGAACATTTTGACTTCTGGTTGAATCCGGATTGAATTATTTAAAGCAGGTACTGCCAATTCCATTGTGAAATCATTAACAATGGCTATCGTATAATTTGTTACAAGTGTAGCAACGTTAGGTTCTGAACCATCGGCAATAATACTAAGGGAGGCCTTTCCTTCACTGTAAAGTCTTTTACCGAAACCCTCTTCAAATATGATTACAGCTTTTGTTTTTCCCTTTTTAAAAACATTGTCTATATCGTTGTAATGCAGAAGGTTTTCGGTTCTTTTGAAAAATCCGGAGGAGATTATTTTATCTGTTAATTTCTGAGTTATTTCATCATGAGATAGATCAAGAATAGCAACCCCGGCATTTTTGATATCCATACTTACTGCATAACCGAAAATAAGGATCTGGGCAGCCGGTATACCGAATAAGATA
The DNA here is from genome assembly GCA_026391475.1 of Bacteroidia bacterium. Taxonomy (GTDB): domain Bacteria; phylum Bacteroidota; class Bacteroidia; order Bacteroidales; family VadinHA17; genus LD21. The sequence continues at coordinate 95,332 of JAPLED010000129.1, read as the reverse complement.
AAAAGTGTCCTGTAATCCCTGAAAATATGCAGGAACTCTTTTTTAACAAACCCTAGGAATCGCTTCATTTTATGGTAGTTATCTTACTTTTTTTACCTCTCCCCAACCCCTCCCCCAAGAGGGAGGGGCTAAAACAATAGATATCATTTAGTTACCCCCTTCTCTCCTGGGAGAAGGGGACAGGGGGATGAGGATGTAAACTTCCCGGCCGTGCAATTTTTATAAATACCTCTTCAATCGTAGCAGTATTATATTGCTTCTTAAGGTTTTCCGGAGTATCCAGAGCCACAATTTTCCCTTCACTCATTATTGAAATCCGGTCGCAATATTCAGCCTCATCCATATAATGTGTTGTGACAAATAATGTAATGCCCCTAGCTGCCGTCTCATATATCATCTCCCAGAACTGTCTCCTGGTAATGGGGTCCACACCGCCTGTCGGTTCATCGAGAAATACGATCTTTGGTTCGTGCAAAACCGCCACCGAGAAGGCAAGTTTCTGTCTCAGGCCCAGAGGCAGATCAGCGATTATTCTGTTTTCATATTCCTGAAACCGGAGCTTTGCAAGAAGTTCGGCAATTCTCTCTTTAATAAGTGATTTGGTAAGCCCGTAAATCCCCCCGTACAAAATAATGTTTTCTTTAACCGTGAGGTCCTCATATAGTGAGAATTTCTGGCACATGTACCCGATATTCTTTTTAATCTGTTCAGTTTGCCTGTATGCATCAAATCCGGCAACTTTAACTTCTCCTGATGTTGGTTTGGAAAGGCCTGAAAGTATCCGGATAGTTGTCGTTTTTCCTGCACCGTTAGCTCCGAGGAACCCGAATATCTCACCTCCAAAAACCTCAAAATTAAGGTTATCGTTGGCAACAAAACTGCCAAACTTCTTCACAAGATTCTTCACAGTAATAACCTGGATTTTCATTATTCTGTTTTATTCATTAATTCGAGAAACCTGTCTTCAATTCCGGCTTTAGTTTCCTGAACAACAACATCGCTGATACCTTCCTTAATAAGGTAGTCGAAAAGAGAGTTATCGACCATGTCATTAATAAATGTTACATGTACAGAGTCCCCGAAAGGATAAGCTGTAAGTGTCATGGGATATTTTCTTAGGGTATTGATAAGCTTGTATTTTTCAACAGACTTTACTGTAAAGAGCTTTCTGCTGAATCCATCCCTGATCTTTTGAGGAGCATCAATTGCTAAGATTTTTCCATCCTGTATCAAAGCCACTTTGTCGCATCTCATGGCCTCATCCATATATGGTGTTGATACAATTATGGTTATGTTGTGTTGTCGCAGCTTCCCAAGCATATCCCAGAATTCCGATCTTGATACTGCGTCAACCCCGGTTGTGGGTTCATCCAGAACGAGAAGTTTAGGTTTATGAATAAGAGCACACGATAATGCAAGTTTTTGTTTCATCCCACCCGAGAGCTTACCTGCAAGGCGTTTTTTAAATGGTTCGATATGAGAATAGATATCAGAAATCAGCTCATAGTTTTCCTCAACAGTTGTACCAAACACAGTGGCATAAAAATTCAGGTTTTCTTCTACTGTAAGATCCTGATACAGGCTGAACCGTCCCGGCATATAGCCAATGTTTTTCCGGAGCTCTTTATAATCAGTAGTACAGTTCATTCCAAGAACTTTTATCTCGCCTTCATCGGGAAGCATGAGGGTGGTAATAATCCTGAAAAGGGTGGTTTTTCCCGCGCCATCGGGACCAATGAAACCAAATACCTCCGATTCATTTACAGAAAATGAAATATCATTCAGAGCTTTTGTTGTTCCGAAATTTTTACTGATACCGGATGATTCGATTACATTTTGCATCTGATCAGTTTTGGGCAGTAGAGAAAATTGCTTCTCCGGGCATGCCCGACTTTAGAGTGCCGTCATTTTTAACATCAATGTTTACAGCATATACCAGTGTTACACGTTCCTCTTTTGTCTGGATGATTTTAGGAGTAAACTCAGCTTTCCCTGATATATAACTGATAGTACCAGCGAATGAGCTGAATTCTTTTTCACCTTTATCTATTCTGACAGTACATTGCTGCCCCGTCTTTATGCTTCCCAGTTGTGCTCCGCTTACATAAACCTTAAGTTTAATGACCGACAAATCGGCTATCTTAACCAGTGGTTTTCCGGCAGCAGTTATCTCACCGGCCTCTGAATATTTTTCAATGATGGTTCCTTTCAAAGGACTTTTTACACTGCTCCTTTTAATCTGTTCATTAAGAGTTGCTTTTTTTGATTCATAAACAGAGAGTTCGGCTGCAACAGATGCCTTTTGAGTATTATTAGCTGCAATCTGTTTCTGAAGAACAGCAACCTGGCCTGCCAGATCATCGAACTGTTTTTGTGTAGCTGCATCATCCTTCAGCATCTTTTCAGTCCTGTTGATATTAACATTCATGTTCTTAATCTGCTGATTAAGAATGTCATTCTGTGCATTGATTGAACTTATTCGCGTTCCGACGCTTTTCATAGCTGCTTCAATCTCCCCTTTCTGTAGATGGAAAAGAGTAGTATCAATCAGGGCAATCCCGGCGTCCTTGTCAATTTCCGAACCTTCAACTGCGGTAAATTGCTGGATGCGACCACTGGTCTCGGCTGAGACCATTACTTCGGTAGCTTCAAAGTTACCGAATGCATCTGCCTGGTCAGTTTTGTTTTTACAGCCTCCTAGAAGGATGGCTGCAATGATTACTAGTGATCTGGTTTTCATATTTTTATAATGTGTTGTTTATCAATGCTATAGACATTTAGTTTATCACCACCTCCCCCCTGACGGAACCGTCAGGGGTACTCCTCCTCTGAAGAGGAGGAGAAAGTTAATATATTGATTATCTTAACTTTCCCCTCCTTTTTAAAGGAGGGGTGTCAGGCCGTAGGCGTGACGGGGTGATTATAATACTTTTTAATATTCCCAAATTTCAGTTCCAAAAAGTTCTTTTCATTATTTATTCTATTTCTTTTCCGCTGATATTCAGATATTCTATCCTCGCCAGCGAAAGATTTATTTTATGGATCTCGAAATTTACCAGGGCCTGCCGTTCAGAATTCATCTCATTTAGGTATTCAGTTGCAGTGATGGTGCCGTTTTCGTATTGCGATTCCGCTGCGGAAGTTATCCTTTTTCTTAGAGTGATCAGTTCGGAGTCGGTTTCGATCAACGCTCTCAGGCTTTTTATTTCAGAATTTTTTGATTCGAGAAGCCTTTTGAGGTTATAGGTCAGATCGTTTTTCCTGTTATCAATTATTTCCTGTTGAAGTGTAATTACCTGTTTTTCATTTTTTGCTTTGTTCCAGTCGAATATGTTCCATTTGACTCCGGCCCCTAATATATAATAAGGAGCAAATTCATCTTTAAAGAAGTTACTGCCAGGAGGATTTCCATATCCAAGGGTAGCAAATCCAAACGCTTTTGGCATTCTTTTGGTTTCAATTACTTTCATTCCTGCGGCAAGTTGCTCTTTTCTGAGGTCAAAGAGTTGCAGCTCGGGCCGTAATAATTCATTTGTCAGTTCAACTGTCTGGGGAGGAATCGTAAATTCTGTTGTGGCATCAATCTCTGTACCGGTCAGGTTTGATAATATTTTCAGAAGATAGGCTTTCCTGATCTCATTTTCGCTCATTTGTTGCTCAAGCTTAATTTTTTCAGCGGTTAGCACATCAATATCTGACTTTATTATAACGCCGTTATTAAGAGCCGATTGCATTGATAAGATGCGCTTAATTATTAATTCAAGATAATTATTCAGAAGCTCTTTCTGCCGGGAGAGGAGCATCAGGTTGAAATAACAGGTGTTTATCTGTCCGCGCAGTTTGTAGAGATCTGTTTCAGTTTGTTTTTCATTAATGCTGAGGTCGGCTTTTTCAAGAGCTCTTGCACCTTTTATTGCACCACCGTCATAAAAAACCTGGTTAATATCGAAAGAAATTTTATACTGTTCGTGAGGGAGAGGCTTTATCGCATCGGCAATACCCGGTATTGGCAGAGACCCCAGAACGCTACTCATATCGATCACCGAAGAATTATAGACAAAGCTCCCGTTGGCATCGAGTGTCGGCAGCCAGCCTTTTGAAAGGTTGTTGTCTTTCAGTTGCGAGATTTTAGAATAGGCCTCTTTTTCACCGGCAAGTGCATTAGTGATCATTGCACGGTCGTAGCATTCTTTAAGAGTCAGAATCTTTTGGGCATGCAATGTAACCGGTCCGGAAATCATCAGAATGAATAGAAAAAGGAGTTTGGAGTGCCTAAAGTGCCTAGGGTACTTATAGATGAGATAGTTATAAGTTTTCATTCAATTTTTTATTTCAAAATATAATTATAAGAATTTTTTTGGGTTAAACCCCGGAATGTCATGTATAAATTATTTCTCAGGCATAATATGTATCGCAATCCCGTTATTTGCTCCAAACATTGCCGGATATACTGTATTTCTATCTACATCAATCTTATCAATCCTTACATGGGTGCGGGTGTTAACTACCGGATCATCTGAATAGACTTTTGCTGAATATTTTACACCAGGGGTCAGGAAATTGAGTCTTATATCCAGTGTTCTTGCCTCTTCTCCGTTTATCCCGCCAATGAACCACTCATCACCCCGAATTCTCTCTCAATTCTTATAAGCCATACTAATATTTTTTTAAGAACGCGGAGATACATGTAATCAGATCACACTTTTTAATCTTAATTTAGAAAAATTTAAATTATTATTGCAATACCCCCCAAATAGGGGGTATATAATAGAAAAAATATATAAATAATTAGTAATACCCCTTAGAAAATAGGGTATAAAATAGAAAAAATATATAAATAATTTAATCCACCCCTAAAAAAGTATATATTTGTGCAGAAAATGTTCTTTTTATTGGTTTGGATTAAATTATTAAAGGATGAAAAAATTTAGGAAAAGATACCTGTTATTACTCGTAATATTCTTTATCAGTAGTGCAGGTTTATTTGCCGCAGACAGTACTGCAATTGATTCCGGAGCAACAGCATGGATGCTTACATCTACAGCCCTGGTGTTATTAATGATACCGGGACTGGCAATGTTTTATGGTGGATTAGTGCGCTCAAAAAATGTGCTTGGAACAATCATGCATAGTTATGTTGCAATGGGGATCATCAGTGTTTTATGGGTAATTGTGGGTTATAGCATGTGTTTCGGAGGAAATGTTCTCGGTGGATGGTTCGGATGGAATCCCGATTATTTCTTCCTGAAAGGGATAGATACAAATGTGATGGATGCAGGAATTCCTGAGTATGTGTTTTCGATGTTTCAGGGAAAGTTTGCAATTATCACACCGGCATTGATAGCAGGAGCCTTTGCTGAAAGGGTTTCTTTTAAAGCTTATTGTTTCTTTATAGCTATCTGGAGTCTTTTGGTTTATAATCCCCTCTGCCACTGGGTGTGGGGTGCCGATGGTTTTCTTTTTAAACTTGGGGCAAAAGGAGCAATAGATTTTGCAGGTGGCACTGTTGTACATATCTCAGCAGGTATCAGTGGTCTGGTAGCTGCCTTATATCTGAGAGCTCGCCGCGGTTATCCTTACCAGGTGATTCGTCCTAATAACATGGTAATTACAATGCTTGGGGCCGGATTACTCTGGGTTGGATGGTTCGGATTTAACGCCGGGAGCAGTATCTCAAGTGGTTTAAGTACAGCTCAGGCCTTAACAGCCACACAGGTCGCAGCTGCAGCAGGAGCCCTCTCATGGGTGATCATTGAAAGTATGCACCAGGGAAAAGCCACAGCTCTCGGCTTTGCCAGCGGAATCCTTGCCGGACTTGTTGCTGTTACCCCGGCTGCAGGAGTGGTTCAGCCTTATGGTGCAATGTCACTTGGTATTGTTGCATCCATGTTATGTTATATGGCAATTATGCTGAAAAACAAACTTGGGTATGACGATAGCCTGGATGCTTTTGGTATTCATGGTGTAGGAGGTATCACAGGAGCTATTCTTCTTGTCTTTTTTATACGCCCTTCCTGGATGGCAGATGCTGCCTCAATTGCAGGCGGTTCATGGACAGTCTGGAACCAGCTTGGAATACAGGCACTGGCTGTAATCATTGCAATTGTTTATGCCGCAGTGATGACTTACGTGATAATCTTTACTTTAAACAAATTCATTAAGTTTAAATCATCAGAAGATGATGAAATGGCTGGTCTCGACAGGTCATATCATGGTGAAAGAGGGTACGGAATGTTAAACCCCAGTTAATTAAAATATTTTGTAAAATATTGACAATGAAACTAATAACAGCAATAATTAGGGAAGTTCAGCTTGATAAAGTACGCGAAGCGCTTATTGAAGCCGATATAAAGAGAATCACTGTCAGCCGTGTTTCCGGTCATGGCCAGCAGAGAATTGAAGAGATGTACCGTGGCCAGATCATTATTCCAGATCTGATCCCAAAAATCAAAATTGAAATAGCTGTCAATGAGGCGTTTGTCGACATTACCGTTGATACAATACTGAAATCTGCACGTACAAACGGTGCAGGTTCTGTTGGTGACGGAAAGATATTTATTACTCCTCTTGAGGAATGTATCAGGATACGTACAGGGGAAAGAGGCGGTACAGCTATTTAGCAGGGTTGGTTAGATAGAGTCTATCTGTAATGTCAGATATTTCTTTGCAAATTAAATATCGAACAAGGATTACCTTCGGTGAGCTCGCAAGCTCGGTTAACGATTTTATAATTATGATGTTTAATTACTTCTAAAATCAACAATCGGTGTTCCTTGTTCTTAAATCAAAATAATGCGACTTTATGGACAGACACTGGTTAGTTAATTAAGACCGGGATCTTCCCCGCGTTTTTTTGTACCTGGGACTTCCATAGAAGGGATTCACCGCTGGCGCGGATTTAGTGTTCCGTGCTTTTTGCGATTTGTAACAGTACTCCAAACAAATATGTTGTTGATTTTTCAGATGTCCGCGGAAAGGAGAATGTTAAGCGGGCTCTTGAGGTAGCTGTAGCCGGCGGCCATAATATATAATTGTAATAGTATTAAATAATGAGGTGGATTCTTTTTTGTCGTCAACTCCCACTATTTTAGTTTTTTAAACAACAGTTTATTTTACAATAATCTTTAATATACAGATTCTTGGTTTATAAATTTGTCTTACATTTGAATATAAAAATCAATTTAGAAAATGAAAACCAAACTTGAGAAAGCGATTTTTGAAACAATGAGCAATAATCCTAATAACTGGAAAGGAATTTTCTATTTCAACCCTAAAGACCCAAGAATATTAGTTCGTAAGATTAATCCAGGAATGGGATGGTCTTACAATTGGGCGAGTCCATACTCCTATATTGCATTTATTTGTATTGTTTTGATTACGGCAGCCTGTTTTATTTTTCTTAAATAAAAGTATCTAAATACTTTAACAAATTCGTATTACGACACAATTTCTGCTAAGTGTTACGTTCGGTTGCAATCCCTGCCTTTTACTCGGTTGTTATCAATACTTTACCAAAAACCCACCCCTCACCCCTCCCAGGAGGGGATCTTTGAAGACAATCTATCCCTTTCTCCCCTTCCTCCAGTCTGCCTGTCAATTTTAACTTTTGTCTTTTAACTTTTGTCTTTTATCTTTTAATTTCCTATATTTGATCTGCGTTTTCTAAAGTGCTAGTAAACTTATTATTATGTTAGTAAGAACATTTGCCAGTGCCGTTGCAGGTATTGATGCAGTGACCGTAACAATTGAAGTTAATGTGTCGCGCGGTATCCGCTTTTTTCTTGTCGGTTTGCCTGATGTTGCAGTGAAAGAGAGCCAACAGAGAATTGAATCGGCTCTGCGGGCACTTAATTACCACTGGCCGGGGAAACAGGTGGTAATAAATATGGCTCCGGCTGATATTCGAAAGGAAGGATCTTCTTATGACCTCCCCCTGGCTCTTGGCATCCTTGCCGCTGATGAAAAAGTCGTAAAAGGAGAGATTGAGTCATATATTTTAATGGGAGAACTTTCGCTTGATGGTACTCTGCAACCGGTCAAGGGAGTGCTTCCAATTGCACTCAGAGCAAGGGAAGAAGGATTTAAGGGAGTGATCGTCCCTTTGAAAAATGCACGTGAGGCTGCAGTGGTAAGCGGACTTGATGTGTATGGGATGGAAAACCTTGGTGATGTGGTTGATTTCTTTAACGGTACACGAAAGTTCACTCCCGTCATTGTTGACCTGTTGGAAATATTTGCCAGTGAGGCTAACAAATATGATATTGATTTTTCAGATGTCAGGGGACAGGAGAATGTTAAACGGGCTCTTGAAGTAGCTGCAGCCGGCGGCCATAATATAATAATGATTGGTCCTCCCGGAGCCGGCAAAACCATGCTGGCCAAGCGATTACCGACTATAATACCTCCACTTACACTTGAAGAGGCACTGGAGACAACAAAGATACATTCTGTAGCCGGTAAGATTGATGATCATACTGCGCTCATGACTAAGAGACCATTCCGATCCCCCCATCATACAATTTCCGATGTGGCACTCGTCGGTGGTGGCACATTTCCTCAACCAGGTGAAATTTCCCTGGGACATAATGGTGTTTTGTTCCTCGATGAACTGCCTGAGTTTAAACGGACAGTTCTGGAAGTTATGCGACAACCTCTTGAAGACAGGGTAATTACCATTTCAAGGGCAAAATCAACAGTGGACTATCCGGCCAGTTTCATGCTCGTGGCTTCCATGAATCCATGTCCATGCGGGTTTCATAACCACCCTGAAAAAGAGTGCATGTGCTCGCCGGGTATGGTGCAGAAGTACCTGAACAGGATATCAGGCCCTCTGCTTGATCGTATTGACATACATATTGAGGTTGTCCCTGTTAATTACGATAAGCTTTCCGATTCAGGAAAAGTTGAACATTCATCCGTTGTCCGTGAAAGGGTTGTAAGAGCCAGGGCAATTCAGGCAAAACGGTTTGAGTCGGTTAAAGGGGTTTACTCAAACTCACAGATGTCATCGTCGATGCAGCGAAAATACTGCCATCTGGATGAATCGGGCGGGAGACTGCTAAAAACAGCAATGGATATAAGAGGACTTTCAGCCAGGGCTTACGACAGGATATTGAAAGTTGCCAGGACAATTGCAGACCTTGGCGACTCTGAAAACATCACTGCCGAACATATCTCTGAAGCTATCAATTACCGCAATCTCGACAGAGAAGGGTGGGCCGGGTGAGTTCATTTTTTATTAAATTTGTTTGTTAAAAACAAATAAAATGAAAAAATTTTCTTTACTCGGCACAGGCCTCATTGGTAGTTTCTATGCCATGTCATTACATGGTCAACGCAGGAGGGACGTCATTCATAACGTATGTTCAATTCCTGCAGAATCGGCAAAAGAGTTTGCACATAAATGGAATATTCCAAAGTATACTACCAGTATGAAGGAAGCAATAGAAGATCCTGAAACTGATATTGTTATTGTCGCTCTGCCTAACTATTTGCATAAAGAAGCTATCCTGATGGCTTGCAGGGCAAAAAGGCATGTCTTATGCACAAAACCACTTGCTATGAATGCAGCGGAAGCTAAAGAGGTATTGGATGCAGTTGAAAAGGCCGGTGTTTTTCATGGTTATCTTGAAGATCTTGTATATACTCCCAAAACATTGAAGGCTATCGAAATGGTTAAGAACGGATCATGTGGCCGGATTCTATGGACAAGGTCGCGCGAAGCACATTCAGGCCCTCACAGTGCCTGGTTCTGGGATAAGAAACAGTCAGGAGGCGGAGCCCTTGTCGATATGGGTTGCCATTGTATTGAAATCGGAAGGAGCTTTATCGGGAAAGATATTAAACCTGTCGAGGTTATGTGCTGGGCTGAAACCCAGGTTAAGCCAATTGAAGCAGAAGATCACGCTATTGCTTTAGTCAAATATGAGAACGGTGCAGTTTCGCAGGTTGAGGTAAGCTGGAATTTCAGGGGAGGAATGGATCTGAGGGATGAAGTATCAGGAACTGAAGGTACGATACGACTCGATCATTGGCTCAGGACCGGATTCGAAATGTTTACTACAGGCAGTACAGATAAATATGTTTCTGAAAAAACTGAAAGCGACGCCGGGTGGCTCTTTCCCGTTGGCGATGAAGTGCATGCTCTCGGGTATCCTCATATGTTTACAGATATGCTTGATTCTTTGGAGCAAAACAAAATGCCAAAGGAGACATTTTACGATGGTTATGTCGTAAATGCAATTATAGACGCCTGCTATAAATCAGCCGCGACAAAGAAATGGGAACCGGTCGAACTGATTGGGTGGAGAGGAAAAGAAGGAATATCTTCATCTGTTGAATTGATTGAATTTGATGAGACCCATTTTTTGATTAAAAAGGAAAAGATGCCCGATGGAAAAATAAAGTTAATGTTAAAGGAGAAATCGACTGGGAATATTATCCAAAAACTAATAAACTAATAAATAATGGTGTATAATTCAACAGGTGTTGAAAATATATACAGCAATAGTAAATCATTTCGATAACAGAACTTTACAGGTCTAATTTATATACAGTGTAAGTAAATTCAACACCTCACACCTTCATTCTATTACTCCGTAATTATATTAAAGCTCAGATATACAAGGCATTGGTTCTTGTTTTTTTATTGGCACTATAGTTGAAAGACATATATTGTTAATAAAATAACAGAGAAAAATATATTCGTTGTTATTGTATTATTCAAAGCAGACGAATTAAAATATTTAGATGATGAAAAAAATAATTTGTTTATTAATCAGCTTGTTACTAATGAATTACAGCTACTTAAGCTGTAAGGATTTAGTGACTGGAAACAATCCTTCCCCCGGGGATTCAATAAAAGTATTGAGTACTCCGGATTTATATAATCTCTCAATTAAGTGGGCAAATGAATATAACAGATTATATCCTGAAATGAAGATTAAGGTAATAAATGTTTCAGATATCCAAATGGCTGATAAATTAATTACAGACGGAGATATTGGTTTTGTTTCAAATGAATATTATTCAGGCTTTAAAACCCAATCATTATGGAAAGTTGTTGTGGGTCGCGATGTTATTGTCCCGGTTATCAATTCAAAAAATCCTTTTCTCGATGAAATTTATCAGCACGGCATTTCCCCCGAAGCTTTTGTCCGGTTTTTAAATAATCCGGATTCCCGGAAGTGGGGAACTCTCCTGAATAATGAACAAAGATCACAAGTTCATTACTATTGGATAAATGATGAATCAATAACAACCGGATTGACCAACTTCCTGAAAACAGATCAGATTAAAAATGTTGGAATTCAAGTTGAAAACGGAGAAGAAATGATTTCAGCAATTCAAAAAGACCCTTACGCAATAGGGTTTAGTAAAATGGTAAACATCATTGATTTTAAGAATCAAAGCATTGTTGAAAATATCAAATTATTACCAATTGACAGAAACGGTAATGGCTTAATTGACTATAATGAAAAGATTTATGATGATTTTAATGTCTTTTCCAGGGGAGTATGGATTGGAAAATATCCCAAAACTTTAATCAGTAATATTTATTCTGTTTCCTCAAATCAACCTGAAAATGAAACTGAAGTAGCATTCCTGAAATGGATTCTCACTGACGGGCAGCAATTTTTATATAGTAATGGCTATTCTGATCTCTTAATAAGCGAAAGACAAACTACAGTTGATAAATTATATACTGCTAAAACCTATCCGGGTGCAACTACGAATGATAAGTCTTATCTAAAAACAATGCTGTTGATTATAGCTGCATTAATTATGACTGGTCTCACAGTGGATGCTTTAGTCCGGTACCTGCGACGTAAAAATTCTGCAGTACACATTGCCGGTTATATTTCTCAACCTGTTCTTGATGAAAACTCGGTAATTGTCCCGGCAGGTATTTATTTTGACAAAACACACACCTGGGCCTTCATGGAACAAAATGGAGTTGTAAAAGTAGGGATTGATGACTTTCTTCAGCATATAACCGGAACACTTACCCGCATAAAGATGAAAAATGAGGGGGAAAGAATAAAAAAAGGTGAACAGATTTTATCCATCATTCAAAATGGCAAACAATTAAATCTTTATGCCCCTATTTCAGGAATTATTAAAGAGCAAAATAAAGCACTGGACAAAAATTCATCAATAATAAATTCATCACCCTATACCGATGGTTGGATTTATAAGATAGAGCCGACAAACTGGCTCAGAGAAAATCAGTTATTATTTATGGCCGATAAACATAAACAGCATATAAAAAATGAATTTTCAAGGTTAAAGGATTTTCTGGCAGTATCTCTTAATGCGAATTCAGAAAAATATGCCCGGATTATTCTCCAGGATGGAGGTGAACTCAGAGACGGTACTCTTTCAAATCTTGGGCCTGAAATATGGGAAGATTTTCAGACAAATTTCATTGAACCTTCAAGACAATTCTGGTTTTATGAATTATTTTAAAAATTTCAGAAAACAAAAAAATATGACTTTAAATCGAAGAAACTTTTTTAAGGTAATTGGTGTTACAGGAGCTACATTAGCCATAGGCAAGCAATTAAGAGCTGCCCCCAAAACAGAAAATAATATTGAATTCTCCGGTGTTCTGTACGATTCAACCCGTTGTGTGGGTTGCCAGACCTGCGAGTCTTCCTGTGCTGAGGCAAACGGGTTGCCGGCACCGGTTGGCACAATTCAGGCAGGTGTTGTAAGAAAAACAGACGAATCGCACAGGACTGTAGTAAATGCATTCAACACTTCAAAAGGTGAAGCGTATCTTAAAAAACAGTGTATGCATTGTAATGAACCTGCATGCACAGCTGCTTGTCTTACCCAGGCAATGTATAAAACAAAAGAAGGAGCAGTTATCTGGAGAGGAGATAAATGTATGGGATGCCGCTATTGCATGGTTTCATGTCCGTTTGATATTCCAAAATTTGAATATCACAGTGCAAATCCCAAAATTGAAAAATGTAACATGTGCTATAACAGGCTTAAGGAAGGAAAAATTCCTGCCTGTGTTGAGAACTGCCCTGCAGAAGCATTAGTTTTCGGAACACGAAGAGAATTGATAAAAGAAGCACGTAAAAGAATTAATGATAATCCCGAACAATATGTAGATCATATATACGGAGAACATGAAGCCGGGGGAACCGGGTTTTTATATCTATCCGCTGTTCCTTTTGATGAGCTCGGTTGTAATACATCTCTTCAGTCAAAATCATACCCGGAATTGTCGAAAGGATTTCTTTATAGTGTTCCTACTGTATTTGTTCTCTGGCCCGCAATATTATTAGGTATCCGTGAAGCAACTAAAAATAATAACTCTAATGCAGATGAAAATGAGTAATACAGACTATACTATAGCAAAAGATAATGATGGTAAATCCATTTGGCGGTTTCTGGCAGGCGAATTAAAACCCAGGGGTAAATTCCTTACACCTTTTAATATTATTTCCATTCCGGTAATGATTTTAGGCCTGGTACTGATTGTAATTCGTTTCTGGAAGGGATTAGGGTCAATAACAAATCTTACGCAGGAGGTTCCATGGGGATTATGGATTGGTTTTGATGTAGTTACAGGTGTTGCCTTTGCAGGGGGTGCTTATGTGCTCACCTTTATGGTTTATATTCTGAATATGCAGAAGTACCATTCAATTGTACGAATAACTGTTTTAAACGGGTTTCTGGCTTATGTGTTTTACGCCGGAGCCTTGCTCTTGGACCTGGGACGCCCGTGGAACGTGGTCAATCCTATTATCGGGAACAGTTTTGGTACCAGTTCTGTTTTATTTCTGGTTGCCTGGCATTTTCTGCTTTATATGATAGCGCAGCTGATTGAATTTTCACCGGCTATTGCAGAATGGCTTGGAGCAAAACGTGCAAGGAAAATCCTGTCAGGTATGACTATTGCTGCAGTTATTTTCGGCATCACATTATCCACACTGCACCAATCCGGATTGGGTGCGCTTTACCTGATGGCAAAAGATAAGATACATCCGCTTTGGTATTCTGAATTTATTCCTGTCCTGTTTTTTGTTTCAAGTATTTTTGCAGGACTGTCTATGGTCATTTTTGAAGGTTCCATAAGCCAGAAGGTATTTTTCAAACAAATCAGTGAAGGAAATCATAAGGCACATAACGGGATATTAACAGGATTATCAAAGATTTGTGCCGTTGCCATGTTTGCATACTTCTTCTTACAGGTGCTCGTCTTCATACACGGAAAGCGCTGGGACCTGTTAAGCACACCAATGGGATATTGGTATCTCCTTGAGATGTTTGGTTTTGTCTTTTTACCGATGATGCTATTCTTTTACAGTTACCGTAGAAATAACATTTTTATGATCAAAGTTGCAGCCATACTGACAATGCTTGGAGTCATCATGAACAGGCTTAACGTCACAGTTATTGGTTTCAGATGGGATGCTGCAATTCGATATGTTCCGACATGGATGGAACTAGCCGTCACTCTTGCAGTAATATTTACTGAAATATGGATTTTCAGATGGGTAATTAACCGTATGCCCGTTTTACGCGAATCACCCTCATGGGTAAATGATAAAAATTAAACTAACCGGCTTTCGCATGTTCTGATGTGTAAGCATAAAAATTAAAAAAATGGACGGATTCAGCTACAATAATATTTTTGAAACAAAAGGAATTGAATATCTGATAATAATCGCTTTCCTGTTAATGATAATTCCATTCTGGATCATAATAAACAAACAAGCAGGAATAACAAGACAAATTAAGAGAGCAATTGGGGTTCTCTCTGCCAGTATTTTAAGAATTCCACAAGGGTTGTTTTACAGCAAAAATCATACATGGACTCATCTGGAAAAATCCGGGACAGCCAAAGTAGGATTGGATGATTTTCTGTTGCATATTACTGGTGAGGTGAAATTCAGCAATCTTAAAAATCCGGGTAATTTTATAAACAAGGGAGAATTACTTGCTGATATTGATCAAAACGGGAAGCTTCTGCAAATATATTCACCTCTATCAGGGCGGATCATGAATACAAATACTATGCTTTATGAAAGCCCCGGAGTTATAAATGAAGACCCTTATGGAAAAGGGTGGATTTACAAGATCAAACCCTCAGAATGGATCGCAGAAACGGACTCTTATTATCTGGCTGATGAAGCAATAGCCTGGTCAAAAAAAGAACTGGAAAGATTTAAGGATTTTCTGGCGATATCGATGAATAAATATTCACCCGAAGTTTCAATGGTAATATTGCAGGATGGTGGTGAATTATGCGACCAGCCTCTTTCAAAACTACCTGACGAAGTATGGCAGGATTTCCAGGAATCTTTTTTAAATTAGACCTGCTGAAAAATTGAATTCTGAACCGGTGCCTGAAAATTGATTTTTTATGATAATTTTGATAGGGATAAAATAAATCATATAGGAATTTGGCAATGGGTCAATCAGATAATTCAGCTCCTGAAAATAATAAGGTAAAAACGCTCCTTAAAAAGTATGTTAAATTCCGGTCTTCGATCTATAGCCGGGTTGTCTATATCATAACGTTATCGTCCGTTATTCTGTTTGTGGTATTTGGTGTCATTTTCAGATCTGTATACGAGCAAAATTTAAATATAGTTATTCGTCAGAGTGGTAATAATATAGGTTCCATCGTTGAGGGGTCTTTATATCATTCAATGCTCGAAAACAATAAAAGTACACTTCAGAGTACTCTTGATATTATTAATACCATGTCGGGTATTGATGATGTTAACATGTATGATGTCCGGGATAGTCTTGTTTATTCATCTTTTACTTCTGATACAGCCAGCCATAGCAATCCAAATTGTTTGAGTTGCCATAAGAATATTCAATCGATGTTTCCCAGGAAGGAGAAGTCTTACAGGATATTTGATATCAAAAGTGAATGTAGCATGAATCAAAACGATAACAGTCACAGACATCTGTTAATCAGATCCCCTATTCTTAATGAAAAATCCTGCTATACAAGCTCCTGTCATGCTCATCAGGAGAGTGATGAAGTTCTGGGTTTTCTTATAATAAAAATGCCCCTTGATGACCTGGATAATGCCGTAGAAAAGTCTTCAAACAAGTTTTACCTGCTGGCAACAATTACAACTCTGCTCCTTGTTTTAATTTTAATATTGTTCACCAGGAAACAGATTAAAAATCCATTAAATGATATCATAAAAGCCAGCATGGCTGTTGCCAATGGTAATAAAAGCACAAGACTGGAAATAAAATCCAATCAACTTGATGATATGAGGATGGTTTCCCAGGCATTTAATGATATGCTTGATAATCTGCAATCTGCTACAGAAGAATTGCAAAACTGGTCGCAACAACTTGAATATAAGGTTCAGAAAAAATCCGAAGAATTAGGGGCAGCTCAAAACGAGCTGATACATATTGAGAGGATAGCATCTCTTGGAAAATTATCCTCTTCTGTTGCACATGAAATAAATAATCCACTATCGGGGATTTTAATCTATACCAAATTGATATATAAACAGTTAAGTAATCCTGACTTATCTGCGTCCAAAAAGGATTCAATTCTTAAGCATTTAAAACTAATTGAAAATGAAACAAAACGTTGCGGAGAAATAGTTAAAGGTTTATTGGATTTTTCAAGAAAAGAGCAGGAAGATTTTGAATCTAAACATCTTCATAAGATATTGCAGGAAACCTATGATTTAATGGCCCATCCTATTAAAATTGCAAATATCAGCTTCCTGACAGATTTTACAGCTAAATCGGATCTTATATCTTGTAGTCCGAACCAGATTAAACAGGCTTGTGTTGCAATTCTTGTAAATGCTTCGGAAGCCGTCCTGGAAAACGGAGAAATTGTAATCTCCACCAAAAACCCTGACGGAGATACAATAAAAATTGAAATATCAGATAACGGAATAGGTATTCCCGGGGATGACATTCCACATATTTTCGAACCATTCTTCTCGACAAAACATGATACAAGTGGTATTGGCTTGGGTTTGGCAATTGTTCATGGAATTGTGAAAAGTCATAACGGGAAGATCGAAGTAAAATCAGAGCTTGGAAAGGGAACTACAATATCAATAACTTTACCTTTAATCAGGATTTAGGAGAATAAACAATGGCGAAAAAAATATCAATATTAATAGTTGACGATGAAGAATCCGTAAGAGACTCATTGTACAATTGGTTCATAGAAGACGGATATCGCGTCGAATGTGCCGAAAATGCCAAGAGAGCGTTGTCAATGCTTGAATCTGACTGCTTTGACATTATCCTTGCTGATATAAAAATGCCGGGGATGGACGGGTTGGAAATGCTAAGAAGGATTAAACTCCTGAAAACAGATTCAATTGTCATTGTTATAACAGCTTTTGCCACCGTTGATACAGCTGTTCAGGCATTGAAAGACGGCGCATTTGATTATATAACAAAACCTTTTGATCCGGACGACCTTTCGCATCTGATCCGGAATGCTTCAAAGCAAATCTCTTTGACTGAAGAAAATGAAAACCTGAAAAAAAGGGTTGTTTCACTTGAAAATGTTGAAGATCTGATTGGCAACAGTGAAGCAATGAAAAAGATTCTTAAGGATATTGAAAGTGTTGCCCAGTCTAATTCTTCAGTTGTAATTACAGGTGAAAGCGGCACTGGCAAAGAGCTGGTAGCCAGGGCCATTCATTCCAATTCTCCCCGTAAATTTTTCCCATTGGTCAGCGTACATTGCGGTGCTTTGACAGAAAGCTTACTGGAAAGTGAATTATTCGGGCATGAAAAGGGAGCATTTACCGGGGCTATGTATAATCGTAAGGGTCGGTTTGAAATGGCTGATAACGGGACTATCTTCCTTGATGAAATTGCCACAATATCTACAAAAATGCAGATAGATTTGCTGCGTGTTCTGGAATCAAAGAGTTTTGTACGGGTAGGAGGGAACAAGGAAATTTCATCAGACTTCAGGGTAATCTGTGCCACAAACAGGGATTTGAAAAGCATGGTCGAAAAGGGAATCTTTCGCGAGGATCTGTATTACCGGCTGAACGTTGTGAATATTTATGTTCCACCGTTGCGTGAACGAATTGAGGATATTCCCCTGCTTGTAGATTATTTCATAAAAAAGTATTGCATATCTATGAACAGGCCACCTGTTGCAATAGATTCCGCCGCTTTAAAACGTCTGGAAGAATTTAATTTTCCGGGCAATGTCCGTGAACTTGAAAATATGATTGAGCGGGCAATCGTAGTAGGAAACGGCAAGAAAATCTCACTTAAGGATCTTCCTCTGGAAAAAACCATTATAAGTAGTTCCATTGAGAGCCTCGATGACCTCGAGAAAACACACATTCTTCAGATTCTTAATAAATATAACTGGAACATTTCGCGTGCCGCAAAAGCTTTAAAGGTCGATAGGGTAACTCTTTACAATAAGATTTCAAAGTACGGTTTAAAACCTGCAGATTGATATTATCCTTTCTGATTAACCTGAATTTTTCAGTAATGAAGATTTTTTTACGTTCAGTTGCAGGATAATAATTAATCTGACATTTATTTTTTTGAATGGATCTGCAAAATATCACATTGATCTCTTTCGGGTATTTCGAGGAAGATTTTCTTAAGAATATTGCTGAGGCTGTAAAACATGAATTCCGCTTTTCAGTGAATACTAAAGAAGGTCATCTTGATTTAAGCGAATTTTACGATCCTGGCCGCAGACAATATAATGGCACCAAACTTTTAAAGGAAGTTGATTCTATTTACTCTTCCGATTCTGATAAAAGCCTTGGATTATTCAGTGTGGATCTTTTTATTCCTATCCTGACATATATTTTCGGACAGGCATTTTTAAACGGTCGCACAGGAATTGCTTCTCTTTACCGGTTAAGTAATGAACGTTATGGTATGAATACAGATGACAAATTTATTCTGGATCGTTTTAAGAAAGAGGTTATCCATGAACTTGGTCATACTTTTGGATTAATACACTGCCATATTCCAACCTGTGTAATGAGGTCAAGCACTTATGTTGAAGACATTGATCAAAAAAGTGCAAACATTTGCATCAAGTGCCGGAATGAGATGAACTCAATACTAATCTGAATTCAGCAATAAGGTTGAAGCCAGGATTGATTAAATCAATGTTTTGAAAGTAAGTGCATTACCATCCCATTCAGCAAAGCTGCCGTTTTTAATCCAGTCGCCCAGAAATACTATTACCGCACCTTCCTTTAGTTTATAGGTCATTGCCAGATGCCGGTGACCAAAAATGAAGTAATCAATATTATCATTTTCAAGAACAGCCTTTGCATATCTTATCAGTTCTTCTTTTTCCTCACCAAGGAATTCTTTCGTAATATCCGTTCCAAGTCTTGAGTTTAATGACCATTTGTGTCCAATGCCAACTCCAATTGAAGGATGGAGCGCTGAATACATTACCCTTAGTGGTTTGTTCCGGAATATAGAAAGAAGGATTTTATACCCGGTGTCTCTTGTTCCAAGCCCTTCTCCATGTGCCAGATGGAATTTTTTCCCGTTAAATAAAGTGGTAATCGGGGTAGTGTGAATAGTCACCCCGCATTCCTGGGAAAGATAGTCACCTACCCACATGTCGTGGTTCCCTGTAAAAAAATGAACCGGTATGCCCGAATCGGTTATAGCAGCAACTGTTCCCAGAAACCTTGTAAATCCGCGTGGAACGACAAGTTTATATTCCCACCAGAAGTCAAAAATATCACCAATCAGGTATATCTCTTTTGCTTCAGGAGCAATGGTGTTTAACCAACTGACTACCTTTTTCTCCCTTTCGACAGGAGGTGATCCTGCCGGTAATCCAAGGTGAAAATCAGAAGCAAAATATATTTTCCCGGTTTCTGCCAAAGTGAATGTCTATTTATTAAACAACTGTTCGAGTCTCAGCTGAAGTGATCTGCCGTGAAGGTTTGATGCAATGATCTTACTGTCCTTGTCAAACAGATAATTGGCAGGGAGATTTTTCACATTGAAGATCAACGCATTTTTTGGATTGAGGGGATCATCTTCCCTGGTGCTGATCCATGGCAATTCATCAAATTTAACAGCCGATTTCCAGTCCGATTCACTTTCGTCGAGATTGATCTGATATATCTCAAATCCTTTTTTATTGTATTGTTTGTAAAACTCCTTCAGCTGCAGGTTTTCCTCAATACAATCTTTTGACCGGACCGACCAGAATGTCAGGAGAACATATTTTCCCCTGAGCGAGGAGAGTGCTATTCTCTTTCCCGCAATATTTTTTAAATCAGGATCAAGTTTTGTTTGGGGCATATCTTTGGTTATCTGCTCAAGCTGAGCTGCATACATCTGATTCAACTCCTTTTCAAAATCCCTTACAAGGGCCTGTACATGTTTTGAGTTTGGATAATGATGTGTCAGGGAATCAATGACAATTTTAAGATACTGGAGATCGTGTTGCTCATAAAGAACATATGTTTCCGGGTCGATCCTCTGGTATAGAGCTTTTATTGAAGCCAGAGAGTTTATGTTGTTAATAATGAATTCAATATTCTTTTTTCTCTGTTCTTTTATCAATTTGCCGTATTCTGCTTCGAGTGCCGGGCCTTGTACATCAAATCCGGTCCCCCCGGAGGCTTTTTTATAAGCTGTAATTAAAGAATCAAGTTTTCTTTTTGTATCAGTAAGTGCGAGATCGAGGATTTGTATCTTTTCTGATCCAGCGGATCCGCTGACAGAGTAGTCTTCAAAAAGATTTTTGCCGTTAAACATAAGTTTGATCTTTTCCCCCGGTTCAGCCAGGATAGTAATGAAATCTTTTGAAGAAAAGCCAAGCTGGTAAAAATCAACTTCGGAAGCCTTGACTTTAAACCGGAATACACCTTTTTTACTGATTTTTGAAGAGTCAATTAATACCGGAGTATCTACATCTATTCTGTTGATATAGACATATTTTTTTGTTTCACCATTAATAACTCCATCGACAGAGAATGTACCCTTGTCTTTGCATCCTGATATAATAAAAACCAGAGCCAGGAAAAATAGTATTCGTTTCATTAAAATCGGATTTCCAGTTTTCTGAATTCAGTTTAATTGTTATTTGTTAAATAGCTCAGCCAGTTTAATTTGCAACTGTTCCCCCCTGAGCGTTGTAGCAATTATACGACCCTCTTTATCAAGAAGGAAATTATAAGGAATGGATTCAATCTTATAGAGTGGAACAACTACCGAATTCCAGTATTGAACGTCACTGACATGAATCCAGTTCTCAAGTTTATCATCCTGAATACCTTTCATCCAGGCTTCTTTGGTTTTGTCAAGCGACACCTGGTAAATCTGAAATCCTTTCTTATGATAAAGGTTGTATGCTTTAACAAGATTAGGGCTCTCCTGCCTGCAGGGAACGCACCAAGCAGCCCAGAAATCTAGCAATACAACTGATCCCCTGGTGGACGAAAGTTTAATTGTATCACCATCCGGTGTCGGAAGTGAAATTTCGGGAGCTTCAGTTCCCTCTCCTGATGCAGGTGCTATAACCGTTTCCCCTTTAATACCGGCAACCAATTCCTGAACCTGTTTATGAAGTAAAGTAACCGGCTCATATTCCGGGTACAGTATAGACATGGATGAGTCAACCTTTACAAAATACTTCAGATCCCTGGAAGGATTAAGAACATATTTATTCGGCGCAACCTGTTGATATAGTGCTACAAGGCTTACAAGTGATGTAAGGTTCTCATCAATGTAACTCTTTGTGTATAAATTAATCTCATTCAGATATGTCTGAGCTATACTATCGAGCGATTCAATCACAGCCGGTAATTGAGGGCTATCAACATTTTGCATATAAATGTTATTCAACCCTGTTAATTTATTAATGATTTTTCTGAGAGTTCTGTTGTATTCAGCCATCGATTCTGTTCCTTTTGATCCGATGATAGATATAGGATAATTCAACGAATCGTAATATGCATTAAGAGTGATTTTTTCACCAGGTTCAACAAGCATAGTCAGGAAGTTATTTTCATTAATTTTGAGCAGGTAAAAGGAGGGAAGTTCAATCTCCCTTTTAAAATCAAATGTTCCACCATCCGCAATCTTTATGGAATCGATAGTTGTCAGCTCATTTGACTTCAGTTCATCAAGAAATATATATTCTCCGATGACAGGGTTTACCAGGTTGCCTGAAATATGGACAGTATTATTTTTACAACCGGCAAATAAAATTGCTGCAAACAGGTACAGAAAAAGCTTCTTATTCATTAAGTAAGATGTTAATTGGTAATTGTTTTGAAATATTGAAATGCAAAGTTATTCTTTTTTTTATCCGGCACTACTATTAAGAAATTTTATTAATTTACTTCACATCGGGGAGGTCAGTTTGCAGGTTTTAATATTTATTGTTATCTTAGATAGATTTTTTATTTCAGACTAACAGTAATCATATGAGTTACATTAAGTTCGAAAAAAGCCAGGTAGTAAACCTTGAGTATTCGCTGAGAAGGGAGATCATAAGGACAAACAGGGCAGGATCTTACTCCTCAACTACTATTGTTGGCTGTAACACTCGTAAATACCATGGATTACTTATATGCCCGGTAGATGAGTTTGGCGGCGAAAGATTTGTACTTCTCTCCTCTCTTGATGTTACAGTGGTTAATAATGACAAGAGTTTTAATATGGGTATAAGAAAATATAAAGGTGATTATTTCAGTCCAAAGGGGCATAAATATATAGAGGACTTTAACACTGATACCATTCCGTCAAGAATTTACAGGGTTGGCGGAGTTATCCTGAAACAAGAGAGATTACTGGTTCATTATAAAGAACAATTTCTTCTCAGGTTTACGATTATTGAAGCATCTGAACCAATGAAGCTCCAGGTACGCCCGTTTCTGGTTTTCAGAAATATTCACCAGCTGGCACATGCCAATATGGCTGCAAATACAAAGGTTGACTTCATTGAAAACGGGATCAAATCAAAATTATATGAAGGATTCCCTTCTTTATATATGCAGTTTTCTGCAAATGTTGAGTTTATTCATAATCCTGATTGGTACTTAGGTGTCGAATATCCTGAAGAACAAAAGCGGGGATATGATTTTTCTGAAGATCTTTTTACTCCGGGTTTTTTTGAGGTTGAGGCAAAAGAGGGAGATATTATAGTATTTTCCGCTTCAACGAAAGAGGAAAAGACATCAGGACTAAAGCAGAAGTTTACAAAGACAGTTTCCGGAAAAATTCCCAGAGATAGTTTTATTAATTGTTTAAGAAATGCTGCTCAGCAATTTGTTGAAAAACGGGGAGGAAAAACTCTTATTATTGCCGGCTATCCATGGTTTGGTGCATGGGGGAGAGACACTTTTATTTCGCTTCCGGGACTGGCTTTGGCCCGTCACAGACTGGTTCTCTACAGAGAGGTGCTTGATACCCAGATTAACAGGATGAAGGATGGTTTGTTCCCTAATATGGGAGATGCAAGCAACCCCGCTTTTAACTCAGTTGATGCACCTCTATGGTTTTTTTGGGCTGTTCAGCAGTATGTAGAACATGGCGGCACCGATGGATGGGAGCGATATGGTACAGCCGCAAAATCTGTACTGAATGCCTATAAAAACGGCACTGCTTTTAATATCCACATGAGAGATAACGGACTTATTTATGCTGATGCCCCGGGGAAATCACTTACCTGGATGGATGCAGTGGTAAATGGAATTCCTGTTACACCACGTAGAGGTTACGCTGTCGAAATAAATGCACTCTGGTATAATGCTGTATGCTTCTCTCTTGAAATGGCCAGGATTGAAAATGATAAAAAGTTTATTAAAGAATATGAAAAACTGGCTGACCTGATAAAAAAATCATTTCTTGAAATATTTTGGGATGACAAATTGGGCTATCTGGCTGATTATATTAACGATGATGAAGGTAAAAATAATTTTGTCAGGCCAAATATGGTTATTGCTGTTTCGCTGCCTTATTCGATGCTTGATAAAGAACAGATGAAGAAAGTTCTGGATATTGCAGATAAAGAGCTTGTTACGACTAGAGGGTTGAGAACTCTTTCTCCGGGTAATAAATTTTATCATGGCATATACAAAGGAAATCAAGAGGAGAGGGATAATGCATATCATCAGGGTACTGTTTGGCCATGGTTGTATGGCCCCTTCTGTGAAGGCTGGTTGAAAGTATATGGGCAACAAGGGGTACAGAAAGTAAAAAAACTGATTTTTGGTCTTGAAGCTGTGATGAGTGAGCATGGAGTAAGTACCATTTCCGAAATCCATGACGGCGATCCTCCTCATTCACCACAGGGGGCTATTTCACAGGCATGGAGTGTAGGTGAGGTGCTGAGAATAATCGAGCTGCTTGAAACTAAGTATGCAAATCAATAATAGAGGTAGGATATGCGTGTTTTAATGTTTGGATGGGAATTTCCGCCTCATATCTCAGGCGGATTAGGTACTGCCAGTTTTGGTTTAACAAAAGGCATGGCAACCCTCGATGATCTGGAAGTTATCTTTGTTGTTCCTAAGGTATGGGGTGATGAGGATCAGACCATGGTCCGGCTGATTGGTGCAAACAAGGTACCGGTATCATTCAAGAAGGTTTATTATAAAGGGTTCAGACGTCCTCTGGAAAAAATTGAAGTATCATCAAAAATTGTTCCTTATACCGATCCTGAAGATTTCTGGAAAATGGTCACATCAGAAGTCTCAGGTTATAGTCTTTTTGTCCAGACAAACAGTAGAGGCATGGTCGATTTTTCAGGAAAATATGACGATTTCCTTATGGATGAAATAAACAAGTATGCCATCGTTGCCTCTGTAATAGCTGAGGAAAATGAGTTTGATATTATCCATGCGCATGACTGGCTCGCTTATCCTGCCGGTATTGCTGCCATGGAAGTGTCGGGGAAACCTCTTGTTATCCATGTCCATGCAACAGACTTCGACCGTAGCGGAGGGAATGTCAATCCCGATGTATACCGCATCGAGAAGAGTGGAATGGATGCTGCCTCTAAAATAATCACAGTCAGTAACCTGACCAGGGACATTGTCATAAACAAATACCATATCAATCCTGAAAAGGTTGAAACTGTTTATAACGCCGTAGAACCGGTGACGATTTCTGAAAACCTTATCATTAAAAAAGGTTTTGATGAAAAGGTGGTCACATTTCTTGGCCGCATAACCCTTCAGAAAGGTCCTGAATATTTTATTGAAGCCGCTTATAAGGTTCTTCAGGTGATGGATAATGTCAGGTTTGTCATGGCAGGTTCGGGAGATATGATGGAAAGGATGATTAGAAGAGCTGCCACACTGAAAATAACTGACCGCTTCCATTTTACGGGATTCCTTAAAGGGGCAGATGTTTTTACTATGCTGGATATGAGCGATGTTTATATTATGCCATCAGTATCAGAACCATTTGGTATCTCACCGCTCGAAGCAATGCAGTCGAACGTACCTGTTATTATAAGTAAGCAGTCGGGTGTTGCTGAGATACTTACACATGCCGTGAAAGCCGACTTCTGGGATATTGATGCAATGGCCGATGCAATTTATGGTATCCTCAACTATCCGGCCCTGTCTAACATGTTTATTAAAAACGGTAAAGAGGAAGTTATCCGCCTTAAATGGGATAATTCAGTCAGGCATGTACGGGATATATATTATAGAGTAATTTGGAATAATTAAGTATTAAGATATGAGTGCATCAGGCAAAAAAGCGATATGCTTCTATTTTCAGGTTCATCAGCCTTTCAGGCTTAAGCGATACAGGTTTTTTGACCTGGGTCACGATCATTATTATTATGATGATTTCTCGAATGAATCTATCATGAGAAAAGTAGCAGAGAAATGCTACATCCCTGCTAATAACATTATTTTGGATCTTATCCATAAGCACAAAGGGAAGTTTAAAGTCACCTTTTCCCTCTCAGGTCTGGTAATCAACCAGTTCAGACTTTATGCCCCTGAGGTTCTTGACTCATTCAGGAAGCTTGCAGAGACGGGAATGGTGGAATTCCTTGCAGAAACCAACTCACATTCACTGGTTTCACTGAAGAGCAGGAGTGAATTTGAACGCCAGGTTACAAAACATAAAGAGATGTTGAAAGAGTTTCTGGGAGTTGAAGCAACATCATTCCGGAATACTGAATTAATATACTCTGACCTGATAGGATCGTGGGTTGCTGATATGGGATTTAAGTCTATTCTGACTGAGGGCGCCAAGCATGTATTGGGGTGGAAAAGTCCCAACTATCTGTATTGTAATTCAATAAATCCCAGGCTTAAAATTCTATTGAGAAACTTTGTATTAAGTGATGATATTGCTTTCCGGTTCTCTAACCGAGACTGGAATGCATGGCCGTTAACAGCCGATAAATATGCATCATGGATAAATAAGCTTGCCCCTAAAAGTGAACTTTTAAACATTTTTCTCGATTATGAGACATTCGGGGAACACAATTGGAAAGAGACAGGAATATTTGATTTCCTCTATCATATGCCAGGCGCTGTTCTTAAGAAAACGCCATTCAGATTTATGACCCCGACGGAGATTGCCGATATACTGCAACCGGTGTCGTCAATAAGCATTCCTTCTCCAATATCATGGGCTGACGAAGAGCGCGACATCACCGCATGGCTCGGAAATGAGCTGCAGGTTGCAGCTCTCGATAAATTATATAGCCTGGCAGGGAAGGTAAATAAATGTGAAGATGGCCAGATTAAAAAGGACTGGGAATATCTCCAGTCGAGCGACCATTTTTACTATATGGCAACGAAATTCTTTTCAGATGGAGCAGTTCATGCCTATTTCAATCCATATGAAACGCCATATGACGCATTTATGAATTATATGAACGTACTCAGCGATTTTGAGATCAGGCTGAGAAAATATTTTCCTGATACTGCAGAACAGATTCAGATATTTAAGCTCGGTTCACAGATCATAGAAAAAGATATTATTATCGAAAAACAGGCATCAGAGATTGAGAAACTGACAAAGAAAGAACCCAAAAAGGAAGCAAAAATTCCGGTAAAAAAGCAAACCAAAGTTTCTGCGAAGGCGCCGGTAAAGAAAAGTGCAGGAAGACCACTAAAAGCAAAAACAAAAACAGTAAAAAAGACAACTCCTCTTAAACCTGCTAAGAAGGCGAAAAGCAGTAAAAAGAAATAGAATAATAATCGGATACAAATATAGACATATAATGAAGGTTGAATTTATTTTTGAAACCAGTTGGGAAGTATGTAACAAAGTGGGAGGCATACATACGGTGATCTCAACAAAAGCGCTTAATATCGTAAATGAAGTTGGAGATAATTATATACTTATAGGACCTGATGTGTGGAGGGAGGATGTGACTAATCCGGAGTTTATTCCTGACGAATCGCTATTTGCTGAATGGAAGGGCAGGGCTGCTTCAGAAGGATTAAGAGTAAAAACAGGGAGATGGAACATTGCAGGGAAGCCAATTGTGATTCTTATTGATTTTACTCCGTATTTCGGACAGCAGAATGAAATATTTGCCGGATTCTGGGAAACATATAAGCTCGACAGTATTGCAGGGCAATGGGATTATGTTGAACCCGCACTTTTTGGATATGCCGCCGGTAAACTAATCGAAAGTTTTACCATTTTTTACTATGAGAATCATAATATCATTGCTCAGTTTCATGAGTGGATGACAGGTACAGGGATATTGTACCTGAAAAAATTTGCACCCTGGGTTGCCACATCATTCACAACCCATGCCACAGTACTTGGCCGGTGTATCGCGGGCAATAATCGTCCGCTTTATGGTAAGATGAAAGAATATAACCCGGCTCAGGTTGCACGCGAGTTCAATGTTGTGGCAAAACAATCGCTCGAAAAAATTTCGGCTGTTGAGGCAGATGTTTTTACCGCTGTAAGCGAAATAACTTCAAGAGAATGCAGTCACTTTCTTGGGAAGGATGTTGATATAGTAACTCCTAATGGTTTCGAAGATTCTTTTGTTCCGGCAAATGAAAAATTCGGGAAAACCAGAAATATTGCCAGATCGAAACTGAAAAGCGTTGCCGAGGCAGTACTTGGTTATTCCCTTTCCGAAGATTGTGTTTTGGTGGTTAACAGCGGAAGATATGAATTCAGGAATAAAGGAGTTGATATTTTTATAGATTCTCTGGGGGAGTTGAACAAGAAGGATAGTATTAAAAAAGAATGTGTTGCCTTCATACTGATGCCTGCCTACCATAAAGGGCCGCGGCAGGATATTGTGGATATTCTGTATCATAATGGACCAGGAAACGGTGGTGACAGATACCTTACCCATAGTCTGCATTACCCATTGACTGATCTGGTTTTACAAAAAATAGCAGCTAATAACCTTCATAATAATCAAAATTCAAAGGTTAAGATCATTTTTGTTCCTTCCTATCTGAATGGGAACGATGGTATTTTTAATATACCATACTTCGATCTGCTTATCGGATTTGACCTTTCGGTTTTCCCGTCATATTATGAACCATGGGGATACACTCCCCTTGAAAGTCTGATGTTTTCCATCCCGACCGTTACAACCTCACTTTCAGGATTCGGCCTCTGGGTTAAGAAATATTTTGAAAATCCGGGTAACGGCATATCAATAATTGAAAGAACTGATGACAACGAAAACATGGTGATAGCTGATATCAGGAATTTCATGTCAATGTTTATCGGGTTAAACAATGCCGAAATAAAAGAAGCCAGAGAGAAAGCACATGCTATTTCAAGGATCGCAATGTGGGATAGCCTGGTGGAATATTATTTCACCGCCTACGAACATGCCCTGGCTCATAGCAGCGAAAGAAGGGATGAACCCCGGGAATTTATAAGGTTTATTGAAGCCCCCGGGTTACATGTTCGCAAACCACATCAGGTGCCGGTGTGGAAAGATATTTATGTTCAGAGCGATGTGCCCGAAAAATTGGCCACTCTGAAAGAACTGGCAAATAACCTCTGGTGGTCATGGAACTCAGAAGCTGAATCATTATTTAAAAGCATGGATCCATCCCTGTGGGAGCAGGTTCGTCATAATCCTAAATTGCTTCTTGAAAAGATTGATTATAAAAGACTTATGATACTGGAAGACGATGATGATTTTGTGGCTGATCTGAAAAAGAATTTTGACCTCTTCAGTGCATATAAAAATCGTCCGGATGACGCCGTGAAACCTTCAATTGCTTACTTCAGTATGGAGTTTGGCATACATCCCTGCCTTAGAACTTATTCCGGAGGACTTGGAATCCTGGCAGGCGACTATCTTAAGGAAGCAAGCGATTCGAATATGAATATCACCGGGGTCGGACTGCTTTACAGGTACGGCTATTTCAAACAGAAACTTGGGCCAAGAGGAGAACAGCTTTCAATATATGAAGCTGAAGAGTTTTCGCGCCTTCCCATAAGTCCTATAAAAGATTCAGATGGAAATCATCTTTCCGTGAGCCTGGCATGGCCCGGACGAACAGTAAAAATTCGTGTATGGGAAGCCATGGTAGGGAAAGTACGGTTAGTACTTCTTGATACCGATTTTGAAGATAATTCACCAGAAGACCGTACTATTACTCATTATCTTTACGGAGGGGATAATGAAAACAGGCTGAGACAGGAACTTATCCTTGGTATAGGTGGGATAAGAGTTCTGGTAGCTATCGGATTGAAACCTGATATCTATCACAGCAATGAAGGACACTCGGCATTTATCAGCCTCGAAAGACTCAGAAGCCTGATAAATGATCACCATCTTACATTTAAAGAGGCACTTGAAGCAGTAAGATCATCGACTCTCTTCACAACACATACACCTGTTCCGGCGGGTCATGATGCCTTTGATGAAGACCTGCTCCGTAAATATATTTCTCATTATCACAGTCGTCTTTCGATCACATGGGATGAACTGATGGATCTTGGCCGCTGTGAAGGCGATTCTGATAAGAAATTTAACATGAGTTATCTGGCAACACGTATGTCACAGGAGGTGAATGGTGTAAGTAAACTTCACGGAGAGGTTAGCCGGGGGATGTTTAATAAATTGTGGCCGGGCTATCTTAAAGAGGAGCTTTTCATAGGGTATGTTACGAACGGGGTTCATCATCCTACATGGACTGCTCCGGAATGGAGGGAGGTATATAAGGAATTGACAGGAACACTCAATTTTGACCAGACCGACAGAAGCCTCTGGGAAAAACTATATAATGTAGAAGATAAAAAGATTTATGAGGTCAAAACCGGCCTTAAAAAGAGCCTGTTTTCAAATATCAGGAAACGGCTTCAGACTGACATGATGGAGAAGCATGTCAGCCCACGCACCCTTCTGAATATCAGCAGCCACCTCGATGAAAAAGCCCTTACAATAGGATTTGCACGGCGTTTTGCAACATACAAAAGGGCATCCCTTCTTTTCAGAGATCTTGACAGGCTCGCACGTATAGTTAATAATCCTAATAAGCCTGTCCAGTTTATTTATGCCGGTAAGGCTCATCCCAACGACGGAGGAGGCCAGGATCTTATCAAAAGAGTTTTTGAAATATCGCAGATGCCCCAGTTTACAGGAAAAGTAATATTCCTGGAGAATTATGATATTGAGATGGCCAAATACCTTGTGAGGGGTGTTGATATCTGGCTTAACACACCTACAAGGTCTCTTGAAGCGTCTGGTACCAGTGGCGAAAAAGCTGTAATGAACGGAACAATCCATTTCAGCGTTCTGGACGGATGGTGGGTTGAAGGCTACCGGGCATTTGCGGGATGGGCTTTATCAAAGAAAAGGACTTACGAAAATCAGGACCTGCAGGATGATATTGATGCTGAAACTATTTATAACATGCTTGAATTTGAAATAGTTCCGGCCTATTATGCATTTAATGATCAGGGTGTACCTGTTGAATGGATGAGCCTTGTAAAAAATACTATGGTAAAAATTGCTCCTGAATTTACCATGAAAAGAATGATAGACGACTATTATGAAAAATATTATTCCAAACTTTTTACCCGCAATAAATACCTGATTGAAAACAACTTTGAGAAGGCAAAAGAGTTGGCAGCCTGGAAAAAAACTATGAGAGAGGAGTGGGATAACATTGAAGTCTTAAATTATAGTTTTGAGCGGGCCGGAGAAAACGTTTACCGTTCCGGGCACGATTATACTGCAGAAATTGCACTTGATATTAAAAAAATCCCGAAAGAAAACGTTGGCGTTGAATTTATTATAACCCACATGAGTAAACATGGTGAACATGAATTTGTAGCAAGTGAAGAGTTTAAATTAATCAACTACAAAAGTGGCAAATGCCTTTACAGGGCTAACCTTGTACCGGAAAAAGCCGGGTCTTTCTTTTATGGAATACGCATCTACCCGAAACATAAAGATCTTCCTCACAAACAGGATTTCTACCTGCTTCGCTGGATTGATTAAAGATCAGTTGCTTTTCGTATAGGTTCCTTTTTAAATACAAGGGCTGTTCTTGATGGTAGATATAGATAAAGGTATAAAGGAGCATTTATGATGTTCCTTTCGGCTTTTCTGATTGAGAGGTAAACGGTATTTCTGTCAATTCTGTTGAACCCACCGAAAAGCGGATCATCTGTATCAAGAACAATCCTGAACTTGCCTTTCACCGGTATTCCATAATCGGTAAATGAGACAGATGGGTGAAAGTTAAATACAAACAGTAACTCACCTCTCATATAGGCGACTACCTTATCAGCATTATTCTCATATATTCTGTTAACAGATAGATCATCGAGTATTTTGAAATCATGGTGAAGCTTCACCATCTTCCTGTCGAATTTTGCCAGGTTGTAATATTTAAGATCTTTATTTTTTGCAAGTTGCCATTGGCGGCGTGCATATTTGTAACTCCAGTTATTTCCTTCCCGTGGAAAGTCAATCCATTCCGGATGGCCGAATTCATTTCCCATAAAGTTCAGGTAACCTCCCCCGGAAGTGCTAAATGTTATGAGTCGGATCATTTTGTGCAGAGCAATACCACGGTCAATTGTAATACTGTGAAAAGATCTGGCCATGCCGGAATACATTTCCGCATCTATCATTCTGAAAATTAGTGTTTTGTCTCCGACAAGCGCCTGGTCATGCGATTCGCAGTATGAAATGATTTTCTCTTCCGGGCGATGCTGTGTTAATTCATGCATCAGCTTACCCATGTCCCAGTTTTCATCAATAGTCTCTTTTACCAGTTTGATCCAGAAATCAGGAACTCCCATCGATAGCCTGTAATCAAAACCATAACCCTTCTTTTCAGTATCTGCTGCTATGCCTGGCATACCGCTCATCTCTTCAGCTATGGTCAAAGCCCCTGGCTTATATTTGTGGATAAGTTTATTGGCCAGACAGAGATAAACAAGTGCGTCTTCGTCCTGATTGCCATCGAAGTATTCATCATACGATGTGAAATTCTTTTCAAGACCATGATCATAATATATCATGCTTGTAATGCCATCAAACCTGAATCCGTCAAATTTATACTCTTCAAGCCAGTACCTGCAGTTGGAAAGCAGGAAGTGGATTACGTTATCTTTACCATAGTCGAAACATAAAGAATCCCATGCCCTGTGATTTCTTCTTTCATTTGAATGGAAATACTGCCCCGGTGATCCATCAAACAGGCCAAGTCCTTCATTAACATTTTTAACTGAATGAGAGTGAATCAGATCCATAATAATCCTTATTCCTGCAATATGGGCCTTATCAACCAGCTCCTTCAGATCTTCAGGTGTCCCGAATCGTGAGGAAGCAGAAAAAAAGCTTGAAACATGGTATCCGAACGATCCGTAGAAGGGATGTTCCTGAATTGCCATCAATTGTATTGTATTGTAACCCGATTTAATGATTAATGGAAGGACGTTTTCCGTGAATTCTCGATAAGTTCCGATCTTCTCCGATGGTGTGGCCATTCCGATATGGGCTTCATAGATCACAGGAGCAGTACCCGGCGCTTTAAAATCTTCAATTTTCCATTTGTACTGTTCCGATGGTTGCCAGACCTGCGCACTGAATATTTTGGTCTTATCATCCTGAACTACCCGGTTGGCATATGATGGAATGCGTTCTCCTTTACCTCCTTCCCAATTGACTGAAAGTTTGTAAAGGTCTCCATGTTTCATGGCTTCCAGAGGGAGAGTTATCTCCCAGTCTCCCTTTGGATTAACCCTCTTCATCATAAATTCCTGCTTCTCTTTCCAACCGGTAAATATTCCGGTGACAAAAATGTTTTTTGCATTTGGCGCCCAATCCCTTAAAACCCAGCAATCGTTGTTCCGGTGCAAGCCATAGTAATAATGCCCCATGGCAAAATCACATAGAGAACCATTTCCAATTAATTGTTTTTCCTTTGAAAGACATTTCCCGATACGTTTATCAATGACACCAGTAAAGGGTTTCAGCCATGGATCAGACATATAGAAACTGGCAGGATTCATGTAGATTGGTTTATGGAAAATCTTTCTATAAAAGTACAAAAACAAAATCATTATTTAGGTTCATTTCCATGGGCTTTACTAATTTTGCAGGCATAATCTTCTGCTATGATTATTCATGAAGGATATGAAAACCTTAATCTGGTTACTCCTGTTGTAACCCTCGGAATTTTTGACGGAGTTCACCGTGGACACAGGACTCTTCTGGATTGCCTTGTTTCTCGCGCAATAGAGGCGAAAGGAGAGTCTGTTGTAATTACCTTCTCCCCACATCCCAGGCTGGTACTGGAACAAAATCTGGGAAATCTCTCATTTCTGACAACAATGGAGGAAAAGAAGGTTCTTCTTGAAAATGCAAATGTTGACCATCTTATTATCATAGAATTCACTAATCAATTCAGTAAGATTCAGGCTTGTGATTTTATTAAGGATGCGCTTGTGGAAAAAATCGGAACAAAGCATCTTATAATAGGGTATAATCACCACTTCGGGAGACGTGGCGAAGGTAATTTTAATACAATAAAACACTGCACAGAATCGCTTGATTTCAGGGTTGAGCAAGTACAGGGGTTTCATACTGAAGAAGGAGCGATAAGTTCATCCTCAATCCGTGAAGCTTTATTAGAGGGAAGGCTCGATGAGGCAAACAGGTGGCTGGGGTATTCCTATTCTATCAGCGGAACGATTGTTGAAGGACGTAAGATTGGCCGCTCAATCGGATTTCCAACTGCAAATATTAAGCCTGATTATCAATATAAACTGATACCTGGCAATGGAGTCTATGCAGTTGAAGTTCAGTTTGATGGATTAATATATCCAAGTATGCTGAGTATAGGTTCAAATCCGACTGTAAATAACGATGCCGGAATCAGGAGCATCGAAGTTCATATCCTGAATTTTGATAAGGATATTTATGGAAGGGCAATCTCCGTTATTTTCAGGAAAAGACTCAGGGATGAAATAAAATTTGACAATACAGACCAACTGGCTGAACAGATGAAGCTTGATCAACAGCAAGTCATACTGCTGTTAACATGAACAATGATATAAGAATATTTATTATCTTCGAACTCTGAAAAATCACCTTAATTATTAATGTAACAATTGATACAATGCAGTACCAGGTAAAAGATATATCCCTCGCGGATTTTGGAAGAAAAGAGATCGAAATTGCAGAAAAAGAGATGCCAGGCCTGCTGGCAATCAGGAAGAAATATTCCTCTGAGAAACCATTGAAAGGGGCACGGATTACAGGCTCCCTGCACATGACAATTCAAACAGCTGTGCTTATTGAAACCCTTGCTGAACTCGGTGCTGAAGTCCGCTGGGCAAGTTGTAATATTTTCTCAACTCAGGATCATGCAGCCGCTGCTATAGCTGCCAGTGGTATTCCGGTATTTGCCTGGAAAGGTGAGACTCTGGAAGAATACTGGTGGTGTACTGCGCAGGCACTCACATTCCAGGGTGGGAAAGGCCCGAATCTTCTGGTTGATGATGGCGGCGATGCCTCACTAATGGTCCACCTGGGTTATAAAGCAGAAAAAACACCGGAGATACTCGATAAGAAACCTGATAACAGGGAGGAGGCAATCATTCTTTCAACACTTAAAGATCTTCTGGTTAAAGAGCCAGGGAAATGGCATCGTACAGTAAGTGAACTTAAGGGGATATCCGAAGAGACCACAACAGGAGTCCACAGATTATATCAGATGCTCGAAAACGGAGAATTGCTAGTACCTGCAATTAATGTGAACGACTCTGTCACAAAATCAAAATTCGACAACCTCTATGGATGTCGTGAGTCGCTTGCCGATGGCATTAAAAGGGCAACCGATGTTATGTTAGCCGGGAAAGTAGTTGTTGTTTGCGGGTATGGCGATGTTGGAAAAGGATGCGCAAAATCGATGAAATCTTACGGTGCCAGGGTAATCGTTACAGAAATCGACCCGATCTGTGCACTGCAGGCATCAATGGAAGGCTTTGAAGTTAAAACAGTTGAAGATACCCTTGATGAGGGGAATATTTTTGTCACAGCTACAGGTAACAAGGATATTATCACTCTGGAGCACATGATAAAAATGAAAGATCAGGCTATCGTTTGTAATATCGGTCATTTTGATAATGAGATACAGGTCGATAATCTCAACGATCTGAAGGGAATTAATAAAATCAATATAAAACCACAGGTAGATAAGTATCTTTTCCCCGACGGACATGCAATTTTTATCCTGGCTGAGGGAAGACTTGTGAATCTTGGCTGTGCAACGGGTCATCCTTCGTTCGTAATGAGTAACTCATTCAGTAATCAGACACTTGCACAGATAGAACTCTGGAAAAAGAAATATGAAATTGGTGTTTACCGGCTTCCCAAAGACCTCGATGAGGAGGTTGCACGTTTACACCTCGATCAGCTTGGGGTGAAACTGACAAAGCTTACAAAAGACCAATCAGATTATATCGGAGTACCTGAATCCGGTCCTTACAAGCCGGATCATTACAGATACTAAATAAATTTACCTCATCCCCCAGCCCCTTCTCCCTTGGGAGAAGGGGTGTAAGAATCAAATAAACAGGCTTTTAGCCCCTCTCTCAAGGGAGAGGGGTTGGGGTGAGGTGGATTTAAAGTATTAGTTATTCCACACTCTCACACTAGTACCATCGAAACTAGTCTTATAATTTTTAAGAGGATATTGTCCTATTCCTTTAGATGGGGTTCCTCCTACCGAAAGTGCATAGTTGGTGCTGCATTTTGGACATATTGCATTAAGGGAATTTAACGGATCAATGTTAACCTTTACACTCAACCCGTTTACAGCATAGTCGTGCGGACATGTGCGGTCGTAGGCATAAAACTCACCTACTCCGGCGAATATTATAATGCCGTTTCCATCATACCCAGCTGCCCTAGACCCAAGGTTATTGGTATTAGCATTAACCAGAACAATTCCACCAAAGGAATTCAGATCTGTAAACTCAGAGTCATAAAGATTGAGGCTGAAATCGACTATAACATCAGGGATCACATCGTTCTTCTTATTACAGGAACTTAATGTAATGGCAAGTGCCATTGTAATTAAAAAAAGTCTTATTTTTGAATCTGATACCACAGGAGATAAATTAATAATGCAAAATTAGTATTACCACCGGAAATTTAACGGTATCGTGAAAAAATTATTGTAATAACTGAAAATGAATAATTTATCTGTGAGAAAATTTTTTCTTTTTGTATTCATTTTATCGTTGACAATCAGTTTCTGTAATGCCCAGATTTTTCATAAAAATGCTTCAAGAAAAGCTGAAAAAGGATTATTTGGTAAATCTCTGGGCAATAAAAAAGAGGTTAAAGTAAGAGAACCAAGGTCGGTGCTGAAAGCCAAAAAGAAGCAGGAAGCCAACAAAAGAAAGCTTAAAAGTGATTATGAGAAATCTGTTAAGAGGTCCCAGAAAAGAACAATTGATATTCAAACGTCTGATGTACAGGCACGTATGAAACAGAATCAGAAAAATTCTGCCACTCGGGATAAAGCAAAAATGAAAAAAGTAAAGACAAACACAAAAAAAGCAGGGAAAAAATACAAATAGTATTATATTTCCGAAGATAAATACTTGTAAAACACTTGCTCACGGGATTTTTATTTGCAATTAATTAAAAGATTTTATATATTTGTTTTTGAAGAGTTCCGGCAAACCCGGAATTCTTTTTATTTTTTTAATATAAGAGAGAAAAATGTCAGAGGTTATGTATGTGACTGAGGAAGGTCTCCATAAACTTAAAGAGGAACTTAATCAGTTGAGAAATGTGGAGAGACCTATGCTATCCAGGCAGATAGCTGATGCAAGGGATAAAGGTGATCTTTCTGAAAATGCTGAGTATGCTGCTGCCAAAGAGGCACAGGGTATGATTGAGATGAGGATATCAAAACTTGAGGATATTGTGGCACGGTCAAGGATTCTTGACGAATCAAAAATTGATATCTCATTTGTCAGATTACTTAACAGGGTAAAGATCAGGAATAAATCCAATAATTCAGTTATGGAATACCTGATTGTTCCTGAAAGTGAAGCAAATTTCAAACTGGGTAAAATTGCTGTCAGTTCTCCTATTGCCCAGGGTCTTATCGGGAAAAAAGTGGGTGATGTTGTACAAATCAAAGTGCCATCAGGAATAATCCCTTTCGAGATCATCTCCATTTCACTGTAATAAATTCTTTTCTTAAGTCATCATGGCAACTATTTTCACAAAAATAATTAATGGGGAAATTCCTTGCTATAAGATTGCCGAGGATGAAAATTATTTTGCATTTCTCGACATCAATCCTCTGAAAGCAGGACATACCCTGGTTGTACCCAAAAAGGAAACCGATTACATTTTCGACCTGGATGATGATCGGCTGGCAGGAATGATACTTTTTTCGAAAAAAGTTGCTGCAGCCATCAAGAGTGTTATTCCATGTAATCGCATCGGCGTTGCGATACTGGGTCTTGAGATTCCTCACGCACATATACACCTGGTTCCTATGGATTCCATGGATGATGTAAACTTCAAAAATCCAAAGCTTAAGTTTTCACCGGAAGAATTTAAAGAGATCGCAGCTAAAATAAGCCGGAAAGTCATTCTTTAAGTTCGCTCTGAAGATTCGTTGATAATTTATTTAACAACCCCGTCACGCCAGTGGCGTGACACCCCTCCTTTAAAAAGGAGGGGAAAGTTCTGATATACACAATATTACATTTCTCCTCCTTTGAAAAGGAGGAGTACCCCTGACGGTACCGTCAGGGGGGAGGTGGTTTTCTTTAAACATAAATAAAAACACTTGAAATAAAAATTGTCCTAATAAATTTCTAAATTTATATGGTAATAATTCTGCATCGCTGCATGAGTTACATTTATAATTTATGGGACGATTTTATCAGTCTTTTATTTCCCAGGCTTTGCTATGCCTGTGGAAATCATCTGCTCAGGAATGAAAATCTCATATGCACCGGGTGCTATGTTGTTATTCCAAGGACCAATTATCATAAAGAAGATACAAACCCGGTGTCACAGCTCTTCTGGGGAAGATGTCTGATAGAAAAGGCTGCGGCATTTTCATTTTATAATAAGGGAAGCCGGATAAGAAATCTTATTCATAATCTTAAGTACAAGGGAATAAAAGAGATAGGGTATGAACTTGGCAGGATATATGGTTTATCACTTAAATCTTCAGGATTTACAGCTGATATTGATCTGATAATACCTGTTCCGCTTCATCCTACTAAAAAACGCATTCGCGGCTTTAATCAGAGTGACGTAATTTCAATAGGGATTGCCGATGTTACAGGCTTGCCTGTTGATACGGTTTCTCTTGTAAGAAAAACAGTTTCAGCTACACAGACAAAGCGGTCGCGGTACGATAGATGGACAAATGTTGAGGGTATTTTCCGTGTTACTGATCCTGAAATAATCAGGGGCAAGCATGTTTTACTTGTAGATGATGTTATCACCACCGGATCGACAATTGAATCGTGTGCTAATGAACTTCTTAAAGTTGAAGGGGTGAGAGTAAGTGTAGTAGCATTAGCCTTTGCAGTAAATTGAATAGAGGCTGTCTATTTCACTCTTTTTGGATTTTTATTCATAAAATCCTTCCAGCTGTTGTAAGCTTTTTTCTGAACAGGATTATTTGTCTGGTAAAAATGGCATAAAGCGGCTGCCAGACCATCTGTGGCATCCAGTTTTATTTCAGTAAGATCGAATTTTAATATATTCATCAGCATTGCAGCCACCTGTTCCTTTGAAGCTGCCCCCTGACCGGTAATTGACATTTTGATTTTCCTCGGAGCATATTCGAATATTGGCAATGAGCGGGTTAGTGCCGCCGCTATAGCAGCGCCCTGTGCCCTGCCCAGCTTTAGCATCGACTGAACATTTTTTCCGTAGAAGGGAGCTTCAATAGCCAGCTCATCAGGATGATATTCATCGATAATCCCTATTGTCCTATCGAAAATATGCTTCAACTTCAGGTAGTGATCTTTAAATTTTGAAAGATCGATTGACCCAATTGAAATTAGCTCGGGGACTGTACCGACAGTTTTTATTACTCCGTATCCCGTAATACTGGTTCCCGGGTCGATACCAAGAATTATCCGTTCTTCCGACACATCTTTCAACAGGCAGTATTATTTTTTAAAAATTGATTTATCAATAATATACATATTGTTCATCCAGGACGGTTTTTCGGAAAATTGTATTGTAGGATTGAAGGTGTAACCTCCTTTAGTTGAGACAACTCCTTTCTCAAGGAAATATATAGCTTCTTTAAAGCATAATTCACCTTTATCATTGAAATCGTGAGTAATATCGTCCGTGACAAGTTTTGCAGGTGCAAAGCCTGCGTAATAGCCGCCTTGTCCGAGAGAATTTACAAATTCACATGTGACAGGTGCGAAGATGTATAAAGAATCAGTTGTATTCCAGACGTTCATCCCAGTTGGCTTACCGTTAGTCGTATCACCAATAGTTGTAACAATAAGATGCGGCTTAAGTCCGTTAATGACTTCCTCACTTGCCGAGGCTGTTGCCCTTGTTGTTATTACTACCAGCCTGTTTAGATTTAATGGAGAAGGAATACTTTTAAAATAAGAGGTTGAGTTATTACTGGTTTTTTTGTCGTTATATGAACTTTTTATAAATGGAGTTGAAAATTTTGATGTTCCTGCTATATAACTGGCTAGTTCTATGGCAACATCCACAGAACCTCCACCATTATATCTCAGATCAAGTATAAGGTCCTTGACATCCTGTGCTTTAAAAAAGGCGAATGCAGTTGCAAGTTCCTGAGTGGAAGGAGAGATAAATGCATCAAATACAAGGTGTCCGGTTTTCACTTTTTTAATTGT
Source organism: Bacteroidia bacterium (assembly GCA_026391475.1). Taxonomy (GTDB): domain Bacteria; phylum Bacteroidota; class Bacteroidia; order Bacteroidales; family VadinHA17; genus LD21. The sequence goes on along the minus strand of JAPLED010000129.1, from coordinate 55,012 downwards.
AAGCGTATCGTAGAGCATTACGGAATTAACCTGGAAAGTTGATTTAGTGGTTATAACCGTTGTATCATTACCTCTTGGAGTCTGAAAAACAAAGGTATTTATCCTGCCTGCAACGGCAGGCCCAATCAGGTCATTATAAGCAGAAGTATTACCGGCAATAATTATCGGAGCAAGATCAGCTCCATTCAATGATTTTATTATCCATCCTCTTCTCACTCCTCTGGGGTTTATCAATCCATTAGAATAAAGGGGTGAATTTTTATAGATTGTTACGATTCTTGCTTTACCCTGAGCATCAACACCAATCCTGATGCCATGTCCGACAAATGTTCCATTCATCTGGGCATTGAATGCATCATAATCAGCAACAAAACTCCATCTGTCGAGTGGTTTATAGCGCAATGCGTCCATCAATTCATAGGGATCTTTATAGTCTGTCAGTGTAACGGCAGGAAGATTTTTGTACCAAAAATACCATTCCTTCATAAGGCCATCGAGGGCATCCCTGTCTTTTTGCGCAAAAGTAGGTGTAGTTTCCGGGGGTACAGTATCCTCAGGTGTAATAATATCTTTTTTGCACGATACAAATAGTGTTAAAAATATTAAGGGTAAGAAAAACAGTTTCTTCATATTCAACTCTTATTAATTGTCTTAAAACGAAAGGTCAAAGATAATTATTTATATCCTGACAGATTTGCGGTTCTGGATCAATATTCCGGAAATGATCAGCAATAATCCTGCCGGAGTTGTATAATAAACGGGTTCATGAAGAATAAAGTGTACAAAAACAAGGGAAAGAAACGGTGCAAAGTAAACAAGGTTACTTACCTTATCTGTAGTAGAGGCCATCTGAAGAGCTTTCAGCCAGAAGAGAAATGTTACTCCCATCTCAAAAATTCCGACATAAACAGATGCAACTGCTCCTTTGAATCCTATTTCAACCTGCCATTTCCCTGTAATAATCATTGCAACTACAAGGTAAACAGAACCAAAAAGAAAATTGAGAAACAGTTTAACTGCTTCATCCCTTTTATCTTTGACATTCAGTATAAAATAGAGTGCCCAGAAAATTGAACTGCCTGTGGCGAGTATCACACCTGTCAGATTGGAATGACCAGGGTTAAAAGGCTTGCCCTGCGAAGATATTATATACACCCCTATAAAGCTGATAAAGAGTGCAATGAAACTTTTTCTTTCAATTTTTTGCTTGAGAATAGGAACTGAAAGGAATACCAGGATGATCGGCCAGATCATGTTAAGAGGTTGGGCAACCTGAGCCGGAAGCAGTTGGTAGGCTTTAAGCAGTATGAGATAATATAGAAACGGATTAATGAACCCCAGTAAGGCTGAGTTTAAAAGTTCCTTACTTGTTGTTTTTCTGATGAGACCAATCTTATTTCCGGCTAAAACAACTATCAACAGGACCAAAGTTGAAGTGAGGGCAGCAATAGTGAGCATTTGGAGGATATCCAGTTCGCCAAGGCTGATTTTAAAAGCTGTTGGAACCGTTGACCAGAAAAATATTGCCAATCCGGCATAAATATATGATGATTTGGTCCGGTCCATTTCTGATCTAAATTGCTTTGTGACAGTTACATGAGTCTGTTTTTCACTCCTTTTTTTCACCTCCTGCCCCCTAAAGGGGGTTCTAAAACAAATTTCTTTTTTAGCCCCCCTTCAGGGGGGAAGGGGGGGTAAAAATCATTAATTAATCATATCAAACCCTGTATAAGGAATCAGGACAGAAGGTATTTTAATCCCCGATTCGGTCTGGTTATTCTCAAGGATTGCAGCAACTATTCTTGGCAGGGCAAGGGCACTACCGTTGAGAGTATGAACAAGACGGGTCTGTTTGTCTCCTTTCTCTTTAAACCTGCATTTCAACCGGTTAGCCTGGAACGATTCAAAATTAGATACAGAACTAACCTCGAGCCAGCGTTTCTGGGCAGCTGACCACACTTCAAAGTCATATGTCAGTGCGGATGTAAATGACATGTCGCCGCCACAAAGTCTTAGTATCCGGTATGGAAGATCAAGTTTGGAAACAAGGCCCTCAACATGACTTACCATATTTTCGAGAGATTTATATGAATGATCGGGGTGTGCGATCTGGACTATTTCGACTTTATCAAACTGATGGAGACGGTTGAGTCCTCTTACATGAGCTCCCCATGAGCCGGCCTCCCTTCTGAAACAAGGTGTATAAGCAATATTCTTAAACGGAAGCATATCGGCATTCAGTATTACATCCCTGTAGATATTTGTAACCGGTACTTCAGCTGTTGGAATAAGGTAAAAATTATCAATGGTGGCATGATACATTTGTCCCTCTTTATCGGGTAACTGCCCGGTGCCAAAACCGGATTCCTCATTTACCATTATTGGAGGCATCACCTCTCTGTAACCTGCTTTTTCACCTTCATCAAGAAAGAAACTGATAAGAGCTCTTTGAAGTTTAGCGCCTTTACCCAGATAAACCGGGAATCCTGCTCCTGTGAGTTTTATACCAAGATCAAAATCTATAATATCATATTTTTTTATAAGATCCCAGTGGGGAAGTGCTGAATCATACAAAAGAGGCATCACGCCGCCTTCTCTGACCTTGACATTATCATCAGCCCCGTGTCCTGGTGCAACAGATTCGTGCGGAAGGTTAGGCAGCCTGATGATTTCATTTTTCAGGTCATTATCGATAGGTATCAGTTTGTCGGAAAGAGATTTGATATCTTCTTTAAGTGAATATGTTTTTCCCTTGGCGGCTTCTGCTTCATCTCTCTTCCCGTCCTTCATAAGAGATCCGACCTCTTTGGATATCCGGTTCATCTCTGCCTGCATCAAATCGGTTTTAGATTGTATCTCACGACGAGAGGAGTCGAGTGCAAGAATTCTGTTTATTATTTCTTCTGCTTCAAAGTTTTTTACTTTTAGCCGTTCGATGATAAATTCTTTTTTTTCGCGGATCAGGTTAATCGTTAACATATTCAGTTATGATTTAATAAAAAAAAACAGGCTGAAAGAAGCCTGCTGTAAAAATATTAAAAAACTCCCGATAATGCTTTCCTGAAGCAGAAAAGAATTTCGGGAGTCAGTATCTTTTAAGATAATAATTTATTCACTTACCGGTTTAACCGATACATAAGTTTTATTGTCTCTTTTTCTTTTGAACTCAACTTCTCCATCGGTGAGAGCAAAAAGAGTGTGGTCTTTTCCGAGGCCGACATTGAGACCTGGATTATGTTTGGTTCCTCTCTGGCGAACTATGATGTTGCCTGCTTTGGCTGCCTGGCCGCCGAAGAGCTTCACTCCCAGTCGTTTGCTTTCAGAATCGCGACCGTTACGTGAACTACCTGCTCCTTTCTTGTGTGCCATAATTATATATTTTTATTTGCTTATACTTTGATTTTATTATTCTTTCTCTTTTGCTGGTTTCTTTGCAACTGGTTTCTTTGCAACTGGTTTCTTCACAGCCGGTTTCTTCTCTGCTACTTTTTTCTCTGCTACTTTTTTCTCAGAAGCTTTCTTTGCAGGAGCTTCATCTTTTTTAACAGCAGGCTTCTTAACAGCAGGTTTCTTCTCAGCTGCTTTTTTTCCCTTTGGAGTTTCTTCAGTAACTTTTACTTCATCTAACTTAACCTCTTCTTTTTTTGGAGTTGCTTTTTTTGGTGAGGCTTTCCCGTTAATGCTGACAATTTCAACCTGAGTAAAGTTCTGACGGTGTCCGTTTTTGACTCTATAACCCTTTTTTCTCTTCTTTTTGAATACAATTACCTTGTCACCTCTCATGTGGTCGAGGATCTTTCCCTCAACAACAGCATCTTTAATTGTGGGTTCTCCGATAGTAATTTTACCATCGTTCTCAATTAAAAGAACCTGGTCAAATTCAATCTGGTTTCCCTCTTCAACCTCGAGGCGGTGGACAAAAATCTTTTTGCCTTCCTCTACTTTAAACTGCTGACCTGCAATTTCTACGATTGCGTACATCTTTTATCTTTTTTACGTTACTCCGTGAGGCGTATATAATCCTGTGATTATATAACTTCAGTTGCCCCTGCGGATTTATTCAAAATTGGACTGCAAAGATATACAAATTAGATTATTTACAAACCAATACAGTGAATTTTTTAATAGGAGATGTAAATCACAGATCAGAATGATTAAAAGGGTTAATTTCCTTCTAAAGTTATATATTCAAAGATGCTGATTTTATTGTCAGGATGTTGATAAAAAAGGATATAGTTAATCTTAGTGTTAGTGCTAATATATTTATATTTGTCAGATGTAATAAAAAACCGGTTATTCATCTGGCGCATAAATAATTGATATGAAGAGAGTAAAGCTAAAAGTGATGGGCATATCTAACAGTCAGACTCAATCTGGAGCTTATGCATTGATATTGATTGAAGAAAACGGAGAGAGAAGGATCCCTATTATTATCGGGGGGTTTGAAGCACAGGCAATCGTGATAAAGCTTGAAAATCTCGACCCGCCACGTCCCTTGACTCATGACCTTTTCAAAAAATTTGCAGATGAGTTTAATATTTTTGTTAGCGAAGTCATGATCTATAAGCTTGAAGAGGGAGTTTTCTATTCAAAGCTTGTTTGCAATAATGGAGAAAAGGAATATTCCATCGACAGCAGAACATCCGATGCTGTTGCGCTTGCATTAAGATTTGGCTGTCCGATATTTATCACTGAAGACATTCTGGAAAAAGCCGGAATAACAATCAATCCCACTGATGTCGGGTTATCTGCAGCCAATGAGATTGACAGTTTATTTGAACCGGAAAGCACCAAATATGATTCATATTCGGATGAGGAACTCTATAAAATGATAGATGAATCTGTCAAGACTGAAGATTATGAGCGCGCTGCAGCTATAAGGGATGAAATTGAGAAAAGAAAGAAATCTAAATAACTGGGATGAGGCAATATCTTGATCTTCTTGATCATGTAATAAAAACCGGGACTAAAAAAACGGACAGGACCGGCACCGGAACGATTAGCGTATTTGGTTATCAGATGAGATTCAACCTTGAAGAAGGATTTCCTCTTCTTACTACAAAAAAGCTCCATCTTAAGTCTATTATTCATGAATTACTCTGGTTTATTTCGGGAGATACAAATACCAGATACCTGAACGATAATGGAGTAAAAATATGGAACGAATGGGCAGATAAAGATGGGAACCTGGGACCTGTTTACGGATACCAGTGGCGTTCATGGGCTGCCTATGGAGGTAAAAAGATTGATCAACTGTTAAATGTCATAAGTTCCATTAAAAAATCACCAGACTCGCGCCGCCATATTGTTAGTGCCTGGAATGTAGGTGAATTAGACAAAATGGCTCTTCCTCCATGTCATATTATGTTCCAGTTTTACGTTGCAGAAGGGAGATTATCATGCCAGCTTTATCAGAGAAGTGCTGATATTTTTCTTGGAGTACCGTTTAATATTGCGTCCTATTCCCTTCTTACACTTATGATTGCACAGGCAACAGGCCTGAGACAGGGGGATTTCGTTCATACATTAGGTGATGCTCATATTTACCTTAACCATCTTGATCAGGTTAAGCTTCAGCTCACCCGTCAACCATATCAGTTGTCCAAAATGGTCATTAACCCCGCTGTAACTGATATTCTGAAGTTCAGGTATGATGATTTTGCCCTGAAAGATTATGTTGCACATCCTCATATTAAAGGTGATATTTCTGTATAATATATAAGGTATGATTTCAATTATTGTTGTTGTTTCCGAAGATTGGGGTATAGGTAAGGATAATGAGCTTTTATGGCACATTTCTGAAGATCTGAAGAGATTTAAAAAACTGACATCCGGGAACGCTGTTATTATGGGGAAAAAAACCTGGGAATCATTACCCCGGAGACCACTCCCGGGAAGGAAAAATATTGTCCTTACTGATGTCCCGCATGAATGTATAGATTGTTCTGTTACTGCATACTCAATCGAAGACGCACTGAGTAAATGTGAAAAGGAAGAAGAAATATTCGTTATAGGAGGCGGGAGTGTGTACCGGCAATTTATGCCTATAACAGACCGTCTTTATATCACGCATGTTCATAGAAAGGCTCCGGCCGATGTCTATTTCCCCGAGATTGACTCTGATATCTGGAAAGTTGTTGAAAAGGAGGAGTTTAAGGGGGCTGAGAAAAATGATATTCCCTATACATATATTATATACGAAAGAATATATAATTAGGGTGGTATTAATGGTACTCCTCCTGAGTTCAGATTCTTTTATTTCTTTCTTATTCTCCGTTAAACCTTTTAACTTTGCTTTCATCTAATAATTTGTTAATCGAAATCAATAATTAAAAATAGAACTATGAAAAAAAAGATTTTTCTGATGATAGCAGCCCTGGTAATGCTCTCATTCTCTTCATGTAAGAAAAATTCAACCCTTATTGAACAGGCAAGTATCGATCTGGCCGATGATGATGCAGTAAGTGATGCTGTTTTTGAGGACGTCTTCAATACGGCTGACAATGCAACCATCATTCTCGATCAGATGGTAAAAGGTGGTGACACGAAATCGGGAATAGTAGTTGCCGATTCATGTCCTACCATAACAGTTACACCACCCACTACCGGAACATGGCCAAAGGTTGTTACTGTTGATTACGGAACAAGCTGTGTTGGATTAAATGATAATACCCGTTCAGGAAAGATTTTAATAGAGGTAACCGGTCCCCGGCCGCAGGTTGGATCCAAAAGAACTGTCACCTTCGTTAATTATTACTTCAATGGTATAAAGGTTGAAGGTACAAAAGTATTTGAAAATGTGGGATATAACAGCAATCAAAACCTTTTAATTAAAATTAAACTGACTGATGGTAAACTGACTCTTCCGAACGGGAAATTTATTGAACGTTCATTTACACATCAAAGAGAATGGACCGCAGGCTTTCTTACCAAAAGTATATGGGATGATGAATGTTTGATCACCGGTTCTGCAAATGGCAAGAATATAAACGGGATCACTTACACCAATACAATTATAACTGCATTGCAATGGAAACGTGCCTGCTCATTCATTGTTAGCGGAGTTGTTAAGATTGAAAGGGATGGAGTACCTCCTGTTGAGATGAACTATGGTACAGGTGAGTGTGATGCCAAAGCTGTTGTCACAAGAGGAGGGGAGTCGAAAGAGATACTTCTAAAGAACAAGCATCGTAATATGGTGCATTAATAAAAACAGCCTCTCTTTTTTTATGATGCTTTCAGTACTTTCAGGTTTACTCTTTCAAGTTTGCGACTTGCGTAGTCGATCGTTATTTCAAGCTCATTCGTGTCAATAGATGGCATTTCGAACATGGCATCAAGCATGATGGTCTCGCAAATCGATCTCAGTCCACGCGCTCCAAGTTTGAATTCAATTGCTTTATTAACAATATAATCAAGAACACCTTCGGCAAATGTGAGATCAATATTGTCCATCTTGAACAGCTTAATATACTGTTTCACCAATGCGTTTTTTGGTTCAGTAAGGATTGCTCTGAGGGCTGTTCTGTCAAGAGGATTAAGATGTGTCAGAACTGGCAGTCTGCCGATTATTTCAGGTATTAGCCCGTAAGCTCTGAGATCCTGTGGAGCTATATATTGAAGAAGGTTATCTTTGTCTACTTTATCCCTGATTTTTGAGGCACCAAAACCAATAATCTGAGTGTTAAGCCGATGTGCGATTTTCTTTTCGATCCCCTCAAAAGCACCCCCACAGATAAACAGGATATTTTTTGTGTCGACAGGGATCATTTTCTGTTCAGGATGTTTACGTCCCCCTTGGGGTGGTACATTAACTATTGAACCTTCGAGTAATTTCAGAAGTCCCTGCTGGACACCTTCCCCTGATACATCGCGGGTTATTGAAGGGTTGTCTCCCTTTCGTGCAATTTTGTCGATCTCATCAATGAAAACGATACCTTTTTCAGCTGCTTTAACATCATAATCTGCATTTTGAAGCAACCTGGTCAATAGACTTTCAATATCTTCACCTACGTAACCTGCTTCAGTAAGGACAGTTGCATCGACAATTGTAAAAGGTACGTGCAGCATTTTTGCAACAGTTCTTGCGAGGAGTGTCTTTCCTGTACCTGTTTCTCCAACAAGTATAATATTTGATTTTTCAATCTCAATATCCTCGACATCAGGCTTTTGCATCAGCCTTTTGTAGTGATTGTAAACAGCTACTGAGATTATCTTCTTTGCCATATCCTGACCAATAACATATTGGTCGAGAAAATTCTTGATTTCGGTAGGCTTAAGAAGGTTAATACTGTCAAATGCAATATTCTTTTTATTACCAAGTTCTTCGTTCATTATGCTGTGAGCCTGCTCAATACAGTGGTCACAAATATGACCCTCGAGGCCGGCAACAAGCATATTGGCCTCTTTCTTTGTTCTGCCGCAAAATGAACATTTATCCATGTCAGACTATTTTTGTGTTTTCTGAAGAATCTCATCAATCATCCCATAGTCTTTAGCCTCCTGAGACGTCATCCAATAATCCCTGTCAGAATCTTTTTCAACTTTTTCAACCGTATTTCCGGAATGAAGTGCAATTATTTCGTAAAGTTCTTTCCTAAGTTTTACGATTTCACGTACGGTAATTTCCATATCAGAAGCATGTCCTTCTGCACCACCCATGGGCTGGTGAATCATTATCCTGGAATGTTTGAGAGCAGATCGTTTTCCTTTTTTACCGGCGGTAAGGAGAACAGCGCCCATTGAAGCTGCCATCCCGGTACAGATTGTGGCAATATCGGATGAAATATACTGCATTGTATCGTAAATCCCCAGACCGGCATTAACTGATCCGCCAGGAGTATTGAAATATATCTGAATATCTTTTCCGGGATCAGCTGAATCGAGATAAAGCAACTGGGCCTGTATAATATTAGCTACATAATCATCTATTGGCAAGCCAAGGAAAATAATCCTGTCCATCATCAGACGTGAAAAGACATCCATTGATGCCACATTTAATTGTCGCTCTTCAATAATTGTTGGAGATATATAGCTGCTGTGAATGGAGATGTACCTGTGCAGGTTCATGCTGCTGATTCCACGTTTGCTTTTTGCATATTTCCCAAAATCGTCAAGAATACTCATATTTTCAGGATTAAAAATTAACAAACAAAGATAGTAAAATAAAAATATATCATCGCAATGCGTTGATTACTATTCAAAAAGCTTATTGAATTCCTCTACTGTGACACTCTTGTTTTCAAGCTTCACAAGTTCCTTCATAAGCAAAATAACCTTTTCTTCAAGTATCTTGTCAGCAATTTTTTTTGCATCATCTTCTCTTTTAAGAGTCTCTTTTGCATAATTGCTTATCTGTTCGTCGGTGGCATAGAACAGACCATACTTCTGGAACTGATACCTGGTTATGTTTTCAGCTTCTTTCAGCAGATCTTCTTCAGTGATCTTCACTTCATTATCACGAGCAACCTTGTTCCTGATAAGCTGCCATTTAAGGTCTTTTCTGAAACTGCCGAATTCTTTTTCGATCTGCACCTCAGTGGTATTTTCATTGACTTTAAGAAGCCATCTTTTCAGGAACTCTTCAGGAATCTGAAAATCGGTTTTTTCAATGGCTAGGTTTTTAATATCCATCATCAGTTTAATATCGCTTTCACGTTTTAAGTTTATTGCGATCTCATCTTCGATCTTCTTCATGAATTCAGCTTCCGAATTCACTACTCCTTCACCATATACCTTGTCGAAAAGCTCTTTCCCTAATTTTGCAGGGTGGAAACGGCTTATTTCATTGATCGTAAACCTGAAGTTCCCCTCAAGTTCAGCAACCTCTTCCTTTTTTTTATGTAATATCCCGGCTACTTCAGTATCGTTTGGAAAAGCTTTTTTCAGGTCGAAGTCTATAGAATCGTTTTGGCTTTTACCGATAAACTGTTTTTTGATTTTTTTATCCTTTATGATGTCAATACCAAGTGAGGTATCTTTTACAGAAGGACCTTCAGGTATCACATCGCCATTCTTATCAACAGCTTCAATTTTACCCTTAATCACATCCTTCTCTTCTGTAAGGTCAGCTTTTCTTAACTCTCCGTAACGGCGGGTGTAATTATCAAGATAATCGCTCTTCATCTTTTCGTCGATGATGATCTCATGCAGATTGACTTTATTTTTTTTGCTTAGCTTCAGTTCAATAACCGGGGCCAGTCCAAGTTCAAAAGAGAAAGTAAAATCCTCCTGGGTATCAAAATCAATCTTTTCCTGATCGTCTGTTTTTGGAATCGGATCACCAAGGATTTCAATCTTTTCGTCAGTAATATATTTTTGAATGTTTTCTGTTACTATTTTGTTGATCTCGTCGACCTGGACAGCTTTGCCGTGCATTTTTTTTACAAGGCCTATCGGAACCATTCCCGGACGAAATCCTTTTATTGTTGCTTTTTTCCTGTAATCTTTCAATACGGTTTCAACCTTATCTTCATAATCGGGTTTCCTGATCTCAATTTTTAACACAGCATTCAGGTCGTCGATGTTTTCTCTGGTGATATTCATTTTAATTCTTGTTTATTGCATCGTTAAAAAACCGCCAAAACGCACTATTAAAGATCGTTACGGGCGGTTTGTCATTTGTGCGGATGAAGGGACTCGAACCCCCACGTCACAAAGACACAAGATCCTAAGTCTTGCTCGGCTACCAATTACGACACATCCGCGATAAAATTCCCCGCAAAAGTATAATAAATTATTATCAAAACAAATTGAATGTGTTACCTGCGCAGTTCAAAGTTCTTTCCGAGATAGACTTTTCTTACATGCTCATCATCTGCCAGTTGTGCAGATGTGCCCGATTTAAGGATGCGTCCCTCGAAAAGAAGGTAAGCACGATCAGTAATGGAAAGGGTCTCATGAACATTATGGTCGGTTATCAGAATACCGATTTGTTTCTCCCTTAGTTTCGATACAATCTCCTGGATATCTTCAACGGCGATAGGATCAACCCCGGCAAAGGGTTCATCAAGTAAAATGAATTTCGGTTTAAGGGCAAGTGCTCTTGCGATTTCGGTGCGTCTTCTTTCACCACCGGAAAGCTGGATGCCTTTATTTTTTCTGATCTTCTGAAGGCCAAATTCATTCAGAAGAGTCTCAAGTCTTTCTTTTTGTTCTTCTTTTGGAAATCCCGACATTTCGAGGACTGCACGGATATTGTCTTCAACAGACATATTTCTGAATATTGAAGCTTCCTGTGCAAGATATCCGATACCTTTTCTTGCACGTTTATAAACAGGAAGTGAAGTTATTTCTTCATCATCCATAAATATCTTTCCTTCTCTTGGTCTGATTAAACCGACTATCATGTAAAAAGTTGTTGTTTTACCTGCACCGTTCGGACCAAGTAACCCAACAATCTCCCCTTGTTCAACATCAACAGAAACATGGTCAACAACTGTCCTGCTGCGATACTTTTTTACAAGATTTTCAGTGTATAGTTTCATTTAATATACTATGAAGTTGCAGGTTCGGTTTTTTCATCCTCATCAAAGAATTCTTTGCGATCTTTTTCTTTTTGCTTCATGACCCTGGCCGAAATTAAAATGCTGACCTCGTAAAGAATAAGAAGAGGGATTGCGACAAGTGTCTGTGAAAAGACATCTGGAGGAGTGATAATTGCGGCAATTATAAAGATGACCACGATTGCATGCTTCCTGTATTTTCTCATAAAGGTTGGGGTAATAATACCTATCTTGGTGAGGAAGAAAGCTATTATCGGCAGTTCGAAAACTAATCCTGTAGCCAGGCATACTGATGTGAGGGTACCGATATATGATCTGATATTGATTTGATTGACAACCGACGGATCAACTTCATATGAGCTAAGAAAATGTATAGAGAGCGGCGCTAGCATAAAATATCCAAAGAGGACTCCGATAAAAAATAACCCCGAAGCCGCCAGTACTGCCCCCTTTGCATACCTTGCCTCGTTGGGTTTAAGGGCTGGTTTGAAGAATTGCCAGAACTCCCATAGTATTACCGGAAATGCAAGGATCAGACCGGCAACCATGGCAGCTGTTATGTGAGTTGTAATCTGTCCCGACATTTTTATGCTGATAAGATTTAATGGTTTCGTGTTAATACATAATGAAGTAGTTTTAAGATATTCCCCAAGCTCGCAAAGTAATCGGTTGGTAATAAACCCAGGGCTTTTGGGGCCAAGAATAATCGTATTGAAAAGAATGTTTTTAAATATAAAAGCTATGATCATAAAGAAGACTATAGCTAAAATTGACCTGATAATATGCCATCTTAATTCCTCGAGATGTTGAAGGAATGACATCTCTTTCTCACCCTTTTTCCCTTTTTTCCCCAATATTGCCATCGGCACCTGTTTAAATTAGTTTAAAATACAGCCTGCAAAGATGATAAATCTTCCTTTGCAAAACAACATCAAATTCTATCCTACGGTAAAATTCTTTGAAAAGTATTTAAATCAATCATTTTTGTTAATAATAAAATAAATGTATTATTTGATCAGGAAATTTATTAACTTTATATAAACTGTAAAATCGAAGTTCTTTATAGTTGCTCATTTTTACCATTTTGGAAAAAATATGTTAAATGATTCTACGATACACGATTACTTAAAAAAGTATTTTGGTTTTGATACTTTTAAAGGCAATCAGGAGCCAATTATAATGAATGTTCTGTCTGGCAGAGATACTTTTGTGCTAATGCCGACCGGAGGAGGAAAGTCGCTTTGTTACCAGCTGCCAGCTGTTATGAAGAAGGGAACTGCTATAGTAATATCGCCCCTTATTGCCCTGATGAAAAACCAGGTTGATGCAATGAGGAACTTCAGCACCGACGACGATGTTGCCCACTTCCTTAATTCATCACTTACAAAGACAGAGATAACAAGAGTAAAAAAAGATGTAATGTCGGGCAAGGCAAAACTTCTTTATGTCGCTCCCGAATCATTAACAAAAGAAGAAAATATTGAGTTTCTTAAAAATATTAAGATATCATTTTATGCTGTCGATGAAGCTCATTGTATATCAGAGTGGGGGCACGACTTCAGGCCTGAATACAGACGCATCAGACCAATAATCGATACAATTGGACGGTCGCCAATTATAGCACTTACAGCAACAGCCACACCGAAAGTTCAGCACGATATTCAGAAAAACCTGGGTATCCTGGATGCGGAAGTTTTTAAATCGTCATTTAACAGGCCAAATCTCTACTATGAGGTAAAGTCCAAACAGGATGTCACAAAGGAGATAATTAAGTACATTAAAAATAATTCCGGGAAATCAGGGATAATTTACTGTCTGAGTCGTAAGAAAGTTGAGGAGATGGCCGAAATACTTAAGGTTAATGGGATCAAAGCACTTCCTTACCATGCCGGCATGGATTCCGCTACACGCACATTGAACCAGGACAAGTTCCTGATGGAGGAGGCAGATATCATTGTTGCAACTATAGCTTTCGGGATGGGAATTGATAAACCTGATGTGAGGTTTGTAATCCATTTTGATATACCGAAAAGCCTTGAAGGGTACTACCAGGAAACAGGACGAGCCGGTCGCGATGGCGGTGAGGGGAATTGTATAGCATATTATAGTTATAACGATATCCAGAAACTCGAGAAATTCATGCAGGGGAAACCTATTGCTGAACAGGAGATTGGTAAACAACTACTTCTTGAGACCGTTTCGTATGCTGAATCCTCCGTGTGCCGGAGGAAACTGTTACTCCACTATTTTGGTGAAGAATATCATAAGGAAAACTGTGAGGCTTGTGATAACTGCCTCCATCCTAAATCACAATTTGAAGGTAATGAGGCTGTTGTCAATGTTTTAGAGACTATTCTCGCTGTAAAGGAAAAATTTAAAGCTGATCATGTTTCAAATATCCTTTCAGGAAAAATTACCGCAGCAATTAAATCGTATAAGCACCATAAACTCGAATTTTTCGGTATAGGAGAAGATAAGGATGAAAAGTTCTGGAATATGGTTATCAGGCAGGCTCTCATCGCTAAGTTTCTTACGAAAGATATTGAGAACTATGGCCTTCTAAAACTGACAACCAAGGGCATGGAGTTTCTCGAAAAACCCACATCCTTCATGCTTGCCGAGGATCACGACTATGCCGATACTACTGATGAAGAAAATGCCTTTGGGGCAAGAACAGCGGCAGTTGATGAGGAACTGTTCAGCATCCTGAAGGACTTACGGAAAAAACTGTCGAAACAGAAAGATGTCCCCCCGTTTGTTATTTTTCAGGATCCTTCCCTCGAGGATATGGCTATCCAATACCCTGTAACCATTGACGAACTTCAGAATATTACCGGGGTGGGAGCAGGTAAAGCGCAGCGATATGGTGAAGAATTTATAGAGATCATCAAAAAGTATGTCGAGGAGAAAGAGATAATACGGCCCCTCGATATGGTTGTAAAATCGGTCGTCAATAAATCAGGAATAAAAGTATATATCATCCAGAGTATTGATATGAAAAGACCTCTCGAAGATATTGCTGAAGCAAAAGGGCTTGAGATGGGAGAACTGATATCGGAGATCGAAGCAATCGTTAATTCCGGAACCAGGATCAACCTCGATTATTATATCAACAATACGATTGATGAGGAGCGGCAGCATGATATATATTTATATTTCAGGGAAGAGGCTGAATCTGACTCGCTCACCGAGGCAATTAAAGAGCTTGGAAATGAGTTCGAAGAGGAGGAGATCAGGTTAATGAGAATCAAGTTTCTTTCGGAAATGGGGAATTAATTATTCCTTCAACCATTCATACATTGTATAATGCTCGCTCTTCATTCCAAGAGCTTCATAGGTTTTCTGTGCTCTTGAATTATTTGATTCAACGTAAAGACGAAGCCCTGCAACATTTTGTTTATCAGCTTCATTTTTGATGTGCGAATACATCGATCTGAAAATGCCTGTTCTCCGGAAAGCCGGCAGTACATAAACAGACTGGAACCACCAGACATTAGTGTTTCTCCAGTCGCTCCATTCAAAAGTAATTAACAATGAGGCAACAACATTACCTTCCTCTTCCGCAACCCAATACTGTCCGCGGGTTGTTTTGGCGAAAACAGCCTTTACCCCCTTAGCGATTAACTCCGGTATCAGGGTCAGCTGTTCCGTTTCCCACGCCATTTTTTGCTGAAAATCAATAATTGCTGAAGCATCTTCAGGTTTGGCTTTTCGAATAGTTATCATATTGTCTGGATGTCTGATTGTCTGGTTGTCTCGCAGTCCAATGGTTCTGCAGCCTTTTGTCTTTTATCTTTTATTTATACTCATCCCAACTCTTAATTTCGAGGTCGTCTATACTCATCCGACAGAAAGCCAGTATAAACGCACTTGCCAGTCGTGAATTGGTAATGAGAGGAACATTATAATCCACAGCGCTTCTTCTTATAGTATAGTCGTTATTAAGTTCTTTATCGCTGAGGTCTTTAGGAATGTTCACAACAAGATCCACCTCGCGCGATTTAATAAGATCGATTGTATTTGGTGATTTATTTTCATCGGGCCAGTATGCCACATGAGCCTCGACTCCTGCATTTTCCAGAAACTGCTGGGTGCCTCTGGTTGCATAAAGCTTATGTCCTTTTTCACGCAGGGCTCTGGCACTGTTGAGAAGTTCAACTTTTGAACGGGCCGGACCGGTTGAAAGCAGAATACTCTTTTTAGGCACCCTGTAGCCAACAGAAAACATAGCTTTGAGTATTGCTTCATAAAAACCTTCTCCAATGCATCCGACTTCCCCTGTGGACGACATGTCAACTCCGAGGACAGGGTCGGCCTTGGCAAGTCGCGAAAAACTGAACTGAGGTGCTTTAACTCCCACATAATCGAGTTCAAATACCGTTTTCCCCGGTTTTTCAACCGGAACGCCAAGCATCACTTTTGTAGCAAGTTCAATAAGATTGACTTTAAGGACTTTCGAAACAAAAGGCATGCTTCGGCTTGCACGCAGGTTACATTCGATAACCTTTATATCATTGTCTTTTGCAAGGAATTGAATGTTAAAAGGGCCTGAAATATTCAACTCTTTTGCTATATGGCGCGAAATGCGTTTAATCCTCCTGGCTGTTTCAAAATATATTTTCTGGGCAGGGAAGACCATTGTTGCATCTCCTGAGTGAACACCGGCAAACTCCACATGCTCACTGATGGCGTAAGCAATCATCTCCCCTTCACGGGCCACTGCATCCATCTCGATCTCCTTGGCATTCTCAATAAATTCAGAAACAACAACCGGATATTGTTTTGAAACCTGTGCTGCAAGGTGAAGGTAATGTGATAGTTCGTTTTTGTTTGAGACCACATTCATCGCAGCCCCCGATAAAACATAGGAGGGCCTGATAAGAACAGGGAACCCGATGCGGTCGACAAATTCAAAAATATCATCAATTGAAGAGAGTTCTTTCCATCGTGGTTGGTCAACAGAAAGATTATCAAGCATTTCAGAAAACTTATGCCTGTTTTCTGCCCTGTCGATTGAAACCGGAGAAGTGCCAAGAACCGGTACCTTCTCTTTATAAAGCCTCATTGCCAGGTTATTGGGGATCTGACCACCAACCGATACGATAACCCCACCGGGGTTTTCCAGGTCAATTATATCCATAACCCTTTCGAATGTCAGTTCATCGAAATAAAGCCTGTCGCATATATCATAATCTGTACTTACAGTTTCGGGATTGTAATTAATCATTATTGATCTGAATCCCTCTTTTTTTACGGTATCAATGGCATTAACAGAACACCAGTCGAATTCGACACTGGAGCCAATCCTGTATGCACCTGAACCCAGAACTATAACCGATTTTTTGTCGGTTTCACATATAATATCGTGCTCTGAACCGCTGTAAGTCAAATACAGATAATTTGTTATTGCCGGATATTCAGCGGCAAGAGTATCAATTTGTTTAATATAGGGAACAATACCTAACGATTTCCGGTAATTTCGCACCTTCATCAGGTCGTCATTAATCTGGGCCGGACCGGATTTAAGTACATGCCGGGCAATCTGGAAATCGCTGAATCCGTTTATCTTGGAGTGGGAAAGCAGATCTGCCGGGATAGATTCCAGGGTTTGGTAATTGCAAAGTTCATCTTTAATGCTGATTATATTTTTCAGTTTGAAGAGGAACCATTTATCAATTTTTGTCAGTTCATAAATCCTTTCAACCGGCATTCCGATTTCAAGGGCTTCCGCAATTGAAAAGATCCGCATATCTGTCGGTTCGGCAAGTTCCCTCTCAATATCCTCAAAGCCCAGGTTACGGTTGCCGGTGAAGCCGTGCATTCCCTGACCGATCATTCTTAATCCTTTCTGAATAACCTCTTCAAAGGTTCTTCCAATGGCCATAACCTCACCGACACTTTTCATGCTGCTGCCAATGAGGTGCGAAACTCCTTCGAATTTATTCAGGTCCCACCGCGGGATCTTGCATACTATATAATCAAGCGCCGGCTCAAAGCAGGCAGTTGTGTTTTTGGTAACAGAGTTTTTAAGTTCATGAAGTCCATATCCCATTCCAAGTTTTGCAGCAATAAATGCGAGCGGATAACCTGTAGCTTTTGAGGCAAGTGCACTTGACCGCGATAAACGGGCATTCACTTCGATGACCCGGTAGTCTTCAGAATCAGGGGCAAGAGCAAATTGAACATTGCATTCACCAACTATTCCGATATGCCTGATTATCCTGATGGAAAGTTCTCTCAGCTTATGGTATTCACTGTTTGTCAGTGTCTGGGATGGAGCAACCACAATACTTTCACCGGTATGTATTCCAAGCGGATCAAAATTCTCCATGTTACATACAGTGATGCAATTGTCATATTTATCCCTTACAACCTCATATTCAACCTCTTTCCATCCCTTAAGCGATTCTTCAACAAGGATCTGGCTTGTATAGGAAAATGCTTTTGATGCAAGTGTACTCAGTTCATCAGCATTTGATGCAAAACCACTTCCCTGACCGCCCAGAGTATATGCTGCTCTGATGATAATTGGGAATCCGAGTTTGCGGGCGGCTTCAATTGCTTCATCAACTCCCGCTACGGCAATACTGCTTGGCGTTTTAACATCTATTTCATCAAGTTTTTTTACGAAAAGCTCACGATCCTCAGTATCCATTATTGCAGAAACAGGAGTACCAAGTACTTTCACATTATATTTTTCAAATACCCCCGATTTATAAAGTTCGGTTCCACAGTTTAGTGCTGTCTGCCCGCCAAAGGATAAGAGAATTCCATCAGGCTTTTCTTTTGCAATCACCTTTTCGACAAAATATGGAGTAACCGGGAGAAAGTAGATCTTATCAGCCAGCTCTTCGGAGGTTTGAACCGTTGCAATATTCGGATTAATTAAAACTGTTTGAACTTTTTCCTCTTTTAATGCTTTAAGAGCCTGGGAGCCGGAGTAATCAAACTCGCCTGCTTCGCCGATTTTCAGCGCTCCTGATCCCAGGATAATTACCTTTTGTACTACTTCTCTCATTGTCCGGATTTGAGGTTCAAAAATAACACAATTTTTTTAATCAGGATTTGAAATTGTGAAAAAATGAATATATTTGCAAAATAAATGTATAAATATGCAAAAAACAAAAAGACTTCTTGCAATAGAGAAAATTATTGAAGAAGCACATATATCAACACAGGACGAGTTACTTAAAAGATTGAAAGGGAAAGGGATAAGCTGTACACAGGCTACACTATCCCGTAATTTAAGGCAGCTTGGGGTTGCGAGGATACCCGACAGTACCGGAGAATATAAGTATTCTTTGTCAGAAAATATCAGGAGTACGGCTAATTCGCCGGTGAAATTGAATATTGTTCCGGTAATTCAGGATATAGTTGAAGCAAAAGGACTTATGGTAATTAAGACTATCCCCGGAAATGCAAGTAACACTGCCTTTTTTATCGACGGTGCCGGGAGATATGAAATAGCCGGTACCATTGCCGGTGATGATACAATCCTTCTTATCCCCAGAGATGGAATAACCCTCCAGCAGGTACATACCTGTCTCGAAATTATTCTTCCCGGTATACACGATCAGATTAAGAAGAAATGATTTTTGCGATTAAATATACAAAAACAGGTACATTTTTTAAAAGCTTAATAATTCAATACTAACATCAAATAATAAAAAATAATGAAAGAAAAAGTTGTTCTCGCATACAGTGGTGGTTTGGATACTTCGGTAATACTTAAATGGTTAATTGAAAAGAATTATGATGTTATTGCTTTTGTAGCCGATGTAGGGCAGTCCGATGATTTTGAAGAGTGCAGGAAAAAGGCATTGTTACTCGGTGCATCCAAAGTAATTATAGCTGACCTGAAAAGGGAATTTGTTGATAAATATGTTCTTAAAGCTATAATGGCAAACGCCATCTATGAGGATAGGTACCTGCTCGGCACAGCGCTTGCCAGGCCTCTTATTGCAAAAAAGCAGATTGAGGTTGCAAAAGAAGAGGGCGCCAATGCGGTAGCACATGGTGCAACTGGAAAGGGCAACGACCAGGTAAGATTTGAACTCTGTTACTATGCCCTGATGCCCGGTGTTAAAGTTATTTCACCCTGGAAAGACAAAGAGTTCCTTGCGACATTTAAAGGAAGGACTGATCTTCTTAAATATGCTTCTGAGAAAAAGATTCCTGTCAAGGCAAGTATCGATAAGCCTTACAGTGAAGATGATAACCTGATGCATATCAGTCATGAGGCCGGAATTCTGGAAGATCCTATGTACACACTACATAAGAGCATGCTGGAAAAGATGGTTATGCCACAGGATGCACCCGACAAGGATACACGAATAGTTATTCATTTCAAAAACGGGATCCCTGTCAAGCTTGTCAACAAGGAAGATGGAACCATAAAAGAGGACTCTTATGAAATGTATGTATATCTGAATGAGATTGCAGGTAAAAACGGAATTGGTCTCCTCGATATGGTAGAGAACAGGTTCGTCGGGATAAAATCGAGAGGTGTGTATGAGACTCCTGCTGCCACAGTTTTGCATATTGCCCACAAAGATATTGAGGGAATAGCAATGGACAGGGAGGTAATGAGACTCGTAAACATGCTCACTCCGAAATTTGCGGAAATTATTTATAATGGTTTCTGGTTCAGTCCTGAAATGGATTTTCTGATGGCTGCTATTGAAAAGAGCCAGGAGCTTATTGATGGCAGCGTACATCTATGCCTTTACAAAGGGAATGTAATTATTGAAGGTCGTGAATCGCCTTCCTCGCTGTATAATAAGAAACTATCGAGCATGGATATTGAGGGTGGCTTTGATCAGACTGACAGCAAGGGCTTTATAAGGATAAATGCAATAAGGCTGATGGCTCACCGGGCTATAGTTGAAGCAAGTCAGAAAAAATATTAATAACAAATACTTAATTAATTTATAAAAATTAATATGAAACTCTGGGAAAAAGGGATAAATCCCGAGCCTGCAATCATCGAATTCACTGCAGGTAAAGACAGAAAAACCGATTTAGCCCTCACAAAATGGGACATAATTGGTTCAATGGCTCATGTAATAATGCTTGATGATGTAGGATTAATTTCAGAAGAAGAGAAAAATAGCTTGTTAAAAGCTCTTCATTCTCTTTTTGTATGGGACGAGGAGGGGAGCCTGGTAATTGAAAAAGATGTGGAGGACATCCACTCTCAGATTGAAAAGGAGATGTCCTCAATCCTTGGAACAACCGGTAAGAAAATTCATACAGGACGGTCACGAAACGACCAGGTTTTGGTAGATATACGTCTCTATACAAGGGAAGAGATCGATAAGCTCTCTATTCTGATCCGCAGGCTTTTTACCAGGCTGCAGTCATTGAGCGAGCAGTATAAAGAGGTTTTATTACCGGGATATACCCATATGCAACCGGCTATGGTTTCGTCATTTGGTTTATGGTTTGGAGCATATGCCGAATGTCTGGCCGATGATGTCCTGCTGCTTTCCGGGGCAAGAGCCCTCAATAATCAGAATCCACTGGGAACTGCGGCAGGATACGGAACTACCTTACCTATAAACAGGAAACTGACATCAGATCTTCTCGAATTTGATGATCTTCTCTACAACTCAGCCTATGCAAGCCTGAGCAGGGGAAAGATTGAGATGGCCATTGCATCCGCACTGGCTTCTGTTGCTCAGACCCTTTCACGTTTCTCAATGGATATCTGTCTTTATATGAGTTCCGAATTCAGGTTCATCGATTTTCCTGATGAATATGTTACCGGTTCAAGTATAATGCCCCAGAAAAGAAATCCTGATGTGTTCGAACTTATCAGGGCCCGTGCAAATATAATTCAAACTCTGCCTAACCAGGTAGCAATCCTAACCAGTAACCTCCCTTCAGGATACAACAGAGATCTTCAGCTGCTTAAACAGCTGATATTTGATGCGTTCGGAGAATTGAGGGAGTCTATTGAGATAATGCTTTTAATGCTCAATAATATAAAGATCAAGAAAAATATAACGGAGAATCCTTTGTACAATACTATATTCAGTACAGAGGAGGTGAACCGGCTGGTGAAGCAGGGCATCCCGTTCAGAGACGCATATAAAGCAGTATCTGAAATGGTTAAAAATTCCTCATTCTCAAAGACTTCATTATCTGATTATGTTCATGAAGGCAGTATCGGAAATCTGTGTAACAAAGAGATCGCTGAAATTTTCGAAAACAGGATGAAGTGGTTCAAAAACACAACGGCTTCAGAACTGGCAGATAAGATGATGCATCATGTAACCCGGTAGAGAAATCAATGAAGTAGGGACACACCATGGCGTGTCCCTACTTCATTGATTTCTCTATATTTTCTATAAAAACATCGAACAGGTAGTCAGTATCAGTCGGTCCGCCGGACGCTTCGGGGTGAAATTGAGTAGAGAAAAACGGCAGGGTTTTATGTTTCATTCCCTCATTTGTCTGGTCGTTGATATTGATGAAGAGTGATTCCCAGTCTTTCCCTAAAGTTTTGTTATCGACAGCAAATCCGTGATTCTGCGATGTAATATATGCTTTATCGGTGCCTACCTGAAGAACCGGCTGATTGTGGCTTCTGTGGCCATATTTCAGTTTATAGGTATCTGCTCCGGAAGCAAGCGCCATCAACTGGTTTCCCAGGCATATCCCGAATACCGGTTTTTCACCGGAAAATGCTTTTTTAATGTTTTCAATAGTGGTGACACACATTTTTGGATCACCCGGGCCATTGGAAAGAAATAGTCCGTCAAATTCTTCTTTGTGAAAATCATAGTCCCATGGTATCCTTATAATTGTAGTATCCCTTTTAAGAAGATTTCTGATTATGTTATACTTAACACCACAGTCAACGAGTAGTATCTTGTACTTTCCTGAGCCATAAACTTTCTTTTCATGTGTGCTTACTTCAGCAACAAGATTTACTTTGTTCGGGTCATAAAAACCGATTTCTGTTCCTTCGGGTTCAACCTTGCCAAGCATAGCTCCTTTCTCACGGATTCTTTTTGTCAAAGCTCTTGTATCTATCCCGTAAATACCCGGCACATTATTTCTTTTCAACCATTCATCGAGGCTCTCTGTTGCATTCCAGTGGCTATACTCAAAGGAATAATCAGACACAATGAGCCCGGAGATGTGAATAGACGACGACTCATAAAAGCGATAAAGATCATTTTCTTCGCTTTTTCCTGGTGCTCCATAGTTTCCGACCAGAGGATAGGTGAGACAAAGTATCTGTCCGCGATAGGATGGATCGGTCAAACTCTCTGGATATCCTGTCATAGCAGTATTAAAAACCACCTCTCCCGCAGCGGGGGTGGGCGATCCGAAGGACCGGCCATGATAGATCGTTCCGTCTTCAAGGGTTAACCTTACATGTATACTGTTTTTCATCTATTAAGATATTTCTTTTTATCTGAAGGAGGAAACAGCCTTTTCAATCTGTTCCATAGCCTTCATGACTGTTTGGTGTGTAGTGGCCAGATTCATTCTCATAAATCCCTCTCCTCCGGGGCCAAAAGTTGAGCCCTCGTTCATTCCCACACCTGCTTTTTTTACAAAAAAATTCTGAAGCTCTTTTCCTGTCATACCAAATTTACGACAATCGAGCCATATCATATAGGTTGCTTCAGGTTGAACAGGAATAATTTCAGGAATCATCTTCCTGCAATAATCTTCAACAAATTCAATATTATGGTCAATATAATCAAGTAACGCATCTAGCCATTTATGTCCATGTGAATATGCTGCTATTGAGGCGGTTGTACCAAAGATGTTACCGGATCCGATATGCAGGTTTTCAACTATTCTGTTAAAAGATTTTCTTAAAACAGGATTTGAAATAATTACAGATGAAGTTGATAGACCTGCAAGGTTGAATGTTTTGCTTGGAGCGATGCAGGTAATAGTATTTTCGGCAATTTTTTCGGAAAGTTTTGCAAAGGGAGTATGATTGAATCCGGGCAGAACAAGGTCACAATGTATTTCGTCGGAGAGGATCAAAATATTATTTTTCAGGCAGATGTCTGCAAGTTTGTTTAATTCATCCGGGGTCCATACCCGTCCGATCGGATTGTGCGGATTGGATATTATTATCATTTTTGTTTTCCCGTCAATTCCCGCAATCAGTGAATCATAATCCATAACCCATTTCCCGTCAGACTCTGTCAGCCTGTTATAGATAAGCTTACGGCCATGGGATTCGGCTGCGGAAAAGAAAGGAAAATAAACAGGGGGTTGAACAATTATATTATCACCAGGCTGAGTGAATGCCAAAGTGCAAAAGTTGAGTGCCGGAACGATACCTGGACAAAAGCTGATCCACTCCTTTTCAACCTTCCAGTTATGTCTGCAAACAAGCCAGTCGATTATTGACAAATAGTATTCAGGAGGATGGAAAGAATAACCATAAATCTCATGGTTAAGACGGTCCTGAAGTGACTTTACAACAAAATCAGGGGTGTTAAAATCCATATCAGCAACCCACATCGGGATAACATCTTTATCACCGAATGTCTTTTCCCTGAGATCATACTTTATACAGTTTGTCCCCTCTCTATTAGCAGGTTCATCGAAATTCCACATCATCAAAAAGTGATATAAATTCAGGGGCTTAAAGATATATAAAAAATCAGATGTTAGCGTTATAATCTTAAGGTAACTAATTAGTACTTAAAGTGCACTAAAGTTCTGAGTGCCTAAAGTGGAAATTAAAAGAATGAAAAATAACAAATTTCATCAGATTAAATCAAGAGCTTCTTTTTAATCGTGAAAAAATCGGTACGGGAGGGAATTAGTATTTATTTATAAATATTTTAGGCATTTTAAGCACTCCAGACTCTAGGCACTCATTAGTTTCAATATTATTTATTACTTTTATGGGCAGTTTTTGAGTGGTATTTAAAAATTTAAACTGATTTAAAATGAAAAAGATTATTGCAGGTGTTGTACTTTCAACGCTGATAATAAGTTTTAGTTATTTGACTTCATGCAAATCCTGTGCAACCAAAAAACAGGAGGTAAAGATTGAGAAGATGCAGGTGGATACAATTGAGAAACAGATTGAAAAAAATGTTTATCCATTGCCTACATCAGCAGAGGTCATTAAGATGCTTACTGACCTTGAAGTTGGATATATGATAGGTATAACAAACCCGAAAGAAAACACACAAAAATATTTCAGCAGCACAACAAGGGCGATCAATCTTGGTGTTTATGGAGCCGATCTGAGTTATGCAACACTCTATAATATACAGCAGGAAGTAATTAATTATTTGGATGCAATCAGGTCACTTTCCAACGAACTCAATATGTCTAAAATATACAATGAAGAGTTATATGAGAAAATTAAAGTGAATTTTGATAACAGGGATGTACTGGTGAAAATACTAACAGGAGCATTCAATGATACTTATTCATACCTGAGTGAAAACGATCAGCAACCTTTAGCTCTGCTTGTTGTTGGTGGTGCATGGGTTGAAGGCATGTTTCTGACAACACATGTTTCGGAAGCAGCATACCAGGTTGCAGGTATCTCGAGGGTACTGCTTGAGCAGAAAAAATCATTTGAGCTTTTCCTCAAAATAACCCAGCCTTATGCCAATGATCCAAGTATAAGTGATTTCGTAAAGTTACTTGATCCTGTTAAGAGAGTATATGAAGGAATTGGCACGAGTCTTACTGATCAGAATATTAAGGATATAACCAAAGTCATTGATGGTGTAAGAAACCAAATTGTACAATAGTTATTTCATGAATACCTGGCCGCAAAGCATTTAACTTTGCGGTCTTTTTTTTACTTGATACCTTTATGAGGGAATCTGTATTACTTGCCTTAATTCACATTTTTGCCATCGTTTCGACCATTAATCCGGCTGGAATTTCATCGAGAGGCAAAAAAATTCTGCGCAGTTACCTCCGGAGATATCTTAATAGGGAGTTGGAGGAAGAGTATTATGCCCTGTTCGAAAATAATCTTGAGTTTTATTCCAATGAACTTAAAAGTGTTGATAAAGCTGAACTGTCAGATGACGATTCTCTTATATCATTTCAGATAACAAATATCTGCCGGCAAATCAAAAAAGGGTTATTCCTTGAAGAGAGAATGATCGTTTTTCTTCAGCTTATTGAGTTTGCATTTGAAGATGGAATGATTTCCGAACAGGAGAAAACAATTATAGACATTGTTTCGAGGACATTTAATATTTCTAAAAAGGAATATGATGATGCCACTGCCTTCATGATAAACAGAGCATATGATGATGTATCACCCGAATGTATTCTCATAATTGAAAGTGACAACCCTGAATTATCCGGAGCCGATATTTATAAAAATTATGACAAGTGGCGGCATATCAGAATAAAAGGTTTTAAAGGCCATCTTGTTGTAATGCATATTGAAAGTACCGGAACACTTCTTTTTACTTACGACGGTCAACAGGTTTTGTATTTTAAAGGAAGAGATATTATAGCATGCAGATCTTATCTCCTTGACCGTGGCGTTAATATAAAGGGTCAGGGTATTGATCCGATCTACTATTCGAAAATTTACAAAAAATTTGTTTCAAGGAAATTTCCTGAAAAGATATTCTTTGAGGGACATAATATTGAATTCCTTTTCAAGAACTCCGATAATGGACTTCAGAAAATGAATTTCAGGGTTGAATCGGGCAACCTGATCGGCATAATGGGAGGCAGCGGCGTCGGAAAAACCACAATGCTTAATTTGCTCCATGGCAAGATTAAGCCTACAACCGGGAACCTATACATAAATGGTTATGACATTAATTCCGATTCGGAAGAGCTGAAAGGCCTTATAGGATTTGTCCCTCAGGATGATATGCTTATAGAGGAACTTACAGTTTATCAGAATCTTTATTTTAATGCCAGGTTATGTTTTGGTGATTATGATGAAGGGCAGTTAAAAAACACCGTTGAAAAAGTTCTCCAGGATCTTGACCTCTATGAAATAAAAGATCTGCAGGTTGGAGATATGATGAATAAGAAGGTCAGCGGTGGTCAACGGAAGCGGCTTAACATTGGTCTTGAACTTATGCGCGAGCCTGTGGTCTTATTTATTGATGAGCCAACATCCGGATTATCCTCTTTCGATTCAGAAAAGGTAATGATTTTGCTGAGAAATCAGGCTTTAAGCGGGAAACTGGTTTTTGCAATAATTCATCAACCCTCTTCAGATATTATCAAGATGTTCGACAGGTTATGGCTGCTCGATAAGGGTGGCTATATGATTTACGATGGCGATCCTGTTGAAGCCCTGGTTTATTTCAAAACTGAAACATCCCAGGCAAATGCTGCCGAGAGTGAATGCCCGAACTGTGGAAATGTTGAAACGGATGACATCCTGCATATTATTGAGGTTAAGGTTATTGATAATTCAGGTTATCCAGGAAAAGAGAGGCAGATCAGCCCAAAGGAGTGGTACGAAAAATATAAGAAGAAGATGATGCCTGTTCTTGGGGACAAGCCCTCAAAAACAGTTATTCCTCCCAGTAACTTCAGAGTTCCTAAAAAGGTAGATCAGATCAGAACATTCATTAAACGCAACCTTATCCGAAAGCTGGCCGACCGGCAATATATGACCATTAATCTTCTTGAGGCCCCACTGCTGGCATTCATACTCGGGTATATCTCAAAATTCAGCGAGAACGGAGTATACAACTTTGCAAATAACAAGAATTATCCGGTATTCCTCTTCATGGCAGTTATAGTTGCACTTTTTATCGGACTGACGGTGAGTGCCGAGGAGATTTTCAGAGACAGAAAAATTCTTGAAAGAGAGAAATTTCTGAATTTAAGCAGACTAAGCTATCTCCTTTCAAAGATCAATTTCCTGTTTGCCTTATCCGCAATCCAATCATTGTCATTTATCCTGGTTGCTAACTTAATTCTCGAAGCAAGGGGTATGCTTTTCCAGCAATGGATAATCCTTTTCTCAACAGCCTGTTTCGGAAACCTTCTGGGATTGAATATTTCTGCCGGTATGCGAACGGCTGTCAGTATATATATCCTTATTCCACTGATCCTTGTGCCCCAGCTTCTGCTTGGGGGTGCAATGATAAAATTTGATGACCTTCATAAATCAATCAGTAAGAAAATTTATGTACCGGTTGTTGGAGATATTATGGTAACCCGCTGGGCATATGAAGCATTAAGTGTAGAACAGTTCAAGAGCAATAAATTTGAAAAACCCTTTTTCAAATATGATATGGGAATAAGTCAGAATGACTGGTACGCTTCATTTCTTCTCCCTACTTTGAAAGTTAAAGTCGATGAGTGCCTGGCTGTAGGGAAAGTTCCTGATTACAGGGAATATTCTGAAAGCAACTTTAAAAAAATTAATTATCATATTAAAGATCTTTCACCTTTATCCGGCATTAAGCCCGGGAATTGGATCAGTAGTTTGAATTATGAGGGATTCAATAAATTTGTTGCTGATGAAGCAAAATTATTTCTAGATAGCCTGAAAACCTCATTCAGAATAAAAAGCCGGTTGATCTCATACACGCGTGATTCATTATATAAACAGATTGCCATCAGGATGGGAGAGGACGAGTTCATTAAGATGAGGGGAAAAAATTATAATGAAAGTCTTGCAAACATTCTGCTTAACAGGCTAGCTACCAGTAAAATATATGATGCTGAAGATAAGCTTGTTCAAAAAGCTGATCCGGTTTTCATGCGCCCCGGATCAAAATTCGGAAGGGCTCATTTTTATGCTCCTTATAAGCAGATTGGTGATTGGAAGATCGGAACTCTGATATTTAATATTGTTACGATCTGGTTAATGATCTTTATTTTGTTTGTTACATTATACTATAACATCCTTAAGCGTTTTATTGCATTTCTTGAATCGCTCAAATTACCAATATTAAGAAAGTTCGGAAGGGAACTACTGCAATTTTAGTTTAAGCTAACAATTATTCTCCCGTCAGATGAGTAAGGTACAACCAAAAAAAAAACTTGGGCAACACTTTCTTAAAGATATAGGTATTGCCCGCAAAATTGCCGTTTCCCTGACAGGTGACGGATACAGTTCTGTACTTGAAATTGGCCCGGGAATGGGAATACTTACAGGCTTTCTGATGGAAAGAGGATTTTCTGATTTCAGGGTTATCGAAATAGATAATGAGTCGGTACATTACCTTCAGACACACTTTCCTGAACTGAATAATATAATAACGGGTGATTTCCTCACTATGGATATTGATTTCTTTTTTACTGAGAAAATGGGGATTATAGGGAATTTCCCATATAATATCTCAACCCAGATATTTTTCAAGGTTTTGAAACACCGCGAAAAGGTGGTTGAGATCGCCGGAATGTTGCAGAAGGAAGTTGCTGAAAGGATTTGTGCCGGACCCGGTTCAAAAACCTATGGCATCCTAAGTGTTTTACTTCAGGCATTTTATAAAACAGAATATCTTTTTACTGTACCGGAACATGTTTTTTCACCCCCACCCAAAGTAAAATCCGGAGTTATAAGGTTAATCAGAAACGATGTGAAAAATCTCGATTGCGACGAGATCCTGTTTTTCAGGGTTGTTAAAGCCTGTTTTAACCAGCGCAGAAAAACATTAAGAAACTCAGTAAGGGCTGCATTTGAATTGAAACGGGACGATTATTTTGAATTCGGTCTGAGACCCGAACAATTATCAGTTGATCAGTTTGTTCAACTGACCCGATGGATAGATGAGAACAGGATAATATCAGAATGAAAAGCCTATTGCTTCAACAGGATTCATTTTAGCTGCTGAATATGCAGGAGCATACCCTGCCACAACACCTATAATTCCCGAAATGAATACTGCAAGAAACACATTAGCCATGGTCAGATACATATTCAGGTCGTACAGGTAATTTATAACAATAGTGGCAAGAAATATCATTAAAACCCCAAGCAATCCGCCAATGATTGAAAGGAGAACAGATTCAACCAGGAACTGTTGAAGGATAAAAAATTTCTTTGCTCCGAGTGCTTTTTGAATACCTATAATATTTGTCCTTTCCCTTACGGAAACAAACATAATGTTAGCTATTCCAAAACCACCTACAAGGATGGCAAAACCTCCTATTACCCAGCCACCAATATTAATTCCTGCAAATACACCGCTAAAGCTCTGAAAGATAAGAGTTGCCCTGTTAATTGAAAAATTATCTTTCTCATTAGGTCGAAGTCTTCGTGCAGCTCTTAAAATCATTGTTGCCTCATCACTTAGTTCCTGCACAGGGACTCCATCTTTTGCTTTTATCATAAGTGTAGCATTGAGGAAATTATTTTTCATATTCATAAAGGTCTTGCCAAAGTTGTATGGAACTAAAGTCTCCTCATCCATTCCGCTATCACCAATCCCTCCTTTACCTTCCTTTTTGAATACGCCAATTACATTTGTTCTTTTTCCGGAAATTTTGATCTGTTTGCCAACAGGATCGGTTTTTTCAAATAATCTCTCAGCTAATACAGCCCCTACAATAGCAACACTTTTCCCTGAAGCCAATTCTTCTGGCGTAAAATATCGGCCATTTTCAATTTCAAATGATCTGATATTGTCAAATTCTGGATTAACTGCCATTACATTAGCATCACGTGCCAGATTCTTCCTGTATTTAATTTGTTCAGACTGAGCAACTGTAAAGCATGCTGATGCTTTTTTTGTTGACCTGTTCAGAACAGCCATGTAATCATCTTTCGATATCACAGGCCTTTTGATGATATCAAACCACTGAACTTGAGTGTTAAGTCCCCACGGAAATTTATGAACATAAATCACATTATCTCCCAGAGATGAAATGGAGTCATGGATTGACTTTTCCAACCAGTCAAGCACTGTGAATACCGAAATAATCGAAAAAATCCCAATTGTAATTCCGAAAAGGGAAAGGAAAGTCCTTAACTTGTTAACAATAACAGAGTTAATAGCAAAAACAAATCCCTCTTTAAGAAGTCTGAAAAACATATTATAATCGTGAAATATTATTATTGTGGGTCAAATATACGAAAATCATTGATTGCTGATAATCATATATTATAATGTATTGGGGTTAGTAAAAAAATATCTATTTTTAAAACGCCTTAATGGGATATCCAACGACGATCGTAATTATCATATAATGAGTGACAAAAAAATTCACAGTGCTCTGATTTCAGTTTTTTATAAGGAGGGATTAGCCGAAATTGTCAGAATACTTCATAAACTGGACGTGAAGATATATTCGACAGGCGGTACTTTCACTTTTATAAATGATCTTGGTATACCAGCAGAAAAAGTTGAAGATCTTACAACTTATCCATCGATCCTTGGCGGCAGGGTTAAAACACTTCATCCATCTGTTTTTGGCGGGATACTGGCCAGACGGGAAAACAATGAGGATCTTGAGCAGCTTACAAAATATAAGATTCCTGAAATTGATCTTGTTATTGTTGACCTCTACCCTTTTGAGGAAACTGTAAAATTGGTTGATAATGAGGAAGAGATAATTGAAAAGATAGATATTGGAGGTATTTCTCTTATCAGGGCAGCTGCTAAAAACTATAATGATGTTCTTATTGTTTCCGGAAGAGATCAGTATCCCGATGTTCTTGCACTGTTAAATGAAAAAAAGGGATTTACATCTGTTGCTGAAAGACGACATTATGCTGCAAAAGCATTTCAGACATCTTCACATTACGATACTGCTATCTTCAAATATTTTAACAGGCAATCAGGTATTCCGGCTTTCAGAGAAAGCATTAATTCTTCTTATCACTTGCGATATGGAGAAAATCCGCATCAGAAGGGGATATTTTACGGTGACCCCGGCCAGATTTTCGAGAAACTTCACGGGAAAGAGATATCATATAATAACCTTCTCGACCTTGATGCAGCCCTGAACCTTATTGATGAGTTTACTGCAACCACATATGTAATCATTAAACATAACAATGCATGCGGTGTAGCTTCACGGAAAAATCCTTCAGATGCATGGAAGGATGCACTTGAATGCGATCCTGTTTCGGCTTTCGGAGGTGTTATCGTTACTAATGCTCCTGTGGATGATGTGACAGCTGCAGAGATCGATAAGATATTTTTTGAAATTATTATTGCTCCGGGTTTTACACCATCTGCCCTGGAGATACTGAAGCAAAAAAAGAACAGGATAATACTTCTCAGAAAAGAATCAGGCAAGAGCGATTATGAATTCAGATCGGTGCTTAACGGAGTACTCTGGCAGCAGAAGGATAACAGCACTGAGTCAGCACAGGAGATGAAACCGGTCACGAAAAGAGCACCTCAGCCTGCAGAAATTGAGGATCTCATGTTTGCCAATATTATAGTAAAGCATAGCAAATCAAACGCAATTGTGATAGCTAAAAACAGTCAGTTATACGCCAGCGGTATTGGACAGACATCGAGGGTTGATGCATTGAAACAGGCTATTGAAAAAGCACGATTATTTGGGTTCGATCTGAAAGGATCAGTTCTTGCATCCGATGCTTTTTTCCCGTTTGCCGACAGTGTTGAGATAGCTCATAAAGCCGGTATTACTGCGATAGTACAGCCGGGAGGGTCACTCAGAGATCAGGATTCGATCGACTACTGTTCTTCAAATGGGATGGCTATGGTATTTACAGGAATCAGACATTTTAAACATTAAAATATTAACAAATTAATCATCTCATTAATGGGACTATTTTCATTTTTAACACAGGAGATTGCAATGGATCTGGGAACAGCAAACACCATCATAATTCATAATGATAAAATTGTTGTTGATGAACCATCGATAGTGGCAATTGATAAAAATACAGGGAAGCTGATAGCAATAGGTGAAAAGGCAAGGCAGATGCATGGCAAAACACATGAAAACATTAAGACAATAAGACCTTTACGCGATGGAGTAATTGCCGATTTCAATGCTGCCGAACTTATGATAAGGGGAATGATCAAGATGATTAACAAGGGTCCGCGACTTTTCTCCCCATCTCTGAAGATGGTTGTTTGCATACCTTCAGGTAGTACCGAGGTGGAAATACGTGCAGTACGCGATTCATCGGAACATGCCGGTGGACGGGATGTATATATGATTTATGAACCGATGGCCGCTGCAATAGGGATTGGCCTCGATGTTGAAGCTCCCGAAGGTTGCATGGTGGTTGATATCGGAGGAGGCACTTCCGAAATAGCAGTGATTGCTCTCGGAGGTATCGTTTGTAACAAATCAATCAGAATTGCCGGAGATGGATTTACAACGGATATTCAGGCATATATGCGTCATCAGCATAATATAAAAATTGGTGAACGGACAGCAGAAGACATTAAGATCATGGTAGGCGCCGCTCTTCCTGATATAGAAAATCCTCCTGCCGATTTTATTGTAAGAGGACCAAATATTATGACTTCTCTCCCGATCGAAATATCAATTTCTTATCAGGAAATAGCTTACTGTCTCGATAAATCATTATCCAAAATAGAAGCAGCACTGTTGAGTGTACTAGAGCAAACACCACCTGAACTCTATGCTGATATTGTTAACAAAGGAATCTATATGGCCGGCGGAGGAGCTTTACTTAGAGGTCTGGACAAAAGACTTACCGATAAGATCAATATAAAATTCAATGTTGTTGAAGATCCTTTGCATGCCGTTGCATGGGGTACCGGGGTTGCCCTGAAAAATGTCGATAAGTTTCCATTCCTAATGAGATAATTCAACGGAATGAATGAAGAATCTGCTGAATTTTCTGGCGAGATACAATAACCTGATCATCTTTCTTATTCTTGAAGGAATAACTGTTTATTTACTGGCAACAGGGAATAATTATCATAACACCCGTGTTGTGAATGGCATCAGAGGCCTGATAAACGGAATTGAGGAGAGAATTAATATTACCCGAACATATCTGAGTCTTCGTGAGATCAATGAGAATCTTGCAGCGGAAAACGTTGCTCTCAGGAACAGTATAGGACGTTTGGTTAAAAAGGAGAATTCGCTTTTTTTTTCTGTTTCCGACTCCATTTACCGGCAACAATACCTTTATACATCTGCCGAAGTCATTAATAATTCAATAAACCGGCAAAAGAATTTTTTTACTCTTAATAAGGGATATCTTCAGGGTGTAAGGGTTGATATGGCCGTAACTTCCGGCAATGGTGTGGCCGGAGTAATTGTTGGATGTTTCGAAAACTATTCTGTTGCCATGTCGATTCTTAACCTTGATTTCAAATTAAGCGCAAGGATAAAATCAAACGGTTATTTCGGATCTCTAAGCTGGGACGGCAGGGATTACTGTCATGCTATTTTAAGTGAAATACCTCAGCATGTTTCTGTAAATATGGGTGATACAATTGAGACTACCGGCTATTCTGCAATTTTCCCCGAAGGGGTAATGGTTGGCACTGTGAGCGATTTTGAGAAAATTGGCGGTGATTTTTATAAAATCACTATTTCATTGATAACCGATTTTAAAAAATTACACTTTGTGGATATTATCGGTAATATGAAGAAAACTGAACAACTTGAACTTGAAAAATTATTTCAATGATCAACTCAATTTTAAGGTTTGGTCTGATTTTTATTCTGCTGATCCTGCTTCAGATTCTGTTATTTAACAATATCCAGTTCAGCGGATATGTTAATCCGTATGTCTATGTAATGTTTATTCTTCTTTTGCCTATTGAAATACCATCATGGTTATTACTTCTGTTATCATTCACTACAGGCCTGATTATGGATTTCTTCTCGGGTTCACCCGGAATGCATTCTTCTGCTACCGTGCTTGCAGGATTCGTTCGCCCATATGTTTTAAGGGTCATATCACCCAGGGATGGTTATGAACCGGGATCGGACCCATCTATGCTGACTTATGGTTTCATATGGTTCTTAACCTATACATTATTAATAGTACTGGTTCATCATACAGCTCTTTTTTATCTTGAGGTATTCAGATTTGCAGATTTCTTTAGAACGATGTTAAGAGTTTTATTAAGTTCACTGTTTTCCATAACTTTTATTCTTCTTTTTGAATATTACAGGAGAAGAAAGTAATTGAACCGATTATGAAAGATGCATTCATTAATAGGAAATATGTTATTATGGCACTTATTGTGCTGGCATCTTTGTGTTTGATAATAAGATTGTTCATCATACAGGTTGTAAAGGATTCATACAGGCTCTCAGCCGACAATAATGTTCTGAGATATGTTACACAGTATCCTGCACGCGGACTTATTTATGACAGGAATGGGAAATTGATAGTCTTCAATCAGGCGGCTTACGATCTGATGGTAGTACCATCCCAGACTTCAAAATTTGACACAACCGGGTTTTGTAACCTCCTTGGGATAACGGGTGACCTATTCAGAAAAAGGATGAAAGCCGCTGTAAATTATTCCAGGCGTGCACCTTCAGTATTTCTGAAACAGATTTCAAATGAGACATATGCAAGGTTTCAGGAAAAGATGTTCACATACCCCGGTTTTTATGTCCAGCCGAGAACTCTGCGAAAGTATTCAAAGCCTGTAGCTGCACATGTTCTTGGATACGTAAGCGAGGTGGATGATGGTATTACCAGGAAAGATCCCTATTATAAACCCGGAGATTATATCGGAAAGAGCGGCATAGAAGAAGCGTATGAAAAAGAACTGCGTGGCAGACGTGGTGTAAAAATTTTTCTTGTTGATGTCTACAGCCGCGTAAAAGGTTCTTATGCAGATGGAAGTAAGGACACGCTGGCTGTTCAGGGAACAAATATCATATCCGGGATTGATCTTGATCTTCAGGAATATGGAGAACTTCTGATGAAGAATAAACGGGGTAGTATAGTTGCTATTGAGCCCAAGACCGGAGAAGTTCTGACACTTGTCTCTACACCAAATTACGATCCGGCATTGCTTGTCGGAAGGATAAGATCAGATAACTATGCAAATCTCTCAGCTGATACTTTAAAGCCATTGTTTAACAGGGCATTGATGGCATCCTATCCTCCAGGTTCTTCTTTTAAGCCGATAAATGGGCTTATTGCACTCCAGGAACAGGTAATTTCACCTTCCACACTTTTTGGCTGTCATAATGGTTATCTTTTTTTGGCATGTCATTCACATCGATCTCCTTTAAATCTGGAAGATGCAATAATGATCTCATGCAATTCATATTTCTGCCAGGCTTTCAGAAAAATACTTGAAAATCCAAAATACCCTTCTGTCTCAGAAGCTTATGAAAAGTGGAAAGAATACCTTAATGAGTTTGGGTTCGGAAATAAACTGGGAACTGATTTTGTAAATGAACTATCGGGCTTTATCCCGGCCGGAAGTTATTACGACAAATACTACGGAAAAGGCAAATGGAAAGCTCTTACTGTAATTTCAATGGCAATCGGGCAGGGTGAGGTTGGAACAACACCTTTGCAGATGGCCAATATGACTGCAGCCATTGCCAACAGAGGTTATTATTATACCCCTCATATTGTAAAATCGGTTGGAACTGCTAAGAATATTAATACGCGGTTTACTACAAAACATTTAATAAGTATTGATTCAGTAAACTTTGAAGAAATCATAAAGGGGATGGATGCAGCAGTAAACGGAGGAGCGGGAAAAACTGCGGGAATTGCTGCTCTAAAAGACATTATTGTATGTGGAAAGACCGGTACTGCTCAAAACCCGCACGGTAAAGATCACTCTGTATTTATTGCATTTGCTCCAAAAGATGATCCGAAAATTGTTATTATGGTTGTTGTTGAGAATGCAGGTTTTGGAGCAACTTTTGCTGCTCCGATTGCGAGCCTGATGATTGAGAAATATCTTAAAGGTGAAGTATCCAATAAAAATCGGGAACAAAGTATGCTTAACCTTAATCTCATGCAATAGTGAAACGCAGCATCAATATCTGGAACGGGATCGACAAGATCTCAATTGTCCTGTTTTTACTAATGATTGTAATGGGATGGTTCAATATATATGCTGCCGTATATAATGAAGAGCGGTCAGGGATAATTGACCTGTCACAGCGTTATGGTAAACAGTTTATCTGGATCGTTGCAACTCTGATTCTTGCCATTTTTGTGGTAATAATTGACAACAGGTTTTATTTCTTTTTTTCCTGGTATATTTACGGTGCTTGTATGCTGCTTCTGATTCTTGTTCTTATTCTAGGCAAGGAGATAAATGGTGCAAAATCGTGGTTTGAATTTGGTGGTTTAAGTCTGCAACCCTCCGAGTTTGCAAAGTTTGGAACCGCACTGGCCCTTGCAGGTTATTTAAATACAAAGAGACAGGATCTTACAAAATTGAATGTAATAATTCCTGCATCGGCAATAATTTTTTTTCCGGCAATTCTAACGGCTCTCCAGCCTGATATGGGCTCCTCAATTGTCTATTTTTCATTATTTATCGTTCTTTTCAGAGAAGGAATGAGTCCCTATATATTTGTATCGGGATTGCTGATGGTAATTCTTTTCTTCCTTACTCTTCTGATAAACAATCTTTATCTTACTGTCGCATTGATTATTATTGCATTATTTCTGATGTGGTTTACAACACGAAAATGGAAATTGTGCATTACAGGTGCAGGAATTTTCATTCTCGTTACCGCAATGATATATGTGTTTGATTATTACATATTTAAATTCATCGGAAGTGAGATGGTTATTTTTATTTCACTCATACTTTCAGGAGCAGCCTATGCATATTATTTTTATAGCAAGAAAGAAGCAGCTGTTCTGATAATTTATCTGTTCCTCATAGGAAGCATCTTATTTGTTAATTCAGTTGATTATACCTTTAATAATATAATCAAACCTCATCAAAAGGAGAGAGTGGAAATTATGCTTGGATTTAAATCAGATCCGCACGGAACAGGGTACAATGTGAACCAGTCATTAATCTCAATAGGTTCCGGAGGCTTTGCAGGAAAAGGTTATCTGCAAGGTACTCAGACTAAGTTCAAATTTGTTCCGTCCCAGAGTACCGACTTTATTTTTTGCACAGTTGGAGAGGAATGGGGTTTTTTAGGTTCATTTGCAGTAATCGGAATATATCTGTTTCTCCTTTTAAGATTGATTTTTCTTGCAGAGCGGCAAAGATCCGTGTTTTCGCTGATATATGGATACGGTGTAGTCTCAATTCTGTTTATTCATTTCTTCATAAATATAGGTATGGCCATCGGTCTGGTACCGGTGATTGGGATTCCGTTGCCGTTTTTTAGCTATGGAGGCAGCTCATTATGGGGATTTACAATTCTCCTGTTTATCTTTCTGAGGCTTGATGCAAGCCGAACAGAGTATCTTGTATGATCAGAATGGTATCGTGATCCTGTGAGAGATCTCTATACCAAAATCCTTTTCAACATAATCAATAAGTTGTGGAAAAAACTCCATAAAATCATCCTGGAGAGAGTAATAATTTTTTTTAAGAGCATGCATGGCAAATCTTGTCTCGTTCGGGAGAGTAGATCGTTTACTTAACGTATTCAATACGTGACGAATTCCGTTCTTTGTCTGATATGATTCAATCCAGTTGTTAATAATGAAAAAAGGCATCATTTCCCTGACATTTTCAGGCATTATTTCATAATTGTTTACAAGTGCCCTGTAAAAATTATAAGTAACACTTTCGAGTGGTCTCCTTGAAAAAAAGTCCCATTCCTTCGTCAGAAAATGATCATAAATGATGTCGGTGATAACCCCTGAATATTTATGATATTTCCGGGTAAAAAATATCTTACTGCGGTGAACAACGGGATGGCGATCGGTAAACCCATCAATATGGCGATGAAGAATAATCCCTTTTCTTACCAGATCGGGGTACTTAAGGTAATCACGTCCTTTTACATAATCACCTATGTAATTACCAATGATTATTTTATCAGAATCACCTGAAAGATATATGTGAGCCAGCACATTCATAACATGACATAATAGTACAAAGAATTTGCCATATACCTTATCTTATGGAAAACATTTTCTTTAACATGTTTTCATCGCATCCAAAAAACAATATTAACAGATTATTAATGAGGAAATTAAAGCATAAAAACAGCATTCTAAAAAATACCATAAAATGCTCGGAATTTCAGTATGCAAATTATACATTTGTTGGTTCATTTTAAAATGAAAATTCTTTCTCAGCAAATAAATTTCAAAAAAAACAAGGAGGATTTATGACAAAGAAAAATGTCATCATAATTGGTGCGGCAGGTCGCGATTTCCATAATTTCAATACCTGCTACAGAGATAATGAATATTACAATGTTGTTGCATTTACAGCGGCTCAGATACCCGATATTGACGGAAGAAAGTATCCAAAAGAACTTGCAGGGAAATTATACCCTGACGGGATCCCTATTTTTTCTGAAGAAAACCTTCCTGACCTGATTAAAAAATATAAAGTTGTTGATTGTGTCTTCTCCTATAGCGATGTTACATACCAGAAAGTAATGTCCGTAAGCGCAATAGTGAATGCTGCCGGTGCAAACTTTGTATTATTAGGTCCTTCAGATACAATGGTAAAAAGCACAAAACCTGTCATAGCAGTTGGTGCAATAAGAACAGGTTGCGGCAAAAGCCAGACATCCAGAAAAGTTATTGAACTTCTTATGGAAAAGGGTTTGAAAGTGGTTGCGGTCCGCCACCCTATGCCTTATGGTGACCTTAATGCTCAGAAAGTTCAGCGTTTTGCTGTGATTAAAGACCTTGAAAAGCACAAATGCACTGTCGAAGAGATGGAAGAGTATGAACCGCATGTGGTAAGAGGAAATGTCATTTACGCAGGTATTGATTATGAGGCAATTCTGCGTGCCGCTGAAAAAGATCCTGCAGGATGTGATGTAATTCTCTGGGATGGAGGAAATAACGATTTTCCATTCTATAAGCCCGATCTTATGATAACAGTTACCGACCCCCATCGTGCCGGTCATGAACTGAAGTATTACCCTGGGGAGGTCACTCTCCGTCTTGCTGACGTGGTGGTGATAAACAAGATGGACAGCGCTGCCCCTGAAGCAATTCAGATCGTAAGGGAGAACATTGATAAGATTAACCCAAAAGCTATTGTCGTTGATGGCGCCTCACCTATCAAAGTTGACGATTCTTCTTTAATAAGAGGAAAGAGAGTCCTTGTGGTTGAGGATGGTCCGACCCTGACGCACGGCGAAATGAAGCTTGGTGCAGGAGTGATTGCCGCACGTAAATTCGGAGCTGCAGAACTTGTTGATCCGCGTCCGTTTACCGTAGGGAGACTTAGTGAAACATTCAGATTGTATCCGAATATAGGGACCCTGTTGCCTGCAATGGGATATGGGGAACAGCAGTTAAAAGACCTTGAAACAACAATCAATAATACCGATTGCGACAGTGTCATAATTGCTACACCTGTCGACCTGAACAGGATCATCAAAATTAAGAAACCCAATACCAGGGTTTATTATGATCTTCAGGAGATTGGAGAACCAAACCTTACAGAGGTCATTAACGATTTCGTTAAGAAACATAAGCTCAAATAGCTCGTGGCTCATGGCTCGTAGCTGATGGCTCAAAAAAAATTGGTGTGAGGTATGCGGTAGCGGTTTGCGAAAGCAATGCCTCTATCGCATCTACTGCCTCTACCGCATTTAAAGCTTTTCTTTTACTTCAACCGTTCTTTAATCTTCCTTGCGGCCTCTTCGTACCCGGGTTTATTAAGCAGGGTGAACATATTAGCCTTATAGGTTTCAACACCAGGCTGATCGAAAGGATTGACATCAAGAATATATCCGCTTATTGCACAGGCTATCTCAAAAAAATAAATCATCTGTCCGGTATAATACTCATCCAAAGCAGGGATGGTAATTGTAATTATCGGAACATTCCCATCATTATGGGCAAGGGTTGTTCCTGTTTCAGCATTATGATTAACCTCCGATAGTCTTTTCCCGGCAAGGTAATTAAGCTG
The DNA here is from genome assembly GCA_026391475.1 of Bacteroidia bacterium. Taxonomy (GTDB): domain Bacteria; phylum Bacteroidota; class Bacteroidia; order Bacteroidales; family VadinHA17; genus LD21. The sequence goes on along the minus strand of JAPLED010000129.1, from coordinate 14,577 downwards.
ATCGGAGTCATCTTTTTCTGCCGGAATAGTAAGTTTTTTTACTGGGTTTTTAACAGAGATCATTGTTTCAAAAAGAATTCTCTGACCATCCTGAATATATTGTCCTAATGAATGCAGGTCTGTTGTCATGTCAACTGAAGCAGGAAATATTCCTTTTCCGTCCTTTCCCTCACTCTCACCAAATAATTGTTTCCACCATTCAGCTAAGAAGTGAAGTTTCGGTGTGAATCCAACCATTATCTCTATTGATTTGCCGCTCTGGAGGATAAGGTTTCTTGCGGCTGCATATAAAAGCGATGGATTTGAAGCGGCATTTTTATTATTTCTTGTCAGTTCCTCCATTGCTTTGGCACCACTTACAAGCATTCTTATATCCAATCCGCTGATTGCTATTGGAAGCAGACCTACCGGAGTAAGCACAGAATAACGGCCACCAATGTTATCGGGTATTATAAAGGTCTCATAACCGTTTGTTTCAGCAAGTGACCTGAGAGCTCCTTTTCTTGCATCTGTTATAGCAATGATCCTTTCTGTAGCTTTAGTTTTCCCAACCTTTCTTTCGAGGTGATCTTTCAGTATTCTGAAGGCAATGGCAGGCTCAGTGGTAGTGCCTGATTTTGAAATTACAACGATTGAATAATTTCTTCCATCGAGTATTTCAAGAAGATCCGATAAATAATCTTCACAAATATTCTGCCCTGCATAAATCACGTCATGGTGTTTTGTCTTCAGAAGAGGTGAGAAGGAATGAGAAAGGGCTTCGATCACTGCTCTGGCTCCCAGGTATGACCCGCCAATTCCTATTACAACTGTTGTATCGGAAACGGACCTTATATATTTTGCAGTTTTTTCTATTTTATCAAGCCGATTAAGGATATCATCGGGAAGCGAAAGCCACCCAAGAAAATCATTTCCCGGACCAGTACCGGCATTAAGTGTATCGAGATGCCTTACCGATTGTTGTGCAAATGCAATAACCTCTTCAAAAGAGATGAATCTGTTGGTGTTTTTCAGATTGATACTTAAATTATCCTTCATTTTACTTAACCGTTTTATTCAGAATATTTATTTTTTTAGTTGCTGTAGCAGGATTACAAAGTTAATAAAAAAGCCGTCGGAGATGAACCGGCGGCTTGTAATAATGTGGGGAATATATTGATTAGAAGCTATCTTTTATGTACTCCACCGGCACTGGAGGAATGTGCATCGACATATTTGGGATTACCCTCGTAGTTGATATCTCCTGCGCTTGAGGCCCGTGCAGTTATTTTTTCCGACACATTAATTTCAGCATTTCCAGCGCTTGATGCTGAAATATCTGCTTCCCTTACTTTCAGATCATATGCATTAAGATCGCCGGCACTGCTGAGATCAGCTTCAAGCATGTCCGCTTCACCTGTTAGTGTTATATCACCTGAACTGCTGATATCTGCCTTTATTTCTTTTGCATTTACATCAAGTTTGATATTACCTGCACTGCTTGCTGATAATTCGAGTTTATCACATTTAATCGGTGTTTCACCGATAACATCGCCTGCGCTGCTTGTCCTTAAAGAGTTTACCTCTTTCATTGTAACATAAACCCTTTTCCTCTCTGCTTTACGGATATTGACTTCGGTATAAACATGAAGAACCCCATCTCTTACTTCTGTGAGAATATATTCATGAAGATTCTCATCTGCCTCAACTGATATTGCCTCATTATTTCCCTGTTTCAGATAAACATCAATTCCGGTGCTTACCCTGACACCGGTAAAATTCTCTGCATTTCTTTCTTTTGTGACTACCTTGTTATTTCCGTAAACAGTTTTCCGGAACTGGCCATTAGTACAAGCAGATATACTCAGGATGGCGATAGCGATTGTTAAAAATCTCAGACTTTGCATACTTCTTCTTTATTAAATTTTTGAAGTCAATTCCGGAATAAAGACATGAAGAAAAATGATTTGTTGCATTAAAATGAAAAATATTGTAATTAATCAGTTAGAAGACCGAAGTCGGAAGTCCGAAGTTTGAAGATTGATTCCTGCACCTCAAGCTCTTAACTCACTTTATTTTCTTTCAACTTCTGACTTCTGTCTTCCGACTTCCGACTCTAATACCGTTAACACTTATTAGTTGCGTTAATCTTAATGCCATTTGAATATTTTCAGTCCGGCAGAAAAAAAGATGACCCCTGTTGCCAACAGGATCAAAATCGGCATTGCTACCTCATGATAACCTGCTCCTTCATTGAAAATACTTCTTATCCCGTCGGTCAGCATCGTTAACGGGAGGTTCTTAATTACAGGAATGCTCCATTCCGGAAAATTCTGATAACTGAAAAATATACCTGAAAGCACCATCATCGGGAACACAACAAAATTTATGAGGCCGTTACCTACTTCAGTATTTGATGTATGGGATGAAACAAAAACGGCTATACCTGCAAATGCAATATTCCCGGCAAGGAACATTATAATAAGAGCGGAGATATCACCTTGAATTGTCATCTTAAATGCGAAAAGTGCGAATAAAAAAAGAACCAGCGATTCAATGAAATTCATTGTAATCCTGACTGTAATAAGGGCGATGAGGAAATGTGACTTTTTCATCGGCGTAGCAACCAGCCTTCGTAATAGCTTCTTTGACCTCTTTTCAATTATCCCGTAGCTGATTCCCCACATGCACGACATCATTACGCCCATTGTTATCAGGCCTGGTACAAGAAAATCGATATATCGTGTACCCGTAACAGTGAGTGGTTTTATTTCTGAATTGCTTTTTAACGGAAGTATTTCACCTTGCCCTATGATACTACTGAGCTTAAGATAAGTCAGTTGCGCATCGGGATTCATCGGATCGAAATGGTATTCGAACGAGCTGTTCAATCCAAGAAGAAGTACATTGATTGTGCCTCTTTTAAGAAGTTTCACTGCCTCGTCCCATCCCATTTCATAGAACAAAAAAATAGAGTTTCCCAGTTTTTCATCTTTTTTAATATATTTCCATTGCCAGGTACCTTTTTCTTCAGAGGAGTTCTTTTCACAATTTTTCTGAAGAAAGTCAGCTACAACAGTATTATCTGATCCGGTACCTGATTTTTCAATGTTATTGATGATAGCAACCTTCCGTATTACATCAGCTTTTTTTGTAAAAGCAAGTCCCAGTCCGAGTGACATCAGAATAGGGAAGAGGATTCCCCAGAAAAGAACTCCAGGTTCGCGGATTATTTCCAGGAACAGTGCAATTATAAGCTGCCATAACTGGTTAAATCGGAACCATCTATTCATTTAGCTTTCTTCCTGTTAGTGAAACAAACAGATCGTCAAGTGTTTTACGATGATACTCTAAAGGTTTAAGAGAGGTGGTTACTTCTTCGAGCAGTTGCTGCAAGGTCCCTTCTTTTAATATTACTCCATTATCCATTATTATTATATAGTCGCAGAGGTTTTCTGCTTCCTCCATATAATGTGTAGTAAGTATCATTGAAGTCTCGGATTTCTCCTTCAGGTTCCGCAGAATTTCCCAAATCTCCCGCCTGGCATTTGGATCCAACCCTGTTGTCGGTTCATCAAGAAGAAGTATAGAAGGGTTGTTTATCAGGGCAATGCCTATTGCCAGACGCTGCCGCTGACCTCCTGAAAGATTAACAACATAAGATCTTCGCTTTTCTTCAAGTCCGACAATCTTAATTATCTCGTTAACACGTTCTTTCCCAAGATTGAAAAATCCGGCAAATAGCTGTAATGTCTCTGAAACCCTGAGTTTATCTATAAACCTTGTTTCCTGGAGGGAAAGTCCTATGATACGGTGAAGTTCATCTTCATTTCCTTTCCACTTTTTCCCCATGATGGTAATTTCGCCTTTATCAGGTTTCTGAATTCCTTCAATCATCTCAACAAGGGTGGTTTTCCCGGCTCCGTTCGGTCCAAGCAGTGCAACAAACTGACCTTTAGGTATTTTAAGATTAGTACCCTTTACAGCCTGAACTGTCTTGAAGGATTTCCAGACATCTTTTACCTCTATTACATAATTTCCTGTCATTTCTGAATGATCAGATTACTGCTTTAACAGCAAAATTTCCAATTTGTTAAAAGGAATAGGTTTTTAAGATAAAAATTATTGAGAAAGTTAGATTTTAAAGAATTTATTTCGTTCCAAATAACCTGTCGCCGGCATCACCTAATCCAGGGACAATATATCCATGTTCGTTAAGTTTTTCATCGATCCCTGCCAGGTAAATCTGAACATCCGGATGATCTTTCATAATTCGTTCCACCCCTTCCGGTGCACCAACAACACAAACCAGTTTTATGGTCTTTGCCCCACGATCCTTCAAAACCTGGATAGCATCAGTTGAACTGCCTCCTGTGGCAAGCATAGGGTCGAGAACCATTACTACCGCGTCAGACAGGTTATCAGGGAATTTTGAATAATATGTCATCGGTTTAAGTGTTACATGATCGCGGTACATTCCAATATGGCCGATTCTTGCGGTCGGTATAAGATTGGAAATACCGTCAACCATTCCTAAACCAGCCCTTAGAACAGGGACCAGAACAACATCCATTGCAAGTTCCTGCGTATTGCATTTTCCCAGCGGCGTTTCAATTGTAATGTCTTTCAACGGAAGATCCCGTGTTATCTCGTAGGCCATCAGGCCGGCAATCTCTTCGAGTGTTTCACGAAAATCTTTAGTGCCGGTTTCCTTACGACGCAAAAGCGTGAGTTTATGTGTCAGCAAAGGATGCTTAAGCAGGTTTAACATAATATTTTATATTTATGGCTATCTGTTATTTTTAATAAAATGGAATAGTTCCTGATAATCAATTTCAACATTCTTAAGAAGGTTTATTTCCAACATAGATGAAATATTGCTGTCTGTTACTCAAAAAGAAGATATTCAGTCTGGCATTAATAATGTAGAATATTCTGAAAGCTACATTCTGAAAAAATAATTTCCCTTTTATTTTTGGAAGCCAGTTCCTGTAAATGCTCCATCCTTTTCTCACCTGATGAGATATATCTTCACTGTATGTAATTACAAGTTCTGATTTTAGAAATTCTTCATCGTAGCGTTTTCGGTTCCAGAAATGATGAACCATTGGTCTACCCCATATTTTCATAATTCCCTCCCTTTTAGTACGGGTCGATAAAAGATCGGCTATCAGGAATTGTCCCCCGGGTTTCAGAACGCGGTGAGCTTCTTTAAGAAATGCAGATTTATCAGGATAATGAAAAGCACTCTCAATGTTTAGAAGAACATCTACGGAATCCGAAGGTATCTGTGTAAGGTTCTGCGCATCATCTACAAGAAATCGGACATTATCTATATCAGCATGTTCTCTTTCACTATTAGCAATTTCAATGTTGGCCTTGTTAATATCTATTCCGGTTATCCTTAAGGGATGATAACCGGCATTTATATAAAGAGCCTGAATCCCATTTCCACATCCGATTTCCAGTATTTCTTTATTTTTCAGGGGTTTAAGTAATGAAACACAATAATCCGTAAGGTTTTTCTGTGCCTGGATGAAGCTATCTGTTTCATTTACATAAAGTGGATAATGGAGCATGGCGTGCTCATTATTCAACCTTTTAAGAGCCAGATTCATAGACTCATAATATTGATCATGAGTGAACCCTGTTCCGGATAGCTTAAGTATTTTTCGCAGGAAGTTCATAATAATCCGGATTTTAATTTGATAATTCTGACTAAAAAATGATATTTCATTTTTTTTATTTCAGGTTTAGCCATGCTTTTACATCGTCCTGAGAAGGATTTTGTAGTCCGAGTTTGTGTTTTTTATTATAACCGCAAAGATCCTGGTGAAGTTTTGTGTGTTTTTCAACCTCCTTAAGCTTTGCAACTGTTGTAAATCCTAACTTTTTCAATGGTTCAACCCATTTTTCAGGTACTCCGAGCGCCAGGTATTCTTCCTTTTGACTTTCGACTTTTGACTTTTGACTTTCAGGTTTCATCTGCGGGAACAACAGCACATCCTGAATTGATGGCTGATTGGTAAGTAGCATTGTCAGCCTGTCGATACCGATACCCATCCCTGAAGTTGGTGGCATACCATATTCAAGAGCTCTCACAAAATCGAGATCGATGAACATTGCCTCATCATCGCCTTTTTCAGAAAGACTGAGCTGATCCTTGAACCGTTCCATCTGGTCGATCGGATCATTCAATTCAGAATAGGCATTAGCTATCTCCTTGCCATTTATCATCAGCTCAAACCTTTCTGTGACACCTGGCTTGCTCCGGTGCATCTTTGTCAGAGGGGATGTTTCTGTGGGATAATCAATTATAAAGGTGGGCTGGATATAATTATGTTCACATTTTGAACCGAAAAGCTCATTTATCAGCTTCCCTTTTCCCATCGATGCTGTGTGAGGGACATTAAGCTTATCACAAACAGCTCTTAGCCCGGCTTCATCCATTCCTGAGATATCAGTACCGGTATTTTCTTTTATTGCATCAGTCATGTTGATCCTTTTGAAAGGAGGATTAAGATTGATGACCTTGTCGCCATATTCAATTTCAGTCTTCCCATGAAGATCGAGTGCAGCTTTTTTAACAATCTCTTCGGTAAAGCTCATCATCCAGTTATAATCTTTAAAGGCGATATATATCTCCATAACTGTGAACTCGGGATTATGGGTGCGGTCCATTCCTTCGTTGCGGAAATCTTTCGCAAATTCATAAACACCTTCAAAACCACCAACGATAAGCCGCTTCAGGTAAAGTTCATTTGCAACCCTCAGATATAGAGTCATATCGAGAGTATTATGATGAGTAATAAACGGTCTGGCAGATGCTCCCCCCGGTATAGGCTGAAGAATAGGTGTCTCAACTTCAAGATAGCCCCTTGAATTAAAAAGCTCACGCATCGATTGGATTATCTGTGTTCTTTTTCTAAACACATCGCGTATCTGAGGATTTACAATAAGATCAACATATCGCTGGCGATAACGCATCTCAGGATCGGTAACGGCATCAAACAAAATGCCGTTTTTTTCTTTTACTACCGGCAGCGGACGGACCGATTTGCTTAGAACTGTAAACTCTTCAACATGAACGGTTGTCTCGCCCATCTGTGTTTTAAAAACATGACCTTTTACACCTATAATATCACCAATGTCGAGAAGACGTTTAAACACAGTATTATACATCATTTTATCTTCGCCGGGGCAAACATCATCACGACGTACATAAATCTGTATCCTGCCGGATGAGTCCATTAGTTCCGCAAATGAGGCACTCCCCATTATGCGTCTGCTCATTATGCGACCAGCAAGACAAACATCCTGAAAATTATTTTTTTCAGGAGTATAGTTATCGAGTATATCCTGTGCAAATGCGGTAGTTTTATATTCAGCAGCAGGGTAGGGATTTATTCCGAGTTTTCTTAATTCATCGAGAGATTCTCTTCTTATCTGCTCCTGTTCACTTAAATTCATGTTGTTCATAGTGATTTGAAAATTTGTGCAAATATAGAAAAATTCAGGCTTTTGCTGATGAAGGCTTCTTAGCCTTTTAAAGCAATTATTCCGGTATTGAAATTTTTATGGATAAGCATTGTCACAGGTCCGGGCATTCCATTACCAACTGTCAGTTCGTTTATAGCAATTACCGGGGTTACTTCTGCTGAAGTGTTTGTAATAAATGCTTCATGAATTATTCCGAGTTTTTTCTCAGGTAATGGTTCCTCTTTAGCAGTAATTCCGGCCTCTTTCGCAATACGTAAAATATTTTTCCTCGTTACACCCGAAAGTATATGTTCCGATTCCGGATGAGTATAGAGAGTACCATCGATGACAAAGAAGATATTTGAGCGGGATCCTTCGGTGATCAGACCGTTCCTGACAAATATACATTCATTAAATCCCTTTTCATGGGCCTCCTGAAAACTAAGTGTGTTGGCAAGAAGAGCCACTGATTTAATATCGCACCTGCTCCATCTGATATCTTCTTTCAGCATTACTTTGACACCTGATCCGGGCAAGATTCCGGTCGACCGGAATTTCTTCACAAAAGAATAAACAGTTGGATTTACCTCAGGGTCGGGAAAAAAATGGGTACGTGGAGCAGCTCCTCTTGTAACCTGAAGGTAGATCAGAGCCTGGCTGTCAGACAACTGGTTACGATTAATAAGCTCCTTTGCGAAAGTGGGAAAAGTATCTTCTTCGGGCCAGTTAATGCGAATTTCACTGAGACTTCGTTTCATTCTTGTAAGATGGCTTTCTATGTCATAGAAAAACCCCTCGTACCATTTCATAACTTCATAAATGCCATCAGCAAACAGAAATCCACGGTCATCAGGACTGATCTTTATTTCATCTTTTGGAAGAAACTTACCGTTGAAATATGCAATCTCCATATCACTTCGCTCCGGGTTCAATTATTTTGGTTTTATAATCAATAGCAGATCTGGCTTCCTCGGGAGAAGCAGAATTGCCGCAGGCTGCCTGGACGAATAAAGAGGCGCCGAGCACTGTGGTTTCCTTATGGTCGATTATCTTAAGGGGAACACCGGTATAGTCTGCTCTTAATTTGTTCCATAACCTGTTTTTAGAACCTCCGCCTACACAAAGGATGCTTTCGGTTTTAAAACCTCCTGCGTTCTCAAGAGCTCTCTTGCCCTCAACCAGCCTTTCAGAAAGAGCCTCAAGCATTGCACGATAGATTTCATCACGGGTTGATTCCATTGTAAGACCGAGTATCTTGCCTCCTGGATTTCCTTTTAGTTCTTCATAGAATTTTGGAATGATCTTCACTCCATTGCAACCGTATGGTACTTTTTCTGCTCCTGAAATCATGACTTCATAAACATCATCTTTAATATCGCCATAGAGGTTCCTGCGGGCCCATTCAAGTATTCCGGAGGCAATCCACTGATTGCCAATATTATATAATCCGGGTCTGGAATCCAGTTCGGTTGTGATACCCATATCGAGCTGCTCTTTACCTGACCTGAAACCTTCTGCCCTGACCATCAGTATCTCCCAGGTTCCTGAACTGAGTACGGGTTGGTTTTTTTCAGCCCCTGATCCGAAAATAGCAAATTGTGTGTCGTGACCGGTAGCAACAACCGGGATACCCTCAGGAATTGTTGTTTCTGCAGAAGCCTTTGCATTGATCTTTCCGGTAATAGTGCCTGCTTCAACGGGTGTTCCTATTTTTTCAATCGGGAAATTAATTTTATTGATAATATTTTCGGAAAACTTCCTTGTCGACAGGTTTGTTAACATCGATGTTCCAGACATGGTTGTATCATTTACCATCTCACCGGTAAGAAGGAATGAGAATATCGAAGGCATGAAAAGAAACCGGTAGCTTTTTTCGACTATTTTCGGTTTTTGTTCGACAAACCAGATCAGTTTATTAATTGTATTGAAAGTGAAAGGAAGAACGCCACATTCACTATATAAATTACTGAGGGGTAAGTATTTATCGATATTGGCCATTATAGGATTAGTCCTTTCACACTGCCATGATATGACCGGGTAAAGCATTTTCCCTGACTCGTCGAACAGGGTTCCATCTACACCGAAAGTTGTGACTGTGACCCCGGCAATTCGATTTACATTGATCTGGCGGATAACTTTTTGTGATGCCCGGCACATCTTTTCCCAGATCTCATTCACATCCCATATCCTGTAAGCAGGGTATAAGGGATCAGGTTTTGTATTATTCGGGTATGATTCAGCTGCAAGTATTTCACCCTCGCTGTTGATTGCTATTGCTCTGACGTTTGTTGCTCCACAGTCGAAAACGATTACAATATCTCCTTTTTGCATTATCACAGCCCCTTAAGAAATGCCATTGATGTACCTGCTAATACTAACACCGCAACATAACATAATAAAACAACTATTATCAATACCCCAATATATACAAAATAGAATTTGAGACTCCTAAATGCTTTATGAAGTTCTTTTTTGTCAATGGTTTGTACGGCATGGCTTGTGTGTTTCGAAAACCGAAACAGGAAAAGGACAGGGAAAAAATAAATTAATGCAAGGAGGAGAATTGGTAAGAACATAAGCGATTCAGGAACTCCAAGCCCTTTCTCGCCCAAGTTAAAAACCGTTAGAAATGTACCGGCAATCAGGCCAAAAACAATAATTAAACCAAGGATGATAAACCCGATAATGGCAAGGAACATTGCCCATTTTCTGGTAGTATTAAGGTTGTTCAGGGTCTCCTGGTCGATTTCAATTTTTCTGTTTTCAAGGGTTGTTTCCATATTTTAAAGTGTTAATTATCAAGATAATAATATTTTAGTTCAATCCACCTCTCCCCAACCCCTCCCCCCTGGGGGAGGGGCTTAATTATTTGATTATGTTTGTCTTACTCCCCTTCTCCCAAGGTAGAAGGGGTTGGGGGATGAGGTGAAAGAACTATTTATAAAGCGCCCCGTAAGTCTGGCAAGCTCTGTAATCCGATCCTTCCTTGTCCATCCCAAAAGCATTCCATGAACTTGGCCGGAACACTTTCTCATCAACCACATTATGCATACAAACCGGTATTCTGAGGATTGATGCAAGAGTAATCAGATCAGCGCCGATATGTCCAAAGCTTGAGGAGCTGTGGTTGGCACCCCAGTTTGCCATCACAGAATAAACATCAGTGAATGGTCCTTTCCCTGTAAGTCTTGGAGCAAACCATGTTGTTGGCCAAGTGGGATTTGTTCTGTCAGTAAGTATCTTGTTCATTTTTTCCGGCAGCTCAACAGTCCAGCCTTCTGCAAGTTGCAGCACAGGACCCAGGCCTTTGACAAGGTTAACTCTCGAAATAGTAACAGGCATTGTACCTTTTGTATCGAATTGTGATGAGAAGCCACCACCCCTGAAATATTCCGAAGCTGCGGGTGGCCATTGAGTTGCTTCAAGGCAGGAAGCAGCATCCTTTCCTGTTATATCCCAGAATGGTTTAATGCACGACTCACCCTTCTTCAACTGTCTTCCTGAAAAATCAAGAGCTGAAGCTCCTGAATTGATAAGGTGAATAATTCCGTTCGATGCAAGACCTTCAGGTTTCGTCTTTGTAACTCTTTTTATTGCCTCGGGGCTCCAGTAGGTACGTATATCTGAAAACATCTGTGCTGTATTGGTAAGCAGATAACCAAACAGCATGGGCACTCCGTTCATTGCATCATTCTCTGTGGCAACAAGATATGGAGGTCTGATGCCATTCCAGTCGAATGATGAACAGAGGATTGCCTCAAGAAAATCGCCGTTAGGCATGTGATCAGTCCAATGGCGCTGCCCCTGAAAACCGGAAAGAATAGCATTATGACCCTGTGCTTCTTCTCCATAACCAAGTTTTTTAAGTTTTGGATTGCCAACCATCAGATCGCGGGCAATAAGAGTCATTTTTATAACAATCTCCCATTCTTTATCCTTTTGTTTTCTCGACTTTGGAACTGTATTAAGATCTTTTCCCTCCTTGCAGTTTTTCTTTGTCCATTCAAGCGCTTTTCTGAATTCATCCTTATCAAAAATCTCTTCGTTCAGACGGCGGCTGAATTCACTCATGTCAACGTATTCATTTCGCATTCCCAGATATTCCTGGAAGAAATCTTCCCGAACTATTGATCCGGCTATTCCCATCGAAACTGCGCCCATTGAAAGATATGATTTGCCTTTCATAAGTGATACAGCCAGTCCTGCCCGTACAAAACGGAGGATTTTTTCACTTACATCCTCAGGTATTGACTGATCTCCTGAATCCTGAACATCGTGGCCGTAAATCCCGAAAGCAGGTAATCCCTTCATGGTATGACCTGCAAGTGCCGCAGCAAGGTAAACAGCGCCCGGTCGCTCAGTACCATTAAATCCCCAGATAGCTTTTGGAATATCGGCGTTCATGTCGATTGTTTCGCTTCCATAACACCAGCAAGGGGTAACCGTAAGGCTCACTCCCACGCCGTTCTTACTGAATTTTTCGGCACACATCGCCGATTCAGCAACCCCTCCTATACATGTGTCAGATATTACACACTCAACCGGTTTGCCATTCGGATATTTCAGATTTGATGAAATAAGTTTTGCGGCATTCTTTGCCATATTCATGGTCTGATCCTCAAGCGATTCCCTTACTCCGCGCATCCTGCCATCAATTGTCGGACGGATTCCCACTTTTGGAAAATCACCTATAACTGTCTGGTATTTATGGTTTACCTTTAACTCATTATTAGCCATTTGTGTAATATTTTAATTAATACTTTTTCTGCCATCATGAAGAGAACAAATATAATAAATTGGATTATTAATTGTTTATAACTTTGCCTGCTCAATTTCAAATAGATTCCTTAATGCAAAAGAACAGAAGGTTACCGGCGTGGCTGAAGATGCAGAGAGCCAGCGGAGAAAATTATTCAATGGTGAAACATGTTGTTGTTGAGAATCATCTTCATACAATATGCACCAGCGGAAATTGTCCGAATATAGGTGAATGCTGGAATTCTGGCACTGCTACCTTTATGATACTAGGAGATATTTGTACCAGGGCCTGTAAATTCTGCGCCACAAAAACAGGAAAACCACTTCCTCCTGATCCTCAGGAACCATTAAGACTGGCTGAATCAATTAAAAAAATGCAACTTAAGCATTGTGTGATCACTTCAGTAGACCGCGATGATCTGCCCGACGGGGGCGCATCTTTCTGGGCAGAGACAATAAAGTGTGTAAAAGAGGTTAATCCTGATACAACGATGGAGACTTTAATTCCCGATTTTGACGGGAAGACTGAAAGTATTCAAAAGATTATTGATGCCGGACCGGATGTGATATCTCATAATATAGAGACCGTAAAACGCCTTACTCCGATAATCCGTACAAAAGCAAAATATGAAAGGAGTCTTGATGTTTTACAACATATCTCCAAAAAAGGGAAAATTGCCAAATCGGGTTTTATGTTAGGACTTGGTGAAAATGAGGATGAAATAATTCAAACTATCCGGGATCTTTATGCTGCAGGTTGCAAAATACTTACAATCGGTCAATATCTTCAACCGGGATTAGATTACATGGAAGTAGTGGAATATATTTCCCCGGAAAAGTTTGAAGAGTATAGGATTATCTCCCTGGAACTAGGATTTTCTTTCGTTGAAAGCAGCCCCCTAGTGAGGTCATCTTTTCATGCGGAAAATCATATAAAGGCTCGATAAATTTATTTATATTGGCATTACTTAATTTTATAAATACAATTGAGCTATAGCGTTGTATATAAGGATGTTGGGCAAAAGGATTATAAAGAGACCTGGGACTACCAGGCAGATATCTTTGCAAAACTTGTTGACAGCAAAAAACAGGAAAACCAGGCCGGAGATTCCGTTAAAAACATTCTTCCCGGTACTCTGATCTTTGTTGAGCATCCTCATGTCTATACACTTGGCAAAAGCGGGTCGGAAAATAATCTTCTTCTTGACTATATTCAGCTTCAGGCAAAGGGTGCTTCTTTTTACAGGATAGACAGGGGAGGAGACATAACTTATCATGGTCCGGGCCAAATTGTAGGCTACCCGATTTTTGATCTGGAGGTCATTAAAATAGGGCTGAAGGAGTATATTTTCAGACTCGAAGAGGCTATCATCAGAACTGTTGGTGAATTTGGCCTTGCAGCCTCAAGGCTTGAGGGAGGAACAGGTGTGTGGCTCGACCCGGAAACCAGTGGGAAGGCAAGGAAGATTTGTGCTATCGGAGTAAAGGCCAGCAGGTACGTAACCATGCATGGTTTTGCTTTTAATGTTAATACCGATCTGACCTACTTTAATAATATAAACCCCTGTGGCTTTACGGATAAAGGGGTTACTTCACTCGAAAAGGAACTGGGCGGCAGACAGGATTTTCATTCCGTAAAAAGCAAAGTGAAAAGAAACCTGCAGGAAATTTTTGATCTGGCATGGACTAATCAATAAAAGGATGGAAAAAAGATGGGTTGTGAAGGAAAAGGGAGATATTGCTGTTGTGAAACAACTCGCAGGAGCCCTTGGTGTGTCGGAGTCTCTGGCAAATCTGATGGTCCAGCGAAATATTACCTCTGCTGATGAAGCAAAGGCTTTTTTTATTCCCAGTCTCGATTACCTTCATGATCCATTTCTTATGAAGGATATGAATATTGCTGTTGACAGGATATCAACAGCAATAAAGAAAAACGAAAGAATCCTTGTTTATGGTGATTATGATGTAGATGGAACCACCGCCGTAGCCCTGATGTATTCATTTCTCAAAGATCAATATTCAAATGTTGAGTATTACATACCCGACAGATATAAAGAGGGTTACGGAGTTTCATTCCAGGGTTTGGATTACGCATATCAGAGTAACTGTAAGGTTGTGATCACACTCGACTGTGGTATTAAGGCAGTCGAAAAAGTCAAATATGCACGTACAAAAGGGCTCGATATTATAATCTGCGATCACCATTACCCGGGCGATGAGATACCCAAAGCGCTTGCTGTCCTTGATCCCAAGCAACCATCCTGCAATTACCCATACAAAGAACTATCCGGATGCGGAGTAGGTTTCAAGCTGGTTCATGCCTATTCAAGAGTTCATGGCATTCCTTTCAGTTCAATTTAC